>NZ_JAHLEM010000143.1 GCF_018883605.1 Streptomyces niphimycinicus | reverse complement strand
GGGCGCCCGCCCCGACCGCCACCGGGCCCGTGAGGTGCTCGCCCAGGTCGGGCTGGGGGAGCAGACCAGGCGGCGGCCCGGTGAGCTCTCCGGCGGCCAGCAGCAGCGGGTGGCCATCGCCCGCGCCCTGGTCACCCGCCCCGATGTCGTCTTCGCCGACGAGCCGACCGGCGCCCTGGACACCAACACCGCCGCCGAGGTGCTCACCCTCCTGCGGCAGGCCGTGGACGCGCTGGGCGCGACCGTCGTGATGGTCACGCACGACCCGGTCGCCGCGAGCTACGCCGACCGCGTGCTCTTCCTCGCCGACGGCGCGATCGCCGACCGGCTCCGCCGGGCCCCGGCCCATGAGATCGCCGAGCGGATGACCCGCCTCACCGCCCGCACTCCGGCCCCGGCCACGGCCCCCGCCACGGCCTGGGCCGCGGAGGGGGTCCGGTGAGGCCGCTCACCAACGGACTGGCCCGCGCCGCCGTCCGCTTCAAGCCGTCCGCCTTCGCGGGCACCTTCATCGCCCTGGCCGTGGCCGCGGCGATCGTCTCCGCGTGCGGCATCCTGCTGGAGACCGGGATCCGGGCCTCCGTACCGCCGCAGCGCTATGCGAACGCCCCCGTCGTGGTCGCCGCCGACCAGCGGGTGCACTACGTCATCGGTCACGGCGACGGCCGCTCGGACGAATCCGAGCCGGTCCCCGACCGCGCCCGGCTCGACGCCTCCCTGGTGGCCACCGCCGCCCGCACCCCCGGGGCCGCGGCCGCGGCCCCGGATATGACCTTCCCCCTGCGCACCGCCCATGGGGCGCTCACCGGCCATGGCTGGGGTGCGGCGCCCTTCACGGGGGCGGCGCTCGCCTCGGGCACGGCGCCCCGGGACGGCGAGGCCGTCCTCAGCCCCGGGGCCGCCCGTGCGGCGGGCACCGGCGTCGGTGGCCGGATCACCGTGACGGCGCCGGACGGCCGCCACACGTTCCGGGTCTCCGGTGTGACCCGTAAGGCGGGCGGCGCCGAAGGTGACGGCCTTACGGCGTGGTTCACCGACCGCCGGGCCCGGGCGCTGAGCGGCCATCCCACCACCGTGGACGCCGTCCTCGTCCGCCCCCGCCCCGGCACCGCCCCGGACCGGCTGGCCGCCCGTCTGAAGCGGACCGTGAAGGGCGCGGCGCACTCCCCGCGCGTGCACACCGGCGGCGGCCGGGGCGCCATCGAGGAGCCCGCGCTCGCGAACGCCAGAGAGACGCTGATGGGGCTCGGCGGTTCCTTCGGCGGTATCGCGACCGCCGTCGCCGTCTTCACCACCGCGGGCACCGTCGCCCTCTCCGTCGGCCAGCGCGGCCGCGAGGTGGCCCTGCTGCGGGCGATCGGCGCCACCCCGCGCCAGATCCGCCGCTCCGTCGCGGCCGAGGCGCTGCTGGTCGCCCCGCTCGCGGGCGCGGCCGGGCTGCTGCCCGGATACGCGCTCGCCCACTGGTGGTTCGGACAGCTCAAGGAGAAGGGCGCCATCCCCGGGCCCGTGGAACTCTCCGTCTCCTGGATTCCGCTCGTCACCGCCGTCGGCGCCGGCCTTCTCACCTCGCTCCTGGCGGGCCTGATGGCCGCCCGCCGCCCGGCGCGGATCCCGCCCGGGCGGGCGCTCGGCGAGGCGGCCGTCGAACGGCTGCGGCCCGGTGTGATCCGTACGGTCCTCGGCGTCGCGGCCCTCGTCGGCGGCATCGTCATGACCGGCGTCGCCACCGCCGCCTCCGGCGACGACGCGGCCAACGCCGCGCTCGGAGTCGTGATGCTGTTCATGCTCGCCGTGGCCCTGCTCGGCCCGGTCATCGCCCGGCTGTGCGCCTGGCTGATCGGTCTGCCGCTGCGCGCGGGGCCCGCGTCGGCCCATCTGGCCGAGGCCAACAGCCGGGCCAACGCCCGCCGCCTGGCCTCGGCGATCACCCCGATCGTGCTGGCCATGGCCTTCGCCTCGACGCTGGTGTTCATGCACACCAGCGAGGACCACGCGGGCGACCGCCAGCGGCGGGCGGGCATCGTCGCCGACCAGGTGATCTCCGCCCCGGACGGGCTCCCCTCCGGTACCGCGGCCCGCGCCGGCTCCGTACGGGGCGTGGCCGCGTCGGTGGGGCTGCTGCGCACGGGGGTGCTGGTCCCGGTGGGCTCGGGCGACGGCCGCTGGCTGCGGACCGCCTCGGCGCAGGGCGTCTCGGGGAGCGGCCGCGATGTGGCGGCCGTACAGGACCTGGACGTCCGTGAGGGCCGCCTGGCCGCCCTGGGGCCGGGCCGGGTGGCCGTCGACGCGCTCCTGGCGAAGGCGGCCCACGCCCGGGTCGGCCACCGGCTCGCCCTCCACCTCCCGGACGGTACGAGGATCTCGCCCACCGTGGTCGCGATCTACGGGCGCGGGCTGGGCATCGCCGAGCTCACCGTCCCCCGTACGGCGCTGGCCGGCCATATGACGTCGGCGTTCGACAGCGATGTGCTGGTGCGGGACGACGAAGATGCCGACCGTAAGGCCGTCGCGGCGGCGCTCGGCCGGCTCGGTGAGCAGGTCACCGACCGGGACGGCTACGCGGCGGCCCAGAACGAGGACCGGAAGCTGAACGCCTGGGCCAACACCGTCATGGCGGCCGTCCTCGGCGGCTTCGCCGCCGTAGCCGCCGTCAACACCCTGGTGATGACCGTGCTGGACCGCCGCCGCGAACTGGGCACCCTGCGGCTGATCGGCACCACCCGGCGGCAGGTGCTCGGGATGGTGCGCTGGGAGGCGCTGCTGGTGGCCACGGCGGGCATCGCCCTGGGCACGGCGATCGCCCTGGCCACGCTGGTGCCGATGATGCGCGGCCTGACCGGCGAGGACCCGTATGTGCCGCCGCTCACCTACGCGGGCTTCGCGGGCGCCGCCGTAGTGCTGGGCCTCGCGGCGACGGCGCTCCCGGCCCGTGCGGCGCTGCGCCGTACGACGCCGAAGCCGTGAGCTGCACGCCTTGAGCCGTAGACGAGCTGAGAAGGGCTGGCCCGCGGAATCCGCGGGCCAGCCCTTCGGCTCGTGGCGGCCGTTGGCGCGTTCAGCAGGTCGGAGGAAGTCCGCCACGGTTCGGGCAGCGCCCCGAAGGGGCGCGGGGCCGTGTCGATGTGCGGCTCCGCCGCGTGGGCGCGATCAGCCACGACGGCGCCGCAGTCGGCCGACGACGCATCGTGACACTTCCAGCGGAGCGCTAGGCCGCCGTCGTCGTACGGCTGCGGGCCTGTTCGGCGGGGTCCTTGCGGAAGGCCCAGGCCATCTTCGGCTCCATGGCGAAGCGGAAGATCCGCTGCACGGGAGGCGTGCACAGCACGGTGACCACGGAGGCGGCGATGACCGTGACCGTGATCTCCCCCAGCGGTTTGTGCAGCCACTCGTGGTCGAACCAGCCCCAGAAGCGGGAGCCCTTGGCGAGGAAGCCGTGCAGCAGATAGCCGTACAGCGTCCCGGCGCCCAGCACCGTGAACCACATGTGCCGCCGCGGCACCCAGGCGAAGAAGCAGCTCACCAGCACGACCGAGCAGCCGAAGAGGGCGAGCGTCATCACCGGGCCGGTCCACGGCGGCGCGCCCAGCTCCTGGACGCTGTCGCGGTGGTAGAACCACACGGAGGTCATCCGCGGCGCCGCCCAGTAGGCGAACACCAGGGCGCACGCGAAGATCGGCACGGACGCGATCCGCACGGAGCGGCGGCGGACCATCTGGAAGTGCTCGGGCTTCATGCACAGGCCGAGGACGAAGAACGGCAGGAACTGGAGCACCCGCTGCATGTCCAGGTCGTCACCGATGTCGGGCGAGACGGCGGCGAGGGTGGCGACCGCGAGCGAGAGCGGGATCGGCCAGCGCACCAGCTTCCAGAGCGGAGTGGACAGCCGCCATACGAACAGCGCGATCAGGAACCAGGTGAGGTACCAGGGGTCGAGCAGGCTGAAGTCGTACGTCGGATCGTCGTCCGCCCAGCGCTTGAACAGCGTGTACGCGACCTCGAAGATCACGTAGGGCACCGCTACGCCGGTGATCAGCCGCTTGAGCCGGTCCGGCCGCATGTCGAAGCTGCGCGAGAAGTAGCCGGAGATCACGATGAAGGCCGGCATATGGAAGGTGTACACGACCATGTACAGCGCTTCCGCGGTGCGGCTGGAGTCGGTCAGCGGCTCCCAGGAGTGGGCCATCGCGACCAGCACGATCGCGAGGTACTTCGCGTTGTCGAAGAACGCGTCCCGCTGCTTGGGCTGCTGCCCGGCGGCGGCGCTGGGGGCGGGCGGGGTGGACGCCTGCTGCCCTGGCTCTTCGGCCCGCTGTGTGGGGGGAGTGGGCGCCGCCTCCTGGGGGAGCGGGGTCCGCTGATAACCGTGCGGGCGCAGGGAGTTGGTCACAGGCCCTCCCACCAGGAACTGGGGGAGACCACCCGGGACCTCACTGCGCGTGGGGGAGTCATGGCAGCGTGAAACATCTGAGGCACGATAGCGCTCAAACCTGTATTGCGTAAAACCTCGTTCTGTTTGCTTTCCGTTCATGCTCTTCGCATCACGGCCGATAGTCGACTCCGGGAAGTCGATGGGGAGTCGACAAAGCGATGCGATCATTCGATATCCCGGCCCAGACCGCCCGTTCTGACCGCTTTCATCCTACTTAATTGGGGCATATGCCCCGCAGGGGGCTCTGGCGGAATGTCTGATTCATTGATGTTTTGTCACCCTGTCGAGTGATCGCCGGGCGAATTCCGAATTCCCGCCCGAGATCATCCGGAGCGGTCGGAATTAATCGTCCGGGCGTCCCGCCGAGTTGTGGGCAGTATCACCCGGTCCCCTTTGAATGAGCGGATACCGGCTGGGTGCCGGAGGGGTGGGTGGCGTGTGCACGCGTGACCGTATATCGCTCCATCCCGCTGCTGAACGGGGGGAGTTGATGGCACGATGGTGGCTGCGGGGGTGTGCGTGGTCGCGTGCTTCCGGGGCCTGTGAGACGTGTGCGACTGAGGGTGGGATGTTGTGGCCATTTCCCTGTCATTGGTGCTGCTGGTGGGCATCATCCTGGTGATAATGATCCGGAATGGCCGGGTCAAGTGGGGTCCTGCCCTCGTCGCGATCCTCTTCGGGTTCCTGCTCGCCTCGTCCAACGTCGCGCCGGACATCCAGAAGTTCCTCGACTCGGCCGCCGAGGCGCTTGCCGACATCAACCCCTGACGCCGCCCGACTCGGCCCCCGAGGCATCCGCGCCCCGCGTCACGGGGGCGCGGATGCCCGGGCGTGTGCGCATACGCAAACGGCCCGGCTCCGGGGAGTTCCCCGGGCCGGGCCGAAAGCAGTGGAGCGGGCGACGGGAATCGAACCCGCGTAGCCAGTTTGGAAGACTGGGGCTCTACCATTGAGCTACGCCCGCACACGCCGCGTACACGGACGCACCGGTCACCCGGACACCTCCGCCCAGGCATGATCACCCGGATCGCGGCACGAGATGCATCGTAGCGGTTCTCCACCGTTCCCCGCACACCCTTGCCCACCAGTCGAATAACCGGCAGCCGGGGGGTCCGCGGGCATGTACCCTACGTGTCGCACCGACGGGGTGTGGCGCAGCTTGGTAGCGCGTCCGCTTTGGGAGCGGAAGGTCGTCGGTTCGAATCCGGCCACCCCGACCATCCACAGGCGTCAAGATCGCGTTGTGGGGCTCGTCATGCTTGCGGTTACTATGCAAGCTGCGTGTCTGTGTCTTTTTAACCGGACGCGAATCCGCTGCGACGCGACAGCGCACCGTAGCTGAACACCACACGTCAGCCCCCAAGGAGACCGAACCGTGAAGAGCGCCGTGGAGAACCTGAACCCGACCCGGGTTCGGCTCACTGTCGAGGTGCCCTTCGAGGAGCTCAAGCCCAGCCTCGACGCGGCGTACAAGAAGATCAACCAGCAGGTCACGGTGCCTGGGTTCCGTAAGGGCAAGATCCCGGCCCGCATCATCGACCAGCGGTTCGGTCGTGGCGCCGTCCTGGAAGAGGCCGTCAACGAGGCGCTCCCGAAGTTCTACACCGACGCGGTCAACGAGGGTGAGCTGAACCCGCTCGGCCAGCCCGAGGTGGACATCACCGAGCTCAAGGACAACGAGCTGCTGACCTTCACCGCCGAGGTCGACATCCGCCCGACGATCGAGATCCCGGACTACTCCGGTATCGAGGTCACCGTCGACGCCGTCGAGGTCTCGGACGAGGACCTCGACAAGTCCGTCGAGCAGCTCCGTGAGCGGTTCGCCACCACCAGCCCGGTGGAGCGCGCCGCCGCCGAGGGCGACATCGTCGTGATCGACCTCGAGGCCAAGGTCGAGGGCGAGGTCCTGGAGGACGGTGTCGCCACCGGCGTCACCTACACCATCGGCTCCGGCGAGCTGCTGGACGGCATCGACGAGGCTGTGACCGGCCTGGAGGCGGGTGGCGAGGCCACCTTCACCTCCGAGCTCAAGGGCGGCTCCGCCCAGGGCAAGGAGGCCGAGGTCTCGGTCAAGGTGTCCGAGGTCAAGGCCCGTGAGCTGCCGGAGCTCGACGACGACTTCGCCCAGTTGGCCAGCGAGTTCGACACCCTCGAGGAGCTGCGCGCGGACAGCCGTACGCGCCTGGAGCGGTCGAAGAAGTTCGAGCAGGCCACCCAGGCCCAGGAGAAGGTGCTGGACGCCCTGCTGGAGCTGGTCGAGGTGCCGATCCCCGAGAAGCTTCTCGAGGAAGAGATCAACACCCGTAAGCACAACCTCGAGCACCACCAGCTCGGTCAGATGGGCCTGAACCTCGAGTCCTACCTGCAAATGCAGGACAAGACCGCCGAGGAGTTCGACGCCGAGCTCAAGGAGCAGGCCGAGAAGGGCATCCGGACCCAGTTCGTCCTCGACGAGCTGGTCAACAAGGAGCAGCTCTCGGTCGGCCAGGAGGAGCTCACCGAGCACCTCATGCGCCGTGCGCAGTCCTCCGGCATGAGCCCGGACCAGTTCGCCCAGGCCGTCGTCGAGGGCGGCCAGGTGCCGATGCTCGTCGGCGAGGTCGCCCGCGGCAAGGCGCTGGCCGTCGTGGTCGAGGCCGCCAAGGTCGTCGACGACAAGGGCGAGACCGTCGACCTGGACGACGAGGAGGACGAGACCGGCGAGACGGTCGAGGCCACCTCCGAGGCCGTCGAGGCGCCCGCCGAGGCCGAGGCCGCCGAGGAGTCCCAGGAGAAGCAGGAGAAGGCCGAGAGCTGATCCCGGTCCGCTCCAGCCCGTACGAACGGGCCCGAACGTCTGCACGCGTCCGGGCCCGTTCGTGTTCCGCGATGCCGGTCCGGCGCCGGAACATGCGCTCAGAGCGAACAGTTCCTGATGCGGGATGGCGCCCGCCGACCAGCGCGTTAGGGTCCGTAGATACGAGGGCAGGGGAGTCTCGCAAGCCCGCCGGGGCCGCACCGGCGGCCACACCCCCGCACCCCAGAAGAAGACGCTGAGACGGCCAGTCAGCCGTCAGAGACGAGCAGGTGGATACGTGACGAATACGATGCCTTCCGCCGCCGGCGAGCCGACCGTCGGTGGCCTCGGCGACCAGGTCTACAACCGGCTGCTCGGCGAGCGGATCATCTTCCTCGGCCAGCCGGTCGACGACGACATCGCCAACAAGATCACGGCTCAGCTTCTTCTGCTCGCCGCCGATCCGGACAAGGACATCTACCTCTACATCAACTCTCCGGGCGGCTCGATCTCGGCCGGCATGGCGATCTACGACACCATGCAGTACATCCAGAACGACGTGGTCACCATCGCGATGGGCCTCGCCGCCTCGATGGGGCAGTTCCTGCTGAGCGCGGGCACCCCGGGCAAGCGTTTCGCGCTGCCCAATGCCGAGATCCTGATCCACCAGCCCTCCGCGGGTCTGGCGGGTTCCGCCTCGGACATCAAGATTCACGCCGAGCGGCTGCTGCACACCAAGAAGCGCATGGCCGAGCTGACCTCCTTCCACACCGGCCAGACGGTTGAGCAGATCGTCCGTGACTCCGACCGCGACCGCTGGTTCTCCGCCCAGGAGGCCAAGGAGTACGGCCTGGTCGACGACGTCATGACGTCCGCCTCCAGCGTTCCGGGCGGGGGCGGCACCGGGGCCTGAGTCCCGCCGTCCCGTAGCCGACCTCCAGCCCCCAGATCGCCACAGGATGGTGAAGACCCAGATGAGCAACTTCCCCGGCAGCGGCCTGTACAACGGCCCGATGGCCGAATCCCGCTATGTCGTTCCGCGTTTCGTCGAGCGCACCTCCCAGGGCATCCGCGAGTACGACCCGTACGCGAAGCTCTTCGAGGAGCGCGTGATCTTCCTGGGCGTCCAGATCGACGACGCCTCGGCCAACGACGTGATGGCGCAGCTCCTGTGCCTGGAGTCGATGGACCCGGACCGCGACATTTCGGTCTACATCAACTCTCCCGGCGGCTCGTTCACCGCGCTGACCGCCATCTACGACACGATGCAGTTCGTCAAGCCCGACATCCAGACGGTCTGCATGGGCCAGGCGGCGTCCGCCGCGGCCGTGCTGCTCGCCGCCGGTACGCCGGGCAAGCGGATGGCCCTGCCCAATGCCCGCATCCTGATCCACCAGCCGTACAGTGAGACCGGGCGTGGTCAGGTCTCCGACCTGGAGATCGCGGCCAACGAGATCCTGCGGATGCGCTCGCAGCTCGAGGAGATGCTGGCCAAGCACTCCACCACGCCCATCGAGAAGATCCGCGACGATATCGAGCGGGACAAGATCCTCACGGCCGAGGAGTCCCTGGCGTACGGTCTTGTCGACCAGATCGTTTCCACCCGCAAGACGTCGGTCGGTCTCGGCTGAATCTTCGGTGGCGACACCTCCCTTGGACCGAGTAGGTCCAAGGGGGGCCCGAACCGGGGGCCCGGCAAGGTACCGTCGTAGAGGGCTGAGGGCCCCGGCCCACGGGAAAAGAAGCAGAAAGCGCAGCGCAAGCACCCGGTTCCGCGCAGCAAAGCGGATCCAAGGCGAAGGGGAAGCACCTCGTGGCACGCATCGGTGACGGCGGCGACCTGCTCAAGTGCTCGTTCTGCGGGAAGAGCCAGAAGCAGGTGAAGAAGCTCATCGCGGGCCCGGGTGTGTACATCTGCGATGAATGCATCGATCTCTGCAACGAGATCATCGAGGAGGAGCTCGCCGAGACCTCCGAAGTGCGCTGGGAGGAACTCCCCAAGCCGCGCGAGATCTATGAATTCCTCGAGGGCTATGTGGTCGGCCAGGAGGCCGCCAAGAAGGCCCTCTCGGTCGCCGTCTACAACCACTACAAGCGGGTCCAGGCGGGCGAGAACGGCGGTCACAGCCGGGACGACGGCATCGAGTTGGCGAAGTCCAACATTCTGCTGCTCGGCCCCACCGGCTCCGGCAAGACCCTGCTGGCGCAGACCCTCGCCCGGATGCTCAACGTCCCCTTCGCCATCGCCGACGCCACCGCGCTCACCGAGGCGGGCTATGTCGGCGAGGACGTGGAGAACATCCTCCTCAAGCTGATCCAGGCCGCCGACTACGACGTCAAGAAGGCCGAGACGGGCATCATCTACATCGACGAGATCGACAAGGTGGCCCGTAAGAGCGAGAACCCCTCGATCACCCGCGATGTCTCCGGCGAGGGCGTTCAGCAGGCGCTGCTGAAGATCCTGGAAGGGACCACGGCGTCGGTGCCGCCGCAGGGCGGCCGGAAACATCCGCATCAGGAGTTCATCCAGATCGACACCACGAATGTGCTGTTCATCGTGGGCGGTGCCTTCGCCGGTCTGGAGAAGATCATCGAGTCGCGGGCGGGTGCCAAGGGCATCGGCTTCGGCGCCACGATCCGCTCCAAGCGCGAGATCGAGGCGAGCGACCAGTTCCAGGAGGTCATGCCCGAGGACCTGGTGAAGTTCGGAATGATCCCGGAATTCATCGGCCGTCTCCCGGTCATCACCTCGGTCCACAACCTGGACCGCGAGGCGCTGCTTCAGATCCTCGTCGAGCCGCGGAACGCGCTGGTGAAGCAGTACCAGCGGCTGTTCGAACTCGACGGTGTGGAGCTGGACTTCGACCGTCCGGCCCTGGAGGCCATCGCCGACCAGGCGATCCTGCGCGGCACCGGGGCCCGGGGCCTGCGCGCCATCATCGAGGAAGTGCTGATGTCGGCGATGTACGAGGTGCCGTCCCGTAAGGACGTGGCCCGCGTCGTCATCACCGAGGACGTCGTGCACTCCAATGTGAATCCCACACTGGTGCCCCGCACCCGGGGCACCGAGCCGGGCGAGCGGCACGAGAAGAGCGCGTAGGCGCCCCGCACGCGCAGCCGCCCCGCAAAGAGCATACGAAGAGGGCCCCGGTCTCCCGGGGCCCTCTTCGTGTCGTACGCGCCCTGTGGGCGTCTTACGGGTGGTTCAGGCGGGCTTGCGGGTGTCCTGGTAGATGCCCGCGGTCACCTTGGCGAAGGACTCCATGTCGGCGTCGGACGCCGAGGTGTTCTCCGCGTTGACGTCGAGCACCATCGCCGCGTCCGTCTCCTCCGCCCAGACGCAGGCCGGGGCGTAGATCCGGTCGTAGAGCTTGACCACCTCGCACTCCACCGAGGGGCCGTCAGCGCCCTCCGGCTGGAACCGCTTGCGCTTCTTCTCCACCGAGGGGGAGCCGTCGCCGCCCTCGAAGCCCTTGAACATCTCGTCCCGGACCGCCTCCGGGTCGCTGATCTCGCCGTACATCCCGGAGAAGGCGAGCCCCGAGTTGTCGTCGTCCGACCGCTTGTACTGGGCCAGCACCGAGGTCGCGCCCTCGGGCATGCTGCCCTGCACGCTGGTGCCCTCGTTGTCGAGGTCGTCCGTGCCCTTGTCCAGCGTGTACGTGCCGTCGTCGAGCGTCTTGGGGGTGACCAGCTTCATCGACTTCGGGCCGTCGTCGCCGCCGGACAGCACCACGGCGCCGGTGACGATGGCGCCCACCACCACGAGCCCGGCCACCGTCACCGCGATGATCTTGGTGCGGTTGCCGCCGCCGCCGGCCGCGGGCGGCGCGGGGTAGGGCGGCTGGCCGTAGGGACCCGCCTGCTGCGGGTAGCCATAGCCCTGCGGAGGCTGCGCTTGCGGATAGCCGTAACCCTGCGGCTGCGCGTACGGGTTGGGCTCCGCGGGCTGCTGCTGCCCTCCGCTGTACGGATTGGGCTGAGCGCCCCCGTACGGGCCGGGTCCGCCGCCGTAGGGCCCCGGTGGCGGTGGCTGGTTGTGGCTCATGGCTGTGGGGGTCCCCCTCCGGATCGGCTGTGGCCTGTGAACTGGGCGGCCCGCTCGGCTACTTGATCTCGACCCGCGCGTCGTTGCGGACCTTCGCGGTGATCTCACCGGCCTCGTCGAGCGACATGCCGTTGCCGGACAGCGCCGCGGCCGCGTCGGAGACGACCACATAGCCCACCGTGCTGTTGTCACCCCACATGCAGATCGGGATCGTGAACCCCTTGCTGGGTATGCCGCTGGAGCCGCCGCCCTCGCCCGGGGTGAACTTGGTGTTCTGGCACTTCATCACGGCGTTCTCGAAGCCGCTGGGCGACACCGACTCCGGGCTGCCCACCAGTTCGGCCTTCATTCCGCTGCTGGTCGAGGAGTCCTTCTCGGCCTCCTGGGCGATCTTCGCGAAGGCGCCGTCGACAACCGACTCCGGGTCCTTCACCTCGCCCCAGACGCCGTTGAGCTGGAGCTTCTTCACGCTCATGCCCTCACCGGACTTGTACTCCGCGCTCACGGGCTCGGGGTTGCTGACGCCGAACTTCTCGAAGTCGTCCGCGTCCGAGGAGGTGAGCCCGCCGCCGGAGCCGGAGGACTCCTTGGTGTAGTCGCCGGCCACCGTCTGGGGGGTGGTGAGCTTGTACCGCTTGCCGTCGTCGGCGACCTTACCGCCGCCACCGCCGCCGTTGTCGTCCCCGCCCTGGAGCACCAGGACGCCGCCGACGACCGCGGCCACCACGACCACCGCGCCGATCGCGAGCCACAGGCCCTTCTTGTTGCCGCCGCCCTGGCCCGGGCCCGGCTGGTACGGGCCCGGCATGCCCGGCTGGCCGTACGGCTGCTGCTGGCCGTACGGGTTCGGGGGCTGTCCGTAGGGGCCCGGCTGCCCCTGCGGCTGCCCGGGGTAGCCGTAGCCCGGCTGCGGCGGCTGTCCGTAGGGACCCGGCTGCTGCGGGTAGCCGTAGCCGGGCTGGCCGGCCGCACCACCTTGTCCGTAGGGACCCGGCTGCCCGGGCTGCTGGCCGTAGGGGCCCGGCTGGTTGTAGCTCATCTGTATCCCTCGTTGGTGAAACCGCTGTTGTGTTGCTGTTCGCCGGTCGCCGGCTAGCCGGCGATCTCGACGCGCGCGTCCTTGCGCACCTTGGCCGTGAGGCCGGCGGCGTCCTCAAGGGACATACCGCCGCCGAGAACCGCGGCCGCCGGGTCCGCCATGACCGTGACGCCCAGGGTGTCCTTGTCGCCCCAGACGCACGCGGGGGCCTCCATGGATCCCTGATCCGAGGTGAACTTCATGGACTGGCACTTCAGGACGTCCCCGTCGAAGCCGTCCGGGGAGAACGTCTGGGGGCTGCCCTTGGCCTGCGCGGTGCCGTTGTCCTGGAGCGTCTTGACGATGACCGCCAGGGCGAGGTCCGCGCCCCGCGCCGGGTCGGTCACCTCGCCCCAGACGCCGGTGAACTTCAGCATCTCCTTGCCGGAGGTCTGGTAGTCGGCCGCCACCAGATGCGGGTCCTTGACGACCGGCACCTGCTGGAGGTCCTTCTTGCCCGCGGCCGACAGATCGCTGTCGTCCGTGCCCGAGCCCTGGCGTTCGTAGTCCGCGGCCACGGTCTTGGGCGTGGACAGCTTGTACGGGCCGCCGCTGCCGCCGCCGAAGAGCATGAACGCCCCCGCCCCCAGCGCCCCCAGGACCACCACCGCGCCGACCGCGAGAGCCACCTTGCGGCCCTTACCGCGGCCACCGGCGGCCGGTCCCTGGGGCGGCGGCGCCTGGGATGGCGGCACCTGGGACGGCGGCACCTGGGGCCCGCCGTAGTAGCCCGGGCCCTGCTGCACGGGGCCCTGCTGGGGCACGGGGCCCGGCTGGGGAGGCTGGGGCGGCTGCCCGTAAGGGTTCGCGGGCTGCGGATGTCCATAGCCGCCGGACCCGCCGTAAGGGCTCGGCTGACCGTAGCCGCCCTGCGGCTGCCGGCCGTAGCCCGGTGTCTGCGCATACGGATTGGGCACCGGCGGCTGGCCGGCGCCGTACGCCCCTGGCTGGCCCCCGTAGGGGCCGGGCTGCGGCGGCGGCTGCTGATGGCTCATGTGCCTCTCCTTATGCGCATGACAGTTCCAAACATCCTTCCCGACGCCTCAGGGCGCCTTGGCCCCGGGGCCACAACGGGTTCGTAACGGAAGGCCGCGGCCCTTTAGACTGCGGAGGTGACCGAGAACTCTTCGCAGCGCCCCGCAAGCGGGCCGAACAGCCACCCCGAACTGCCGACCCAGTACGCGCCGGCCGATGTAGAGGGGCCGCTGTACGAGCGCTGGGTAGAGCGCGGTTACTTCGAGGCGGACGCGAAGAGCGACAAAGAGCCCTACACCATCGTCATCCCGCCCCCCAATGTGACCGGCTCGCTCCACCTCGGCCATGCCTTCGAGCACACGATCATCGATGCGCTCACCCGGCGCAAGCGAATGCAGGGCTTTGAGACGCTCTGGCAGCCCGGTATGGACCACGCCGGTATCGCCACGCAGAACGTGGTCGAGCGCGAACTGGCCAAGGAGGGCGTCTCCCGCCACGACCTGGGCCGCGAGGCGTTCGTCGAGCGCGTCTGGCAGTGGAAGAGCGAGTCCGGCGGCCAGATCTCCGGCCAGATGCGGCGGCTGGGCGACGGCGTCGCCTGGAACCGCGAGCGCTTCACCATGGACGAGGGGCTCTCCAAGGCCGTCCAGACGATCTTCAAGCGGCTCTACGAGGACGAGCTGATCTACCGCGCCGAGCGCATCATCAACTGGTGCCCGCGCTGCCTTACGGCCATCTCGGACATCGAGGTGGAGTACGACGACGATGACGGCGAGCTCGTCTCGATCCGGTACGGCGAGGGCGACGCGTCCATCATCGTGGCGACGACTCGCGCCGAGACGATGCTGGGCGACACCGCGGTCGCCGTCCACCCGGACGACGAGCGCTACCGCCATCTGGTCGGCACCGAGATCGAATTGCCGCTCACCGGCCGCCGGATCCCGATCGTCGCCGACGAGCACGTCGACCCCGAGTTCGGCACCGGAGCGGTCAAGGTCACCCCGGCCCACGACCCGAACGACTTCGAGATCGGCCAGCGGCACGGCCTGCCGAACCTGACCGTCATGGACGAGCACGCGGTCATCACCGCCCACGGCCCCTTCCAGGGCCTGGACCGGCTGGAGGCGCGCAGCGCCGTCGTCGGCGCGCTGCGCGCCGAGGGCCGGATCGTCGCCGAGAAGCGCCCGTACACCCACTCCGTGGGCCACTGCTCGCGCTGTAAGACGACCATCGAGCCGCGGCTGTCCATGCAGTGGTGGGTCAAGGTCGGCCCGCTGGCCAAGGCCGCGGGCGACGCGGTCCGCGACGGCCGGGTGAAGATCCACCCGGAGGACATGTCGAAGCGCTACTTCGACTGGGTCGACAACCTCCACGACTGGTGCATCTCGCGCCAGCTCTGGTGGGGCCACCGGATCCCGGTCTGGTACGGGCCGAACGGCGAGGTCGTCTGCGTCGGACCGAACGAGGAGCCGCCGAGCGGCGAGGGCTGGCACCAGGACAGCGATGTCCTGGACACCTGGTTCTCGTCCGGCCTGTGGCCGTTCTCCACGCTCGGCTGGCCCGAGCGGACCGAGAGCATGGCGAAGTTCTATCCGAACTCGGTCCTGGTCACCGGCTACGACATCCTCTTCTTCTGGGTCGCCCGGATGATGATGTTCGGTCTCTACGCGATGGACGGCACCCCGCCGTTCCACACCATCGCGCTGCACGGCATGGTGCGTGACCAGTTCGGCAAGAAGATGTCCAAGTCCTTTGGGAACGCGGTCAATCCGCTGGACTGGATGGACACCTACGGCTCCGACGCGGTCCGCTTCACGCTGGCCCGGGGCGCCAACCCCGGGGTCGACGTCCCGATCGGCGAGGACTGGGTCCAGGCGTCCCGCAACTTCGCCAACAAGATCTGGAACGCGACGCGCTTCGCGCTGATGAACGGCGCGACGGTCGAGGGTGAACTGCCCGCCCCCGAGCGGCTGTCCGCCACCGACCGCTGGATCCTGTCCCGGCTGAACGAGGTCGTCGCCGAGGTCGACGCGTACTACGAGGACTACCAGTTCGCCAAGCTCTCCGACGTCCTCTACCACTTCGCGTGGGACGAGGTCTTCGACTGGTATGTCGAGCTGTCCAAGACCACCTTCGCCAAGGGCGGCGCGGAGGCCGACGCCGCGCGGCGCGTCCTCGGCGAGGTCCTGGACGTCACGCTGCGGCTGCTGCACCCGGTGGTGCCGTTCGTCACCGAGAAGCTGTGGACCTCGCTGACCGGCCAGGAGTCCGTCGTCATCGCGGAGTGGCCGGGCGACAGCGGCTTCCGGGACGAGGCGGCCGAGCGGGAGATCGAGAACCTCCAGCAGGTGGTCACCGAGGTCCGCCGGTTCCGCGCCGACCAGGGCCTCCAGCCCGGTCAGCGGGTCCCGGCGAAGCTGGAGCTGTCCGGCACCTCGCTCGCCGCCCACGAGGACGCGATGCGCTCCCTGCTGCGCCTCCAGCCCGCCGGTGAGGACTTCACGGCCACCGCCTCGCTGCCGGTCGCGGGCGCGACCGTGGCGCTGGACCTGTCCGGCGCGATCGACGTCGAGGCCGAGCGCAAGCGGCTGGCCAAGGATCTCGCCGCGGCCGAGAAGGACAAGGCGCAGACGACCGCGAAGCTGTCCAACGAGGGCTTCCTGGCCAAGGCACCCGACCATGTGGTGGAGAAGATCCGCACCCGGCAGGCGACCGCCGAGGCCGATATCGCCCGGATCACCGCCCAGTTGGCGGCCCTCCCCAAGGGCTGACAACGATTGACAAGGGCTGACCGAGCGCTAGCCGAAGGCTGGCCGAAAGCCGGTCGGTACTGATCGCATGAAGCGCCCCCGCCGGAATCCGGCGGGGGCGCTTCGGTGTGTGCGATGTGCCACAGACGCCCGCGGAAGCCTCACAAACGCCTCACAAACGCCTCACAGGCCCCGCACAGTAAAGCCTCACCGGGAACCAAACACCTGCTTCCGGGAGTTCTCCGGCAGTACGTCCCGGAAGGAGCTCCACCCTCCATGAACAAGCCACTGCGAAGGGCCTCCATTTTCTCGCTTCTGCTCGTGCTGGCCCTGCTCGTCTGGGCCACCTATGTGCAGTTGGCGAGAGGCGACAGCCTCCGGGACAACACGCACAACAGCCGTGTGGCCATCTCCCAGTACGCCGGCCCGCTGGGCGACATCCTGGTCGGCGGCAAGCCGGTCACCGGCTCGGCCGCCACCGACGGCAACCTGAAGTACAAGCGCACCTACACCGACGGCAAGCTCTGGGCCCCGATCACCGGCTACGCCTCCCAGTCCTACGGCAGCACTCAGCTCGAGGCACTGGACCGGCAGGTCCTCGACGGCTCCGACAGCCGGCTGAAGAACCCGCTCGAAGCGGTGACGCGGGAGCGGTCCAAGCCCGGCGATGTGATCACCACGATCAACCCGGCCGTCCAGAAGGCCGCCTATGAGGGCCTGGGCAACAAGACCGGCGCGGCCGTGGCGCTCGACCCCACGACCGGCGCCGTCCTGGGCCTGGCCAGCACGCCCTCGTACGACCCCGGCAGCTTCGCGGGCTCCTCCACCAAGGACCAGAAGGCATGGCTCGCGCTGCAAAAGGACAAGAAGCAGCCGATGCTGAACCGCGCGCTGCGCCAGACGTACCCGCCGGGCTCGACCTTCAAGGTCCTGGTCGCCGCAGCGGCACTGGAGAACGGGCTGTACTCGTCGGTGGACGAGCCGACCAAGAGCCCCGATCCGTACCGGCTGCCGGGCACGGTCACCGATATGCACAACGAGAACCGGTCGGCGCCCTGTAAGAACGCGACGATACGCACCGCCCTGGAGTACTCGTGCAACACGGTCTTCGCCAAGATGGCCGTGGACCTGGGCCAGTCCAAGGTGGCGGCGCAGGCCGAGAAGCTGGGCTTCGACGACTCCAAGCTGGACATCCCGGTGCGCGCCGCGAAGAGCATCTACCCGAGCGGGATGGACGACTCGCAGACGGCCCTGAGCGGTATGGGCCAGTTCGATGTGACGGCCACTCCGCTCCAGATGGCGATGGTCACCTCGGCCATCGCGAACGACGGCAAGCTGATGACCCCGTACGAGGTCGACCGCACCACGGACGGCACCGCCTCCGCCCTGGACCGGAGCCAGGCCAAGACCTACAGCGAGGCGATGTCCAAGCACACCGCGTCGGAGCTCCAGTCCGCGATGCGGACGGTCGTGGACCAGGGCACCGGGACCAACGCGAAGATCCCCGGGGTGACGGTGGGCGGCAAGACCGGCACCGCCCAGCACGGTGAGAACAACAGTGCCAACCCCTACGCGTGGTTCATCAGCTACGCGGACGCCGGCAACGGCCACAAGGTCGCGGTCGCGGTGGTCGTCGAGGACAGCGACGCGGCCCGCGCCGACATCTCCGGCGGCGGTCTGGCGGGGCCGATCGCCAAGTCGATGATGAAGGCCGCACTCGCCGATACGGGGTCGTGACCTCCTCGGTGATACCGGGTCGTGACCCTGGCGATGGCGCTGGCCCGGCTTGTCACCCCTGCCTCGTAGACTGGTCGGCGTGAGCGAGGAGCGCCCCCAGAACGAGTCCGACGAGTTCGAAGAGATCGTCGAAGCCGAGACCGACCGTGACCCCGATCTGGCGGTGATCGAGGCCGGCAGCCGGACGCTGCGTGCGCAGTCCGGGCCACCGCAGGGAGACGGCATGCCCTCCCGCCCGGCCGACCCCGAGGTGGACCGCGCCCTGCGCGAGGTGGAGGGCGAGCTGGCCAAGCGCTGGCCGGAGACCAAGCTGGACCCGTCGCTGGTGCGCATCGAGTCGCTGATGGACATCCTCGGCTCGCCGCAGCGGGCCTATCCCTCGATCCACATCACCGGCACCAACGGCAAGACCAGCACCGCCCGGATGGTCGAGTCGCTGCTGGGCGCCTTCGAGCTGCGTACCGGCCGCTACACCAGCCCCCATGTCCAGTCGATCACGGAGCGGATCAGCCTGGACGGGGCGCCGATCTCCGCCGAGCGGTTCATCGAGACGTACCAGGACGTCCAGCCGTACATCGAGATGGTCGACGCCCAGCAGGAGCACCGGCTGTCCTTCTTCGAGGTGCTCACCGGGATGGCGTACGCGGCCTTCGCGGACGCGCCCGTGGACATCGCGGTGGTCGAGGTCGGCATGGGCGGCTCCTGGGACGCCACCAATGTGGTCGACGCGGGCGTCGCGGTGATCATGCCGATCTCGCTGGACCACACCGACCGGCTCGGCACCACTCCTGAGCAGATCGCCACGGAGAAGGCCGGCATAGTGAAGCAGGACGCCACCGTGGTGCTCGCGCAGCAGCCGGTGGAGGCCGCCTCCGTGGTGCTCAAGCGCGCCGTCGAGGTGGACGCCACCGTCGCCCGTGAGGGCATGGAGTTCGGTGTGCTCTCCCGTGAGGTGGCGGTCGGGGGTCAACTGCTGACCCTGCGCGGCCTCGGCGGGGAGTATCCCGATGTCTTCCTCCCGCTGCACGGCGCCCACCAGGCGCATAACGCGGCGATGGCGCTGGCGGCCGTCGAGGCGTTCTTCGGCATCGGCTCCCAGCACGCCCGCACGCTCGACATGGACACGATCCGTTCCGCCTTCGCCTCCGTGACCTCGCCGGGCCGGATGGAGGTCGTGCGGCGCAGCCCCACCGTGGTGCTGGACGCCGCGCACAACCCCGCGGGCGCCCGTGCGGCGGCCGAGGCGGTCACCGAGTCCTTCGACTTCAGCCGGCTGATCGGCGTGGTCGGGGCGAGCGCCGACAAGGATGTGCGCGGTGTGCTCGAAGCCTTCGAGCCGATCTTCGCCGAGGTCGTGGTGACCCGCAATTCCAGCCATCGCTCGATGGATCCGGACGAGCTGGCCGCGATCGCCGTCGAGGTCTTCGGCTCCGACCGGGTCCAGGTCGAGCCCCGGCTGGACGACGCCCTGGAGGAAGCCATCACCCTGGCGGAGGAAGAGGGCGAATACGCCGGAGCGGGTGTTCTGGTGACCGGGTCGGTGATCACGGTCGGCGAGGCCCGGCTGCTTCTGGGAAGGGGCTGATATGCGGACGCTGTGCGCTTCCACCCTCATCGGTGAGTTCTTTGTGATCGGCTTCGCCGGGCTGGTCGCGATGAAGACGTCCGGGCTGTCGACGGGCACCGTCTGGACGGTCAGCGGGATCGCCATGGCGCTGTGTGTGCTGCTGTGCGGAATGCTGAGCCGTCCGGGCGCGGTGCAGATCGGCTGGGCCCTTCAGATCGGCCTGGTGCTGAGCGGCTTCGTGGTGACCACCATGTTCGTCCTCGGGGTGGTCTTCGCCGCGCTGTGGTGGGCCTCGGTCCACTTCGGCCGTAAGGTCGACGAGGCGAAGGCGCGGTTCGCCGCGGCCTCGGCCGCCTCGCCTGACGCTGCGTGACGTGGCCCTCGTTCACCCATGTAGCCTCAGCTTCACAGCGCCACCCGCACGCCATTTCCCAAAGGAGCCCGCACCGTGAGCCAGCGCACGCTCGTCCTTCTCAAGCCCGACGCCGTCCGACGCGGTCTGGTGGGCGAGATTCTGGGGCGGATCGAGAAGAAGGCGGGCTGGACGATCAGCGCCCTCGAACTGCGTCAGCTCGACCGTGAGGTCCTGGAGCAGCACTACGCCGAGCATGTCGGCAAGCCCTTCTACGAGCCCCTGATGGAGTTCATGGCCTCCGCTCCGGCCGTGGCGCTGGTCGTCGAGGGCGAGCGGGTCATCGAGGGCGTCCGGGCGCTGGCCGGGCCGACCGACCCGATCGCCGCGGCACCCGGGTCCATCCGTGGCGATTTCGGCACCATCGTTCGGGAAAATCTGATCCATGCTTCGGACTCCGAGGAGTCCGCCGAACGGGAAATCAAGATTTTCTTTCCCGGGCTCGCCTGATCCCGATCCGATCGATACTGATCGGCCATCAGTTTGATCATCTGCTTGCCACACCCCTGCTGACCTGGGGGCGGCCGAATTGCCCGGCCGCCCTTCGGCATATGCGAGCCGATCGGGGGAACGCATCTCCGCGACACGACGTCACCATTAGAGGAGGCGGGGTCGTGTTCTGCTGACAATGGCGGAGGACCCCCGCAGCGTGTTCGAGCGGGCGTGACTACGATGAAGCCTCCGCGCCTCGCAGCGCACACCCATCCTGCCGACCTCTAGCAAGCAATCGCTCCAGCAGGGAAGGCCTGACGTATCCTCATGGGGAACAACATGTCGTTCATCGGCCGTGACATGGCTGTCGACCTCGGGACCGCCAACACGCTGGTGTACGTCAGGGGCCGCGGGATCGTCCTCAACGAGCCATCCGTCGTCGCCATCAACACCAACACCGGCGGAATTCTCGCCGTGGGCGCCGAGGCGAAGAAGATGATCGGCCGCACCCCTGGCAACATCGTCGCTGTGCGTCCGCTCAAGGACGGCGTTATCGCCGACTTCGAGATCACCGAGCGGATGTTGCGGTACTTCATCCTGAAGATTCATAAGCGCCGCTATCTCGCCCGGCCCCGGGTGGTCGTCTGTGTGCCCTCCGGTATCACCGGAGTCGAGCGCCGTGCCGTCATCGAGGCGTCCACCCAGGCGGGCGCCCGCCAGGTGCACATCATCGAGGAGCCCATGGCGGCGGCCATCGGTTCGGGCCTTCCGGTCCACGAGGCCACCGGCAACATGGTCGTGGACATCGGCGGCGGCACCACCGAGGTCGCCGTCATCTCGCTGGGCGGCATCGTCACCGCGCAGTCCATCCGGGTGGCGGGCGATGAGCTGGACAACGCGATCATCCAGCACATCAAGAAGGAGTACAGCCTGCTGCTCGGCGAGCGCACCGCCGAGAACATCAAGATCACCATTGGCTCCGCGGCCGAGAGCGACGAAGAGGAACACACCGAGATCCGAGGCCGTGACCTGGTCAGCGGCCTCCCCAAGACCGTCGTGATCTCCGCTGCCGAGGTCCGCAAGGCCATGGAGGAGCCGGTCAACTCGATCGTCGACGCCGTCAAGACCACCCTCGACAAGTGCCCCCCGGAGCTCTCCGGCGACGTCATGGACCGCGGCATCGTGCTCACCGGTGGCGGCGCGCTGCTGCGCGGCCTGGATGAGCGGCTGCGCCAGGAGACCGGGATGCCGATCCATATCGCCGAGGATCCGCTGGACTCCGTCGCGCTCGGGTCCGGCAAGTGCGTGGAGGAGTTCGAGGCGCTCCAGCAGGTGCTGGACGCCCAGCCCCGCAGATGACAATCCGGCGATCGGGCCGTGCGGGCGGTTGGCTGCCCATGCGGCGGAACGCTGATATACAGGCATAAGGCTCCCCAGGACCGGCCGGTCACCACATCACCGGCGCCGGCACCGGTCCGACTTCGACGAGGAAGGCACGTCGCCGCACGTGAGGGACACACGAGAGAGCCGGCTGCTCCTGGTGCTGCTGGTCGCCATCGCGTTCGCGCTGATCACGGTGGATATCCGCGGCGGCGAGGACTCACCCCTCGACGGCGCCCGTCAGGCCGCCGCTTCCGTCTTCGGGCCGGTGGAGGACGGCGTCGCGTCCGCCGTCGACCCGGTCGGGAACGCCGTCGCGGCCGTACGGGAATCCGGTGACCGGCGCGACCGGGTCCGCCGCCTGGAGGAAGAGAACACCAAACTCAAGCAAAAGCTCGGCAACGACGCCCGTAACAGCGCCCGCTCGGCCGAGCTCGACAAGCTGCTCAAGACCGCCGGCGCCGGCCAATACGGCATCAAGGGCGCCCAGGTCATCGGCATCGGCGCCGCCCAGGGCTTCTCCTGGACCGTCACCCTCGACATCGGCAGCAACGACGGCATCCGCCGCGATATGACCGTCATCAACGGCGACGGGCTGGTCGGCCGGGTCACCACCGTCGGCTCCTCGACGGCGACCGTGCTGCTCGCCATCGACCCGGACTTCACCGTCGGCACCCGGATGGAGGGGTCGGGCGAGCTCGGCTTCGCCACCGGGCGCGGCGACCGCTCGCTCCATGTCCAGCTCCTCAACGGCAAGGCCCGGATCAAGCAGGGCGACCGGATGGTCACCTTCGGCTCCCAGGCGGACAAGCCGTTCGTCCCCGGAGTCCCGGTCGGCAAGGTCGTGCGCGTCGACCCCACCGGAGGGGATCTCACCCGCACGCTTCAAGTGCGCCCGTATGTGCGGTTCAGCAAGCTGGACATCGTCGGGGTCGTCGTCCAGCCGCCGCGCGGCAATCCGCGGGACACGGTGCTGCCGCCCAAGCCCGCGAAGCCCAAGCCGACGCCCACGGTCACCGTCACGGCCAACCCCTCCGCCACCGCCACGAGCCCGGCCGCCAACAGGAGCTGACCGATGCTGCACCTCAACCGGATCGTCCTGTCGACCTGCCTGGTGGTCTTCGCCCTCGTCGTCCAGATCTGTGTGCTGGCCCGGCTCCAACTGCCCGGCGCCGTCCCCGACCTGCTGCTCCTCGTCGTGCTCGGCCTCGCGCTCGTCTACGGCCACACCGGCGGTGCGCTCATCGGCTTCGCCGCGGGCCTGCTCGCCGACCTCGCCCCGCCCGCCGACCACGCCGCCGGCCGCTATGCCCTGGTGCTGTGCGTCATCGGCTATCTGGCGGGGCTCGCCAAGCCGGAGTCCGGCCAGCTCAGGTCGGCCACCGGGCCGATGCTGGTGGTCGTGGCCGCGGCCATCGGCGCCACGCTGCTGTACGCCGGGGTCGGCATCCTCGTCGGCGACGACGCGGCCCGTCAGGTGGGCCTGGGCAAGCTGCTGTTCACCGCGGCCCTCTACGACCTGCTGCTGGCACCCTTCACGGTGCCGCTGATCATGGGGCTGGCCAGACGGAGCGAGAACGATCCGATGGCCGACAGCGCGGGCGGCGGCGGTGAGAGCCCGTCCCGCTGGATCAGCACGGCGGGCGGCGTCAGCTCCGGCCGGATCGGCCGGATGAGCCGGCTCAGGCGTCCGGGCCGGGCGGCCCGGATCGGCAGCCAGCGCGGTGGGCTGCTGTCCCGCGCCGGGAAGAACCGGACGGCACGCATCAAGGGGGTCAAGCGCCTGTGAGCCCCGCCCTCCTGTCGCCCGCCGCCCTCCCCTCCGCCGCCCTCCCCTCGCCCACCACCGCCCTCAGGGGATGCCATGAGTAATATCCCCGAGACCGGACGGACCCCCCGGGTCACCATCCGGCTCGTCGGCCTCCAGATCCTGGTCTTCTCGCTGCTGCTGACTCTCGGCGGGCGGCTGTGGTACCTCCAGATCCGCAACGGCGACGAGTACACCGCCGAAGCCGCCAACAACCATGTCCAGCAGGTCGTCCGCCCCGCCGTGCGCGGCTCCATACTGGACGCCCGCGGGGTGCCGCTCGCCGACAACGAGACCCGTCTGGTCGTCTCCGCCAGCCGCACCGAGCTGATGAAGATGCCGGACGACGGAAAGGCCGCCCTCACCCGGCTGGCCGATGTCCTGGGCATGAAGCCCAAGGACGTGATGGACAAGGTCCGGCTGTGCGACGCCAAGACCCCGCAGCCTTGCTGGAACGGCTCCCCGTACCAGCCCATCCCGATCACCGACGAGGCCACCGCCAAGCAGGCGCTCCAGATCCGCGAGCGCGAAGAGGACTTCCCTGGCATCAGCGCCGAGCCCACCGCCGTACGCCGCTACGCCGCTCCGGCCGGTTCCAACGCCGCCCAGGTGCTCGGCTATCTCTCCCCGGTCACCGATGAGCAGGTGAAGGCGGCCGAGCACAGCAAGTCGCCGCTGCTCCGCTCCGACCAGGTCGGCAGCAACGGCCTCGAGCGCCAGTACGACAGCGAGCTGCGCGGCGAGGCCGGGGTGACCCGCTACGAGGTCGACAACCTGGGCCGGGTCATCGGCCAGCGGGAGAGCCAGCAGGCCCGTCCCGGCGACAACGTCGTCACCAGCATCGACTCGCGCGTCCAATCGGTCGCGGAGAAGGAGCTGGAGCAGGCGATGCAGGACGCCCGCAAGCAGCACGACCGGAACACCGGCACCAACTACAAGGCGGACTCCGGCGCGGTCGTGGTCATGGAGGCCAAGACCGGCCGGGTGGTGGCCATGGCGTCCAATCCGACGTACGACCCCAACGCCTGGGTCGGCGGCATCTCCGGCAAGGACTACAAGCAGCTCACCGGCAAGAAGTCCAACTACCCGCTGCTCAACCGGGCGATCCAGGGTCAGGCGGCCCCCGGCTCGATCTTCAAGGTCGTCCCGACGACCGCCGCGATCAACGCCGGCTACTCCTTCAACGGGCCGTATCCCTGCACCAGCTCGTTCAACATCGGCAGCCAGGTCTTCAAGAACTTCGAGTCCGAGAACTACGGCGGGATCAGCCTCGGCCGCGCGCTGGAGGTCTCCTGCGACACCGTCTTCTACCACCTCGCCTACGAGCAGTGGAAGAAGGACGGCGGCAACAAGCCCAAGAAGAAGCCGGGGGACTGGTTCTACCGGACCGCCCACCAGTTCGGCCTCGGTAAGGAGACCGGCATCGACCTCCCCAACGAGGTCACCGGCCGGGTCCCGGACCGCCAGTGGAAGAAGGACTACTGGAAGGCCAACAAGGACGCCTGGTGCAAGAGCGGCAAGAAGACCGGGAACTACGGTCAGCGGATCGCCTACGAGAACTGTCTCGAGGGCATGAAGATGCGCGCCGGTGACTCCGTGAACTACTCCATCGGCCAGGGCGACACCCTCGTCACCCCGATCCAGATGGCCACCATCTACGCGGCCATCAGCAACGGCGGAACGCTCTACAACCCGACCGTCGGCAAGGCGATCGTCAGCCCCGACGGCAAGGACGTCCAGGAGATCAAGCCGGAGTCGCACGGCAAGCTGCCGATGAAGGGCCAGACCCGCGAGCAGATCGACAGCGCGCTCGCGGGCGTCGCCACCCGGGGCACCGCCGCCTGGCGGTTCCAGGGCTGGCCGCAGGACAAGATCCCGATGCACGCCAAGACCGGTACCGCGGAGGTCTACGGCAAGCAGACCACCTCGTGGTTCGCGACGTACACCAAGGACTACTCGATCGTCATGACGATCTCCCAGGGCGGTACCGGCTCCGGTGCCTCCGGCCCGGCGGTGCGCAAGATCTACAACGCGCTGTACGGGGTCGACGCCAAGGGCGGCATCGACAAGAAGAAGGCGCTGCTGCCCCGGCCGCAGGCCAGCCTGCCGAAGATCTCCTCGGACGGCTCCATCGAGCCCCAGCCCCTGGGCAAGCAGTTCGAGGCGGCTTCGCGCGAGCGGCGGCGGGGAGCGGATTCATGAGCGCGTCCACGCATGGGTACTCCGTACGCCGCTTCACCCCTGAGCGCGGCACCTGGGGCAAGCTCATGGCGCGCGACTCCATCGTGCGCCGCCTCGACTGGGTGCTGCTGCTCACCTCGCTGGCCCTGTCCGCGATCGGCGCGGCGCTCGTCTACTCCGCCACCCGCAACCGCACCGAGCTGAACGGCGGCGACCCGTACTACTTCCTGGTCCGGCACGCCCTCAACACCGGCATCGGGCTGCTGCTCGCCATCGGCACCATCTGGCTGGGCCATCGCACCCTGCGCGGCGCGGTCCCGGTCCTCTACGGCCTGTCCGTCGTCCTCGTCCTCGCCGTGCTCACCCCGCTGGGCTCGACGATCAACGGGGCGCACGCATGGATCGTGGTCGGCGGCGGATTCTCCCTCCAGCCGGGTGAGTTCGCCAAGATCACGATCATCCTGGGCATGGCGATGCTGCTGGCCGCCCGCGTGGACGCGGGTGACCGGCTCAACCCCGACCACCGCACCGTCGTCCAGTCGCTCGGCCTGGCCGCACTGCCCATCGCGATCGTGCTGCTGATGCCGGACCTCGGCTCGGTGATGGTCATGGCGGTGATCGTGCTCGCCGTGCTGCTCGCCTCCGGCGCGTCCAACCGCTGGATCGCCGGGCTGATCCTCACGGCCGTGGTCGGCGCGCTGCTCATCTGGCAGTTGCACGTCCTCGACCAGTACCAGATCGACCGCTTCGCCGCCTTCGCCAACCCCGCGCTCGACCCGGCCGGGGTCGGCTACAACACCAACCAGGCGCGGATCGCGATCGGCTCGGGCGGTCTCACCGGTAAGGGGCTCTTCCACGGCACCCAGACCACCGGTCAGTTCGTGCCCGAGCAGCAGACCGACTTCGTCTTCTCGGTCGCGGGGGAGGAGCTCGGCTTCCTCGGCGGGGGCCTGATCATCGTGCTGCTGGGGGTCGTGCTGTGGCGCGCCTGCCGGATCGCGCGCGACACCACGGAGCTGTACGGGACCGTGGTCGCGGCCGGGATCATCGCCTGGTTCGCCTTCCAGTCCTTCGAGAACATCGGGATGACGCTGGGCATCATGCCGGTGGCCGGTCTGCCGCTGCCGTTCGTCTCCTACGGCGGAACGTCGATGTTCGCCGTATGGATCGCGATCGGGCTGCTTCAGTCCATCCGAGTGCAGAGGCCCGTCTCCGCTTAGGGCTGATTGGCCCGATTTCGGGTACGTGACATCACATGGTGGACACAAAGCAGGAGATAGAGCGCAAGTACGAGGCCACCGCCGAGGAAGCCGGGCCGTCCGGGCGGCCCGACCTGCCGGGTCTTCCCGAACTGACCGGGGCGGGTCCGGTCGCGACCGTGGTGAGCCGAGGTGTCGCGACCCTCGATGCCACCTATTACGACACCCCCGGGCGACGGCTGCTGGCCGACGGCATCACCCTGCGCCACCGCACCGGCGGCGCCGACGAGGGCTGGCATCTGAAGCTGCCCGTCGGCCAGGACACCCGCGAGGAGCTCCGGGCGCCGCTCGGCGCCGAGGTGCCCGCGGAGATGGCCGCGCTGCTGCGCTCGCGGGTCCGCCACGATCCGCTGCGCCCGCTGGCCCATCTGCACACCGAGCGGGACCGTAAGGATCTCGTGGACGCCGACGGCACCGTGCTCGCCGAGGTGTCCGTCGACCGCGTGACGGCCCGGCGGCTGGCGCCGGAGGAGAGCGAGCCGGTGCGGTGGACCGAGGTCGAGGTCGAGCTCGCCGAGGGCCGGGGCCACGATCAGCGGCTGCTGGACGCGGTCGAGGGGCGGCTGCGCGACGGCGGTCTGCACCGCGCCGAGACCCCCTCCAAGCTCGCCAAGGCCCTGGCCGAGACGGAGCGGGCCGCGGTCGCGGTCGCCACCGGCGGAGGCGGGCCCGCCAAGCCCGGCAAGCCCGCGAAAAGCGCCCGTCAGGTCGAGCAGGCCGCGTCGGCGCCCCGGCGGCCGCTCGGCGCCGACGATGTCGTCCTGGACTACGTGCGCCGTCAGATCGGCGCCATGGTGCGGCTCGACCCCGCCGTGCGCAGGGACCTGCCGGACGCGGTGCACCGGATGCGGGTCGCCACCCGCCGGCTGCGCAGCGCCTTCCGCTCCTACCGCAAGGTCCTGGACCGTGCGGTGACCGATCCGATCGGCGACGAGCTGAAGTGGCTGGCCGGTGAGCTCGGTGTGGAACGCGACCGCGAGGTGCTCACCGAGCGGCTCGAGGGCCGTCTCGCCGAGCTGCCGGACGACCTCCGCCTCGGCCCGGTGGCGAACCGGCTGGACCACTGGTCGCAGGGGCAGCGCGACGGCGCCCGCGCGGCCGTCCTGGGCGCGCTGGACGGCGAGCGCTACCTCACGCTCCTGGACACCCTCGACGCCCTGGTGGCCGATCCGCCGCTGCGCCCCGCCGCCGCCAAGCCGGCCGCACCGGTGGTCGTGGGTGCCGTGCTGCGCGACTACGAGCGGCTCGCCACCCGTATGGCCACCGCCCTGGAGACGCCCCCGGGGACGGACCGCGACGTGGCCGTCCATCAGGCCCGTAAGGCCGCCAAGCGCGTCCGTTACGCCGCCGAGACGGCCCGGCCCGCGCTCGGCAAGCCCGCCAAGAAGTTCGCCCGCCGTATGCAGTCCGTACAGGACGTGCTCGGCGACCACCAGGACAGCGTCGTCGTGCGCGAGGCGCTGCGGGCGCTGGCCACCCAGGCCCACGGCGCGGGGGAGAGCGACTTCACCTTCGGCCTGCTGTACGGCAGGGAGGAGGCGCGGGCCGCCGCCCGCGAGCGTGAGCTGCCCGGTCTGTGGGCGGATGTCTCCCGTAAGAAGCACCGGGCGGCCCTGGCGGCGTAGCTCCGTGGCGAGGGAGTCCCAGCGCGGCGGGTAGGCTAGAGGGTCAC
>NZ_JAHLEM010000142.1 GCF_018883605.1 Streptomyces niphimycinicus | reverse complement strand
CGCGAGCGTGAGCTGCCCGGTCTGTGGGCGGATGTCTCCCGTAAGAAGCACCGGGCGGCCCTGGCGGCGTAGCTCCGTGGCGAGGGAGTCCCAGCGCGGCGGGTAGGCTAGAGGGTCACCCCTGTCAGCTTCACGAAAGTCCGCGATGTCTGTCGAGTCGGTCTTCCCACAGCTCGAGGCCCTGCTGCCGCATGTGCAGAAGCCCATCCAGTACGTAGGTGGCGAGCTCAATTCCACTGTCAAGCCGTGGGAGAGCTGCGACGTCCGCTGGTCGCTCATGTACCCCGACGCCTACGAGGTCGGTCTCCCCAACCAGGGCGTCATGATCCTTTACGAGGTCCTCAACGAGCGCGAGGGTGTGCTCGCCGAGCGCACCTACAGCGTGTGGCCGGACCTCGAGGAGCTGATGCGCGAGCACAACGTGCCGCAGTTCACCGTGGATTCGCACCGCCCGGTGTCCGCGTTCGACTTCCTCGGCGTCTCCTTCTCCACCGAGCTGGGGTACACCAACCTGCTCACCGCGCTCGACCTCGCGGGCATCCCGCTGGACGCCGTGGACCGCACCGAGGACCACCCCGTGGTGGTCGCGGGCGGCCATGCCGCGTTCAACCCGGAGCCGGTCGCCGACTTCATCGACTGTGCGGTGATCGGCGACGGCGAGCAGGCCGTGCTCGACATGACCGGGATCCTCCGCGCCTGGAAGGCCGAGGGCCGCCCGGGCGGCCGCGATGAGCTGCTCTTCCGTCTCGCCCGCACCGGCAGCGTCTACGTCCCGCGGTTCTACGACGTGGAGTATCTGGCCGACGGGCGGATCGCGCGCGTCGTGCCGAACCGCTCGGGCGTGCCGTGGCGGGTGTCCAAGCACACCGTCATGGACCTCGACGAGTGGCCCTACCCGAAGCAGCCGCTGGTGCCGCTGGCCGAGACCGTCCATGAGCGGATGTCGGTGGAGATCTTCCGCGGCTGCACCCGCGGCTGCCGCTTCTGCCAGGCGGGCATGATCACCCGCCCGGTGCGCGAGCGGTCGATCACCGGGATCGGCGAAATGGTCGACAAGGGGCTGAAGGCCACCGGTTTCGAGGAGGTCGGCCTGCTGTCGCTCTCCTCCGCCGACCACACCGAGATCGGCGATGTCGCCAAGGGCCTCGCCGACCGGTACGAGAAGGACAAGATCGGCCTGTCCCTCCCGTCGACCCGGGTGGACGCCTTCAACATCGACCTCGCCAACGAGCTGACCCGCAACGGGCGCCGCTCGGGCCTCACCTTCGCCCCCGAGGGCGGCAGTGAGCGCATCCGTAAGGTCATCAACAAGATGGTCTCGGAAGAGGACCTCATCCGTACGGTGGCCACCGCGTACGGCAACGGCTGGCGGCAGGTGAAGCTGTACTTCATGTGCGGGCTGCCCACCGAGACCGACGACGATGTGCTACAGATCGCCGACATGGCGACCAAGGTCATCGCCAAGGGCCGCGAGGTGTCCGGCAAGAACGACATCCGCTGCACCGTCTCGATCGGCGGTTTCGTCCCCAAGCCGCACACCCCCTTCCAGTGGGCCCCGCAGCTCAGCGCCGAGGAGACCGACGCCCGGCTGGAGAAGCTGCGCGAAAAGATCCGCGGCGACAAGAAGTACGGCCGCTCGATCGGCTTCCGCTACCACGACGGCAAGCCCGGCATCGTCGAAGGTCTGCTCTCGCGCGGCGACCGCCGGGTGGGCGCGGTCATCCGAGCCGTCTACGAGGACGGCGGCCGCTTCGACGGCTGGCGTGAGCACTTCTCGTACGACCGGTGGATGGAGTGCGCCGAGCGGGCCCTGCCCCAGTTCGGCCTCGACCTCGACTGGTACACCACGCGCGAGCGCGGCTACGAGGAGGTCCTGCCCTGGGACCACCTCGACTCGGGCCTCGACAAGGACTGGCTGTGGGAGGACTGGCAGGACTCGCTCGACGAGACCGAGGTCGAGGACTGCCGCTGGACCCCCTGCTTCGACTGCGGCGTCTGCCCGCAGATGCAGACCGAGATCCAGATCGGCCCCACCGGCCGCAAGCTGCTGCCGCTGTCGGTGAAGTAGCCGCCCGGCGGCCCTCCGCCACCGGGGTGCCCACAAAGTAGGCTGGAAGAGACCGGGGCCCCGCGGCCCTGGTGCTCGACCGCAAGGAAGTACAAGGAGACAGTCCCCTGGGCAAGCGACAGCCCGAAGGCCCGCCGCCCGCTCCCGCGGTGCAGCGCATCCGTTTGCGTTACACCAAGCGCGGCCGCCTCCGGTTCACCAGCCACCGCGACTTCCAGCGCGCCTTCGAGCGGGCGCTGCGCCGCGCCGAGGTGCCGATGGCCTACTCGGCGGGCTTCAGCCCGCATCCGAAGGTGTCCTACGCCAATGCCGCACCCACCGGCACCGGCAGCGAGGCGGAGTACCTGGAGATCCAGTTGGCCGAGGCGCGCGACCCCGAGAAGCTCCGGGCGCTGCTCGACGAGTCGCTGCCCGAGGGGCTCGATGTGATCGAGTCCGTGGAGGCCCGCACCTCGGGACTGGCCGACCGGCTACAGGCGTCCGTATGGGAGATCCGGCTGGACCAGGTCGCCCAGGCGGACGCCGAGCGTGCCGCCGCCGCCTTCCTCGAGGCCGACACGGTCGAGGTGGAGCGCCGGACGAAAAATGGGTTGCGAACCTTCGACGCCCGTGCGGCGGTGGCCCGGCTGGAGGTGCTTCCGCCTCGGGCCGATAGGCCCGGAGACGCTGGCTGTGCGATACTGCGGCTGGTGGTACGGCATCTGACACCTGCCGTGCGACCCGACGACGTCCTGTCCGGTCTCCGCGCTACGGCCGACCTGGCGCCGCCGGTCCCCGCAGCGGTGACCAGGCTGGCGCAGGGGCTGCTCGATGAGGAGTCCGGCACGGTGACCGACCCGCTCGCGCCCGATCGCGAGGCAGTTCAGGCCGCCCCAACCACGGCCGCCGAGCTGACCGCCGCGATGGCGCCGGGAGGTTCCGCGTAGGGCCGCCGTCGATGCGCCGCCGATGCACTTGGGAGCCACCCGGGTCCGGCTGGCGCACTGACCAGGAGACTTTCGCCGGTCCCGACACATTCGGTCCCGGTGAGCGAGACGACAGCTCCCGTGCGGCGACCGCGCCCCGGGCGGCGGCACACGCGCACAGTGCGCGGGTTGCCGGCCGGAGGCAGGCGCGGCGCCCGGGAGCGTGACGGGAGAAACGCCCGCATGCTCGAACCAATTGAGCCGACCCAACCTGTCCAGCCCCTTGAGCCGTCCGCGCCGCGTGCCGCGGCGCCCGGGGATCCCATCGAGAGCACGCCCAGCGACACCCTGCCGCCGCGCCGCCGCCGTGCGGCCTCCCGCCCGGCCGGACCGCCGGTCGGCGGGGTGAGCGGCGCCGAGGTCACCACGGCCTCGTCGCCGGCCATACCGGCTGATCAGATCGTTGCCATCGCCGCGTCCGAGGCGGCTTCCGAGCCCGTGGCCGCCGGTGCCGCCGCGGTCACTGCGGTCACCGCGAGCGGATCCGCGTCCGGGTCCGAGGCCGAATCCGCCGCTCCGCCCGCCCGTACGCGGCGCCGGGTGGCGCGCAAGGCGACGGCTCCGGCGGGTTCGCCGGAGGCCGCGGAGACCGTGGTGACGGCCGATGCCGGCCGTGGTGGCGAGGAGCCCCAGGCCGCCGCCGAGCCCGCTGCCGAGCCCGCGGTGGA
>NZ_JAHLEM010000141.1 GCF_018883605.1 Streptomyces niphimycinicus | reverse complement strand
TATCGGCCAGTGCCTGCGCATACGCCGGTGTCTGGAGGCCGCCATGGCCCCCGTGGGGTCCGGGGCCGGCCCGGCGGGGGCGGGGGCTCCGGGCCCGCCCGGGTTCGGGGTCCCGGGTCCGCCCGGGGCCGCTGGTTCGGTGGGATTGGGCTCGGCCTCCTCGGGCGCGGGTGCGGCCTCGCCGGCGAGGCGGTCGGTACTCACAGCGTGCTCCAGTCCTGATCGGGATAGCGGTGCACGGGCGCCGACACATCGTCGAGCGCCTGGCAGATCTCGTCCGGAAGACTAAGGCTCTCCGCCGACAACGCCGCTCTGAGCTGCTGGGCGTTGCGCGCGCCGACGATCGGCGCGGTGACGCCCGGGCGGTCGCGGACCCAGGCGAGTGCCACATTGAGCGCGGTGGTCGCCAGGCCGTCGGCGGCTATGGCGACCGCCTCGACGATCCGGCTCGCCTCCTCGTCCAGGTACGGGGCGACGAAGGCCGCGAGCTCGGAGGCGCCGCGCGAGTCGGCGGGCGTCGTATGGCGGTACTTGCCGGTGAGCACACCGCGGCCGAGCGGCGAGGACGGCAGCAGCCCGACGCCGAGGTCGAGCGCGGCGGGCAGCACCTCGCGCTCCACACCGCGCTGGAGCAGTGAATACTCCATCTGCGTGCTGGCCAGCCGGGTGTGCGCACCCGTGGAGGCCAACTGCCAGGTGGCGGCCTTCGCGAGCTGCCAGCCGCTGAAGTTGGACACCCCCACATAGCGGGCGCGGCCGCTGCTTACCGCGATATCGAGCGCCTGCAAGGTCTCCTCGAGCGGGGTGAACGGATCGAAGGCGTGCACCTGCCACAGGTCGACATAGTCCGTGCCCAGCCGCTCCAGGGAGGCGTCCAGCGCGCCCAGCAGATGGCCGCGCGAACCGTCGAAGCGGCGGTCGGGATCGGGCACGCTGCCGGCCTTGGTGGCGATCTGTAGATCGCGCCGCGGCAACAACCCCTCCAGTAACTGCCCCAGGAGGTATTCGGCGCCGCCGTCCGCGTAGACATCCGCGGTGTCGACCAGTGTCCCGCCCGCCTCCCAGAACGCCTTGAGCTGATCCGCTGCGTCGTGTTCGTCCGTATCCCGGCCCCAAGTGAGCGTGCCGAGCCCGAGCCGGGAGACGCGCAGGCCCGTGCGGCCGAGGTGCCTTAGCTCCATGAACATCGAGATTACTGTCCGGAAAGCGCCCCGTGGCAGCCTGTGGATAACCCGCCCCTGACGTATCCGGGCCATGCGCGCTAGAGTCCCCTGAACAGCGACGTTACTGATCGGTAAGGGGTGCGGTATGAGGCTCGGCATCAACCTCGGCTACTGGGGCGCCGGAATGGACGCGGACAACCTCGAGGTCGCCCGCGAGGCCGATCGGCTCGGCTACGCCGTGTGCTGGGCCGCCGAAGCCTACGGTTCGGACGCCGCCACGGTCCTCGCGTGGGTCGCCGCGCAGACCGAGCACATCGATGTCGGCTCCGCCATCTTCCAGATTCCGGCCCGTACCCCCGCCATGACGGCCATGACCGCCGCCACCCTCGACACCCTCTCCGGAGGCCGCTTCCGCCTCGGGCTCGGCGTCTCGGGCCCGCAGGTGTCCGAGGGCTGGTACGGGACGCGGTTCGACAAGCCGCTCGCCCGCACCCGCGAGTATGTGGAGATCATCCGCAAGGCGATGTCACGCGAGCGGCTGACGCACGAGGGCCGGCACTGGACACTGCCGCTGCCCGACGGCCCCGGCAAGCCCCTCAAGCTCACCGTGCACCCGGTGCGGGAGTACATCCCGCTGTACATCGCGGCCATCGGCCCGAAGAACCTGGAGCAGACCGGCGAGATCGCCGACGGCGCCCTGGTGCTCTTCTACGCGCCCGAGCACGCCGAGGCGACCACCCTCGGCTCGCTGCGCGCGGGCCGGGAGAAGGCGGGCAAGGACCTCGAGGGCTTCGACGTGGTGCCCACCGTCCCCATGGCCCTCGGCGACGATGTCCGCGCCCTCGCCGACCAGTTCCGCCCGTACACGGCGCTCTACGTGGGCGGTATGGGCAGCGCCAAGCAGAACTTCTACAACAAGCTCGCGCAGCGCATGGGGTACGAGAAGGAGGCCGCCGAGATCCAGGAGAAGTACCTCTCCGGGGACAAGGAGGGCGCCGCCGCTGCCGTCCCCCACGAGCTGATCGACTCCACCTCGCTGCTCGGCCCCGTCGAGCGCATCGCGGACCGCATGCAGGCGTACGCGGCGGCCGGGGTCACCACCCTGTCGCTCACGCCCTCGGGCTTCACGCTGGAGGAGCGGCTCGCCGGGCTGCGGGCGGGCGTGGAGGCCCTGGAGCGGGCCGGAGTCGCGTAAGCGCGGCGACGAGCGCCAGAGTCGCCACCGGGCGCTGAAAGGGCCGCCATCGGGCGTTCAGGGAACGACGAGCACCAGGCGCGGCCCTGCTCGAACGTCAGGCGCCGCCCTGCTCGAACGTCAGGCGCGGCCCTGCCCGGGAGTCGGCTCGGCGCCGCGCCGGAGAAATTCTGCGGCCGTGGTGGGGGCTCGGGGGTCTTCCCCGCCACGGCCGTCATCCAGCACAACGCCTCCGCCGCCCAGGAGTTACGGGGGCGCGGCACGCACGCCGTCCTCCGTTCGGCCGAGCCGTGCGCCTTAGCTGTTGCCGCCGCGCCCACCGCGCCGTTGACTTTTTCTGCGCGGCCCCCGCGTGGATGTCGGCATGGAAGCGCACGGCGGCGCACGACAAGCGCACGGAGGTGGCGGCGATGCTCTCGGCGAGAAGCGTGTTCCAGGAGATCCTCGACAACGACGAGTCGTTCCGGCTCTTCTGCTCCGTCGCGGCCAGCGGGGAGGCCCAGGGAGGCTGGGAGAACGGCCGGATCGCCGCCCTGGTGCCCGAGAGCCTGCGCGGCCTCGCCCCCAAGATCGCCCGCCATGGCGCCGACGAGGACAAACACGGCCGGATCTTCAACGCCCTGCTGGGCAAGCGCGATCTGGAGCCCATGGAGGTGCCGCGCGAGGCCGACTACACGATGCTCCTGGAGGCGCGCGGCATCGGCCTCGCCCATGACAAGCTGCGCCGCGACGAGCCGCTCACCGAGCACGACATCGTGATCTACCTCGCCCACAGCCGGGTCACCGAACAGCGCGCCGCCGCCCAGATGGTGATGTTGCGCAGGTACTTCGGCGACCACCCCGACCTCGGCCGCGCCGTGCGCCTGATCGCCGAGGACGAGGACAACCACCTCGCCTACTGCCATGAGGAGCTGCTTCGTCTGGCCGCCGCCGGATACGGCCGGACCATCCAGCGGGCCCTGCGGGAGACCGCGCTCGTGGAGATGGAGGTCTACCGGGACGTCAGCCTGGCCGTGATGGCCCATATGGGGCGCGTTCTCGGCTGGCCCAAGCCGAAGTCCGCGCTGCTCGCGGCCGGGATCCACGCCCTGCACAGGTATGAGCGGCTGGGCGGCTGGCGGCGCATGGTGTCCCTGCGGATGCCCGAGCGGCGCAACGCGCTCGGCGGGCCCGCGCAGAGCGCTTCCGGGGCACCCGGGGCGCCCGAGTTCGTCTGAGCCCGACTACGGCTTCCGTGGCGTCCGAGCCCGACTACGGCTTCCGCGGCGCCACCGAGCCCGACTACGGCTTCGGCGGCGCCACCGGCTCAGAGCCAGCCGCGGCGCTTGAACCAGCGGTACAGCACGGCGATCACGCCCACCATGAGCGCGATCACCCCCGGGTATCCCCAGGGCTGCTTCAGCTCGGGCATGTGCTGGAAATTCATGCCGTAGATCCCGGCGATCATCGTCGGGACCGCGGCCATCGCGGCCCACGCCGAGATCTTCCGCATGTCGTCGTTCTGCCGCACGCCCATCTGCGCGAGATGGGCGGAGAGGATGTCCGACAGCAGCCGGTCCAGCCCCTCCACATGCTCGTTCACCCGGGTCAGATGGTCGCTGACATCGCGGAAGAACGGCCGGGAGCCCTCGTGTACGAACGGCACCCCGGCGCCGGTGAGCCGCTCCATCGGCTCCCCCAACGGACCGGTCGACCGGCGGAATTCCATCACCTCGCGCTTGAAGGCGTAGATCCGCCCGGCGGTGTTCTGCCCGGCGCCCGCGTTGGGGGCGAACACCTCGGTCTCCAGCTCCTCCAGGTCCCCGTGCAGCGCGTCGGCCACGTCCAGGTAGTGGTCCACGACCGCGTCGGAAACCGCGTACATCACCGCCGTCGGACCGTGCTGAAGCACCTCCGGCATCTTCTCCAGCCGGTCCCGCACCGCGCCGAGCGGATTCGCCTCGCCGTGCCTTACGGTCACCACGAACGAGTCACCGACGAAGACCATCAGCTCACCCGCTGTGACGGTGCCGGCCTTGTCGTCGTACTGGACCGGCTTGAGCACCAGGAACAGCGAGTCGTCATAGACCTCGAGCTTCGGCCTCTGGTGGGCGCACAGGGCGTCCTCCACGGCCAGCGGATGAAGCCCGAACTCGCTGGTGACCAGCTCGAACTCCTTCTCGGTCGGCTCATGCAGGCCGATCCACAAGAAGGCGTCCCCGCTCGCGCGCGCCTCGTCGAGGGCGTCGGAGAAGTCGGCGGGTCCCTCGGTGCGGCACCCGTCCCGGTAGATGGCACAATCCACGATCACGCAGCGCATTCTGCCTCGCGTGATGCCGGTAGGCACAGGGGGGTCTGGTGCGGGATCGGTGCGCACCCCCGCTGAGCGGCGCCAAAGGGGTCGTAGGGTGGCAGCCATGCCCATGCTGATCCTCGTACGGCACGGCCGGTCCACCGCCAACACCGCGGGCGTCCTCGCGGGCTGGACTCCCGGTGTCGCCCTCGACGAGCGCGGTGCGGCCCAGGCCGCGGCGCTGCCCGGCAGGCTGGCCGGACTGCCCCTGGCCGCCGCCGTCACCAGCCCCCTCCAGCGCTGCCGGGAGACGCTGGCCCCGCTGCTCGCCGCCCGCCCCGAACTGCCGCTGCACCCCGACGACCGGATCGGGGAGTGCCACTACGGCGACTGGTCGGGCCGTAAGCTCGCCGAGCTCGCCGATGAACCACTGATGAACATCGTCCAGCAGCATCCGTCCGCCGCCGCCTTCCCCGGTGGCGAGTCCATGCGCGCCATGCACACGCGCGCGGTCGAGGCGGTGCGCGACTGGAACGACCGGATCGAGCGGGAGCACGGCGCCAACGCGGTCTATCTGATGTGCTCCCACGGGGACGTCATCAAGGCGCTGGTGGCGGACGCCCTCGGACTGCATCTCGATCTCTTTCAGCGGATCTCGGTCGAGCCCTGCTCGGTCACCGCGATCCGGTACACCCCGACCCGGCCGTTCGTCGTCCGGCTCGGCGACACCGGCGACTTCGCGGGACTGGCGCCGCGAGAGGAGACCACCGGGGACCGGGGCGGGGACGCGGCGGTGGGCGGCGACGCGGGAGCACCGTGATCTCCATGCGCAGTAGGGTGGTGCCGCGGTGCGAGGGCGCCGTGACAGCCCTGACCGGGCGGTCGTGGCACCCTGCGGTCAGCAGTCAGTCAGCCGAGCAGTCGAACCAAAATGGAGCAGGACGTTGTCCCGTCAGGTGTTCCTCTATGACCCGCCGGACCGTTTCGTCGCCGGTACGGTCGGGCTGCCTGGTCGCCGTACCTTTTTCCTCCAGGCGTCCGCCAGTGGCCGGACCACCAGTGTCGCCCTGGAGAAGACGCAGGTCGCCGCGTTGGCCGAGCGGATAGACGAGCTGCTGGACGAGGTGGTCCGGCGCACCGGCGGAAACGCCCCGGTGCCCGCCGTCGCACCGACCGAACTCACCGACACCGCACCGCTGGAAGCCCCCGTGGAGGAGGAGTTCCGGGTCGGCACCATGGCACTCGCCTGGGACGGCGAGGAACAGCGGATGATCGTCGAGGCGCAGGCCCTGGTCGAGCTGGAGGCCGAGTCCGAGGAGGACCTGGCCGAGGCCGAGGAGCGGCTGCTCCAGGACGATGTGAACGGCCCGCCCATGCTGCGGGTGCGGCTCACCGGGACGCAGGCGCGGGCGTTCGCCAAGCGGGCCCTGGAAGTCGTCAACGCCGGCCGGCCGCCCTGCCCGCTGTGCAGTCTGCCGCTCGACCCGGAGGGACACGTATGTCCGCGCCAGAACGGATACCGCCGCGGAGCCTGACGCCGCCCACCCGTCTCCCCTCACCACCCGGGGCGGAGGCTTCGCGCCTCTTGCCCCCGGCCGAGCTGCTGGCTCTCGGTGAGCTGACGGTGCGCGGACAGGTCCGGGAGGCGTCCAACGCGGTGCTGTACTGCACGGTCGAGTACGACGGCCACAGCGCCCCCTGCGTCTACAAGCCGGTGGCCGGGGAGCGGCCGCTGTGGGACTTCCCGGACGGCACGCTCGCCCAGCGCGAGGTCGCCGCGTACGAGATCTCCGAGGCCACCGGCTGGGGCCTGGTGCCGCCCACTGTGCTGCGCGACGGGCCGTACGGGCAGGGGATGTGCCAGCTCTGGATCGAGGTCGAGGTGGCGCCCGACGGGGCGGACGGCGACGGGTCCGCGGACGGCGACGGCGATGGATCCGGGCAGACCGGGGGAGCGGAGCTGCTCGCGCTCGTCGAGGGCGACGAACCGGGCCCCGGCTGGAAGGCGATCGGCTACGCCGAGGTGGACGAGGGCCGCACGGCGCTGCTGGTCCACGCCGACGACGTACGGCTGCGCCGGCTGGCCGTCCTCGACGCGGTGATCAACAACGGCGACCGCAAGGGCGGCCATCTGCTGCCCGCGGCCGGTGGCCGGCTCTATGCGATTGATCACGGAGTGACCTTCAACGCCGACGACAAGCTGCGCACGCTGCTGTGGGGCTGGGCCGGGGAGCCGCTGCCGGACGATGTGCTCGAGGTGCTGCGCCGGTTGGCGGACGAGCTGGCCGACGGCGGCTCGCTTGGCGCCCGGCTGGCGGAGCTGATCACCGGGGCCGAGATCGAGGCCCTGAGGGCCCGTGTGGCCACGCTGCTGCGGACCGGGAAGCACCCCGAGCCCAGCGGCCAGTGGCCCGCCATCCCCTGGCCGCCGGTCTGAGACGGCCCGCCGCCGGGCGGCGCTCCGCCGTCCCGCCCGGCGGCCGGGGAGCGCGGCTCAGGGGCCCATGCAGCTCACGGGCGCATCCACAAGACCGCCGATCCGGCCAACACCGCTGGTCCGGTTCGTATACGGACGCTGCATCCGGTTACGCTCATTGCATGTATGCCTGGCCCGCTTCTGAGATTCCCGCCCTGCCCGGCAGTGGCCGGGACCTGAGCATTCACGACACCGCGACCGGGGGACGGATCACTCTGACCCCCGGTCCCGTCGCGCGCATCTACGTCTGCGGGATCACCCCGTACGACGCGACCCATATGGGTCATGCCGCGACCTACAACGCGTTCGACCTCGTTCAGCGCGTATGGCTCGACACCAAGCGCCAGGTTCACTACGTCCAGAACGTCACGGACGTCGACGACCCCCTGCTGGAGCGGGCCCAGCGGAACGGTGACGACTGGACGGCCCTCGCCGAGCGCGAGACCGCCCTCTTCCGCGAGGACATGACGGCCCTGCGGATGCTGCCCCCGCGCCACTACATCGGCGCCGTCGAGTCGATACCGGGCATCGTGCCGCTCGTGGAGCGGCTGCGCGATCTGGGTGCCGCCTATGAACTCGAAGGCGACATCTACTTCTCCGTGGAGTCCGACCCCGCCTTCGGGTCCGTCAGCCGGCTCGACGCCGAGGCGATGCGGCTGCTGTCCGCCGAGCGCGGCGGCGACCCGGAGCGCCCCGGCAAGAAGAACCCCCTCGACCCGATGCTGTGGATGGCCGCCCGGGACGGCGAGCCGAGTTGGGACGGCGGATCGCTCGGCTCCGGCCGCCCCGGCTGGCATATCGAGTGCGTGGCCATCGCCCTGGACCACCTCGGCATGGGCTTCGATGTGCAGGGCGGCGGATCCGATCTCGCCTTCCCGCACCATGAGATGGGCGCCTCGCACGCCCAGGTGCTCACCGGTGAGCGGCCGTTCGCCAAAACGTATGTGCACGCCGGAATGGTGGCCCTGGACGGCGAGAAGATGTCCAAGTCCAAGGGCAACCTGGTCTTCGTCTCGGCGCTGCGCCGCGACGGTGTGGACCCGGCGGCCATACGGCTCGCGCTGCTGGCCCACCACTACCGCTCGGACTGGGAGTGGACGGACGGGGTGCTGCGGGAGGCCGAGGAGCGCCTCGGCCGCTGGCGTGCGGCCGTCTCCCGGCCGGACGGGCTCTCGGCCGCCGCGCTGGTGGAGGAGATCCGCGAGGCGCTCGCGAACGACCTGGACTCCCCGGCCGCCCTGGCCGCCGTCGACCGCTGGGCGGCCGCGCAGACGGCCACCGGCGGTACGGACGAGGGGGCGCCCGGGCTGGTCTCGCGCGCTGTGGACGCGCTGCTGGGCGTGGCCCTCTGACGCGGCGTCGTATCGCCGCACCGCGACGGTGAACGTGAACGCGTGAGCCCGCGCCGGGATCTCCCGGCGCGGGCTCGTCGCCGCTGTGCCGTACCGCTGTGCCGTGCGTCACTGCCGTGCCGTGCGTCGTTGGGAGCGTGGCCCGTGGCGTACGCGTGCGGCGGCGCGGTTGTGGGGCTACCGGCCTACCGGCATACCGGCTTACCGGCCCGAGCCGGACCCCTCGTCCCCGTCGCCGCCCCGCTCCGTGCCGCTCTCGTCGCGGCGGGAGGCGTCCTGGCCCTCGGAGCCCTGGGCGCCCTGGGCGTCGTCCGGATCCTTGGCGTCCTCCTCGGCGCCGCCGGTGTCCTCGGTGTCGTTGGCCACCTCGTCCTTGGGGGACGGCCTGCGCGGCCGCCCATGGCCGGTGGCGGGATCCCGCAGATAGGGGGCGCCCGGGCCGCCTGTGCCGCCCTCCCGGCCCTCCGCGAGGCCGCCGCTCTCGGTCGCATGGCCGCCGGGGCCGGGCTGGCCGTCGCGGCGCCGCAGATAGCGCTCGAATTCGCGGGCGATGGCCTCGCCCGACGCCTCCGGCAGCTCGGCGGTGTCCCGCGCCTCCTCCAGCGACTGGACGTACTCGGCGACCTCGCTGTCCTCGGCGGCCAACTGGTCCACGCCAAGCTGCCAGGCCCGGGAGTCCTCGGTCAGCTCACCGAGGGGGATGCGCACCGAGATCAGGTCCTCGAGGCGGTTGAGCAGCGCCAGGGTGGCCTTCGGGTTAGGCGGCTGCGAGACGTAGTGCGGCACGGCCGCCCACAGGCTCACCGCCGGGACGCCGGCGTGGGCGCAGGCTTCCTGGAGAACTCCGACGATCCCGGTCGGGCCCTCGTAGCGGGTCTCCTCCAGATCGAGGCTGCGGGCCAGGTCCGGGTCGGAGGTGACCCCGCTGACCGGCACCGGCCGGGTGTGCGGGGTGTCGCCGAGCAGTGCGCCGAGGATGACGACCATCTCCACGCCCAACTCATGGGCGTAGCCGAGGATCTCGTTGCAGAACGACCGCCAGCGCATGCTCGGCTCGATACCGCGCACCAGCACCAGGTCCCGGGACTTCTCCCCGGTGTCCGCCCGGACCACCGAGAGCCGGGTCGTCGGCCAAGTGATCTTGCGCACGCCGCCCTCCAGGGCCACCGTGGGCCGGTTCACCTGGAAGTCGTAGTAGTCCTCGGCGTCGAGGGAGGCGAAGACCTCGCCCTTCCACTCCCGGTCCAGGTGCCCGACCGCGGTCGAGGCGGCGTCTCCGGCGTCGTTCCAGCCCTCGAAGGCACAGATCATGACCGGGTCGATCAGCTCGGGAACCCCCTCAAGCTCGATCACCCAGCGCCTCCTTCCGACCAGGGCGGACCGATCGGTGCCGCCACCGGCTGCAGTTCCCATTGCGTGCCACCCAAGCCTACGGCTTTTCGGTGCTCCGGCCGCAGCCCCCGTTCAGGGGCAGTAAGAGATTCATCCGATCTGTCTTCCGAAAGTTCCGGCGTACCTCTGGACGAAACCCTTGGAGCAACGCTATACATCGGATCACCGCGAAAGGTCCGATGTTCTCTCTCGCGCATCGTTTCAGGGAGCACCCATTGAGTCTGCGTCCATCCGTCACCGAGCTCGAGGTTCATGACATCCGGTTTCCCACCTCGGAGCAGCTCGACGGCTCGGACGCCATGAACCCGGACCCCGACTACTCCGCCGCCTACGTCGTGCTGCGCACGGACGCGGGGGAGGGGGCGGCGTCCGAGGGACACGGCTTCGTCTTCACCATTGGCCGCGGCAACGATGTCACCGCGGCCGCCATCCGCTCGCTCCGCCCCCATGTGGTGGGCCGCCCCGCGCCGCTGACGGCGGCCGACCTGGCCGCCCTGCACCGCGAGCTGACCCATGACTCGCAGTTGCGCTGGCTCGGGCCGGAGAAGGGCGTCATGCATATGGCGGCGGGCGCGGTGGTCAACGCCGCCTGGGACCTCGCCGCCCGGCAGGCGGGCAAACCGCTGTGGCAGTTCCTCGCCGAGATGTCGCCCGAGGAACTGGTCGACCTGGTCGACTTCCGCTACCTCACCGACGCGCTCACCCGTGACGAGGCGCTCGCCATCCTGCGCGCCGCCGAGCCCGGCCGCGCCGAGCGCGCCGCGCTGCTGCGCGAGCGGGGCTACCCCGCCTACACCACCTCGCCCGGCTGGCTGGGCTACTCCGACGAGAAAATGATCAAACTGGCGCAGGAGGCCGTCGCCGACGGCTTCGGCCAGATCAAGCTCAAGGTCGGCGCCGATCTCGACGAGGACCTCAGGCGGATGCGGCTCGCCCGCGAGGCGGTCGGCCCCGAGGTGCGCATCGCCGTGGACGCCAACCAGCGCTGGGACGTGGCGGAGGCGGTGCGCTGGATGAGCGCCCTGGCGCCGTACGACCCGCACTGGATCGAGGAGCCCACCAGCCCGGACGACGTCCTCGCCCACGCCGCCATCCGCGCCGGACAGCCGGTCAAGGTCGCCACCGGTGAGCATGTCGCCAACCGCGTGGTCTTCAAGCAGTTGCTCCAGGCCGAGGCGGTCGACTTCGTCCAGATCGACGCGGCACGGGTCGCCGGGGTCAACGAGAACCTCACGATCCTGCTGCTCGCCGCCAAGTACGGCCTTCCGGTGTGCCCGCACGCGGGCGGCGTCGGGCTGTGCGAACTCGTCCAGCATCTGGCCATGTTCGACTTCGTGGCCGTGTCGGGCAGTTGGGACGACCGGGTCATCGAGTATGTCGACCACCTCCACGAGCACTTCGCCGATCCCGTGGTCATCGAGTCGGGCCGCTACCGCACCCCGACCGAGCCGGGCTTCTCCGCCCGTATGTACCCCGAGTCGATCGCCGCCTACCGCTATCCGGACGGTCCCGAATGGCGGGCCCGCCTGGCGGGGCCCGAACCGGCACCGCCCGCACCCGCACCGCCCGCACCAGCAACGCCCGCATCAGCAACGCCCGCACCAGCACAGCCCGTACGACAGGAGGACAACCAGTGACCACCGGCGACTTCGAAGGGCTGGCCGCACTCGTCACCGGGGGCGCCTCCGGTATCGGCGCCGCGATCGCCGCCACACTGCGCGACCGGGGAGCGCGGGTCGCCGTGCTCGACCGCGATCCGTCGGGCGCCCCGGACGGCACGCTGGCGCTCGAGGCCGATGTCACCTCCGACGAGGCGATCAGGGCCGCGGTGGACGCGGCCGTGACCGAGTTCGGCGCCCTGCACACCCTCGTCGGCAACGCGGGCATCGGCGCGATCGGCAGCGTCGAGGACAACTCCGACGAGGAGTGGCACCGGGTGCTGGACATCAATGTGCTGGGCCTGGTCCGCACCGCGCGGGCCGCGCTGCCCCATCTGCGCGCCGCCGCGGCCGACCGGCCCGGCGCCGTCTCCATCACCCACACCTGCTCGATCGCCGCCACCGCCGGACTGCCGCAGCGCGCCGTCTACAGCGCCAGCAAGGGCGCGGTGCTCTCGCTGACCCTCGCCATGGCGGCGGACCATATCCGCGAGGGGGTCCGCGTCAACTGCGTCAACCCCGGCACCGCGGACACCCCATGGGTCGGCCGGCTGCTCGACCAGGCCCCCGATCCGGCGGCCGAGCGCGCCGCCCTGGAGGCCCGTCAGCCCACCGGACGGCTGGTCTCCGCCGACGAGGTGGCCGCCGCCGTCGCCTATCTCGCCAGCCCCGCCGCCGCGGCCGTCACCGGCACCGCGCTGGCGGTCGACGGAGGGATGCAGGGCCTGCGGCTGC
>NZ_JAHLEM010000140.1 GCF_018883605.1 Streptomyces niphimycinicus | reverse complement strand
GGCTGGTCTCCGCCGACGAGGTGGCCGCCGCCGTCGCCTATCTCGCCAGCCCCGCCGCCGCGGCCGTCACCGGCACCGCGCTGGCGGTCGACGGAGGGATGCAGGGCCTGCGGCTGCGCCCCGCCTCCTCCTGAGGCCCCGCCTCCTCCTGAGGCCCCGCCTCCTCCTGAGGCCCCGCCTCCTCCCGAGACACCGCTTCCCCCTGAGGCACCGCCTCCACCCGGACAACGCCGCACCTCTGGACAACGGCTTCGCCCGACGCTACGCCCGAGACCAGCACCACCCGCACCACTCGACCCAGAACGACGAGAACGACCAAGGACGGGACTCGATGACGAGACTCCGCACCACCGGCACCGCCGCCTGCGCCGTGCTGCTGGCCGTCGCAGCGCTCACCGGCTGCAACCGCGAGAGCAATGGCGCCGGCGGCGGCAAGGTCGGCATCGACATGCCGCGGACGGACACCGACTTCTGGAACTCCTACCAGCAGTACCTGGAGAAGGGTGTCGACAAGGGCACCGTCTCCGCGCTGCCGCTGTCCAACTCGCAGAACGACATCTCCAAGCTGGTCGCCAACGTCCAGGCGTTCACCGACCAGGGCGCCAAGGCGATCGTCATGGCCCCCCAGGACACCGGCGCCATCTCCTCCACCCTGGAACAGTTGGAGGAGAAGAAGATCCCCGTGGTGAGCGTGGACACCCGGCCCGACTCCGGCAAGATCTACATGGTGGTGCGGGCCGACAACCGGGCGTACGGCACCAAGGCGTGCGAGTACCTCGGCGAGAAGCTGGGCGGCAAGGGCCGGGTCGCCGAGCTCCAGGGCGATCTCAGCTCCATCAACGGCCGGGACCGCTCACAGGCGTTCGCCTCCTGCATGAAGAAGAAGTACCCCGGCATCAAGGTGCATGAGCTGCCCACCGACTGGAAGGGCGATGTGGCCTCCGCCAAGCTCCAGAGCCTGCTGGCCCAGCACAAGGACATCAGTGGCATCTATATGCAGGCGGGCGGCGTCTTCCTCCAGCCCACGCTCGCGCTGCTGGAGCAGAAGGGGCTGCTGAAGCCGGCCGGTTCGGACAAGCACATCACGATCATCTCCAACGACGGGATACCCGAGGAGCTGGACGCGATCCGCTCGGGGAAGATCGACGCCACGCTCTCCCAGCCCGCCGACCTCTACGCCAAGTGGGCCCTGAACTACGCGAAGGCCGCTCTGGACGGCAAGACGTTCAAACCCGGTCCCACCGATCACGGCTCCAACATCGTCAAGATCGCGAACGGTCTGGAGGACCAGCTTCCGGCGCCGCTGGTCACCAAGGAGAACGTCGACGACAAGAAGCTGTGGGCCAACCAGCTCGAGAAGAAGTGACCATGGGCACGGTCGAGCAGCCCGCCGTGGTGCGGGCCCAGGGCATCGTCAAACGGTTCGGTCCCACCGTCGCCCTGGACCAGGCCCGGCTGGCCGTCCGGCCCGGGGAGGCCCACGCCCTCGTCGGGCGCAACGGGGCCGGCAAATCCACGCTGGTGTCCGTCCTGACCGGGATGGAGCGCCCGGACGAGGGCGAGGTGACCTTCGGGGACGAGCCCGCCCCCGGCTACGGCGACACCGCCGCCTGGCAGCGCAGGGTGGCCTGCGTCTACCAGAAGTCGATGGTGGTCCCGGATCTGACGGTCGCCGAGAACCTCTACCTCAACCGCTTCCCGGGGGCGCGCCACATCCGCTGGCGCGCCCTGCGCGCGGACGCCCGCGCGCTGCTGGCCGAGTACGGCGTGGAGGTGGATCCGCAGACGCGGGCGAAGGACCTCAGCGTCGAGCAGCGGCAGTTCGTGGAGATCGCCCGCGCCCTCTCCTTCGGCGCCCGGCTGATCATCCTCGACGAGCCCACCGCCCAGCTCGACGCGGGCGGTATCGACCGGCTCTTCGCCAAGCTGCTCGAGCTGCGCCGGCAAGGGGTCGCCTTCCTGTTCATCTCGCACCATCTTCAGGAGGTCTACGAACTCTGCGACACCGTGACCGTCTTCCGCGACGCCCGGCATGTGCTCACCGCCCCGGTCGCCGACCTCCCCAAGGAGGAGCTGGTGGCGGCGATGACCGGGGACGACGGCACGGCGCCGGGGGGCGACTCCCGGGCGGCCGTCCGCGCCCCCGTCGCCCGTAAGGCGGCCGACCCGGGCGGGGAACCGGTGCTGCGCACCGAAGGGCTCACCCTGGAGGGCGAGTTCGACCCGCTGGACCTGGTGGTGCGCCCCGGCGAGGTGCTCGGCCTGGCCGGGGCCACGGCCAGCGGCAACACGGCGGTCGGCGAGACCCTGGTGGGCCTGCGCAAACCGGCCGGCGGGCAGCTCTCGGTGCGCGGCCGCCCGGTGCGCCCCGGGAGCGTGCCGCACGCCATCGACGCGGGCATCGGCTACGTCCCGGAGGACCGGCACGACCAGGGCCTGGTCCTGGGCCGCAGCGTCGCCGAGAACGCCACCTTGACCGTCACCGACCAACTCGGGCCCTACGGCACGGTGCTGCCCTCCCGGACCCGCGCCTTCGCCCAGCGGATGATCACCTCCCTGGACATCAAGACCTCGGGCCCCTCGCAGCCCGTTTCGGGTTTGTCCGGCGGAAATCAGCAGAAGGTCGTCATCGCGCGGGCGCTGGCCCGTGAACCCAGCCTCCTGGTCGCCATCCGCCCGACCGCCGGGGTGGACGTGAAGTCCAAGGACGCGCTGCTCGGTGTCGTACGGGACGTCGCCGCGGCCGGCAGCGGCGCGGTCATCGTCTCCGACGAACTGGACGATCTGCGGGTCTGCGACCGGATCCTGGCCTTCTTCCACGGGCGGGTGGTCGCGGAGTTCGACAGCGGCTGGAGCGACCGTCAGCTCGTCGCCGCCATGGAGGGCATGACGGAGCCGGGCACCAACGGCACGGCGGGGGACACCGAAGACCGCACAGAAGGAAGGCAGCCATGACCGATACCGCACGCCGGCGGACCGCCGAGGCGGTGGCCGACGGCCCGGCGGGGAGGGGCCGGCCGCGGATCGACATCGCGCGCTGGCGCGATCTGTCACTGGTCCCCGTGATCTTCGTCCTCGGGGTCATCGGCTTCATCGTCTCGCCCGCCTTCCTCACCGAGGACAACCTGATCGGCGTCGTCCAGCAGTCCACCGAGCTGGGGCTGCTGGTGCTGGGCGAGGCGCTGATCCTGATCAGCGGGCGGATGGACCTCTCCCTGGAGTCCACCATCGCCGTGGCGCCGGTGATCGCCCTGTGGCTCGTCCTGCCCGATCACGGGGCGCGGTTCGAGGGCCTGGGGCTGCTGCCGGTGTGGACCGCCATACCGCTGTGCCTGGCGGTCGGGGCGCTGATCGGCGCGGCCAACGGCTTCCTGATGCTCAAGCTGCGCGTCAACGGCTTCATCGCGACCCTGGGCATGCTCACCATGCTGCGCGGACTCCAGGTCGGCGTCGCCGAGGGCCAGTCGATCGTCAACGTCCCCGAATCCTTCCGCTACCTCGGCAAGGCCGACTGGCTGGGCATCCCCGCCGCCGTATGGATCTGCCTGGGGCTGTACGCCCTCGGCGGCCTGGCGCTGGGCTATCTGCGGCACGGGCGCGCGCTGTACGCGATCGGCGGCAACCCCGAGGCCGCGCGGGCGGCGGGCATCCGGGTGGACCGGATCACCTGGATCGTGCTGAGCGTCGGCGGACTCCTCGCCGCCTTCGCGGGCATCCTCTACACCGGCCACTACGGCTCGGTCGCCGCGACCCAGGGCAACGGCTGGATCTTCCAGGTGTTCGCCGCCGCGGTCATCGGCGGAATCAGCCTCAAGGGCGGCCGCGGCACGCTCTTCGGCGCGCTCACGGGCGTGCTGACGCTGCAACTGGTCGTCAATGTGATGACCCTGGGCGGGGTACCGCCCCTGTGGAACCAGTTCATCAACGGCTCGATCATCATCGTCGCGCTGATCATCTCCCGCTACGCCAGCGGCGAGAAGCAGGACTGAGAGCCGGTCGGGAGGAAGCCATGATGGGCGACGGAGGACGGGTCCCGAGCGGCCCGCGCGAACTGGGGCGCTCGGGGGTGCGCGTACCACCCCTGGGCCTTGGCTGCGCGCCGCTGGGCAATCTCTACGAGGCGATGCCGGAGGAGCGCGCGCGGGACACCGTAAGGGCGGCGTTCGACACCGGCCTCACCTATATGGACACCGCGCCGCACTACGGCGTCGGTCTCTCCGAGGAGCGGCTGGGGCGGGTGCTGGCCGGGCGCGAGCGCACCACGTACACCCTCTCCACCAAGGTGGGGCGGCGGCTGCGGCCGCGCGCCCCCAGGGAGCCCGTCCAGGCGGACGGGTTCGCCGACACCCCCGACCGGGTCCGGACGTGGGACTTCAGCCGGGACGGCATCCGCGCCACCCTCGAATCCTCCCTGGAGCGGCTCGGGGTCGACGCCCTGGACATCGTCTACGTCCACGATCCGGAAGACCACATCCGTGAGGTCTATGAGACGGGCTTCGCGGCGCTGGCCGAGCTGAAGCAGGAGAAGCTCGTCCGGGCCATCGGCTTCGGCATGAACCACAGCGGCCTCCTCGCCCGGTTCGTCGCCGACTTCGATGTGGACGTCGTGCTGTGCGCCGGGCGCTGGACGCTGCTGGACCGCACCGCCCACGACGATCTGCTGCCGGTGTGCGAGCGGCGCGGCACCTCCGTGGTGGTCGGCGGGGTCTACAACTCCGGGCTGCTCGCCGACCCCGCCCCCGGGGCCCGCTACGACTACCAGCAGGCGCCGCCCGAACTCCTGGCGCGGGCCCGGCGGCTGGCCGAGGTGTGCGCCGAGTACGAGGTGCCGCTGCGCGCCGCCGCGCTGCGCTTCCCCTTCGGCCATCCCGCGGTGGCCGCGGCGGTGGTCGGCTGCGCCACTCCGGCCGAAGTCCGGGACAACGCCGAGCTGTTCACCCACGACATCCCCGATGAGCTGTGGCAGGCTCTGGTGGCGCGCGGGCTGCTCGACCAGGACATCCCGCTGCCGGTCCCGAACCCCCAGGAGTGACCTTGCCTCGCCGTATCGACGCCCACCACCATCTGTGGGACCTGACCCGCCGCGAGCAGCCCTGGATGGACGGCCCGTGGGCGGAGCCCATCCGCCGCACCTTCACCCCGGACGACCTCGCCCCGCATCTGGACGCCCATGGGATCGACGCCACCGTCGTCGTCCAGTCCAGCTCCTCCGTCGAGGAGACCCGCGAACTCCTGGCCCTGGCCGGCGGGTCGGACCGGATCGCGGGCGTCGTCGGCTGGGCCGACCTCACCGACCCCGGGGTGGGCGAGGTGCTCGCGGAGCTGGCCGCCGGACCCGGCGGCGACCGGCTGGTGGGCCTGCGCCACCAAGTGCAGGACGAGCCGGATCCGTGCTGGCTGGACCGCGACGACGCCCGCCGGGGGCTGGCCGCCGTGGCCGCCGCGGGGCTGGTCTACGACCTGCTGGTCACCCCGCGCGAGCTGCCCGCGGCCATCGACGCCGTCCGTGAGCTGCCGCAGGTGCGCTTCGTCCTCGACCACGCCGCCAAACCGCCCGTGGCCGGCGGCGAGCGCGACCTCTGGGCCCGGCAGCTCACCTCGCTCGCGGCCCTGCCCAACGTCGACTGCAAGCTGTCCGGTCTGGTCACCGAGGCCGACTGGGACGACTGGAAGCCCGAGCAGGTGCTGCCGTACGCGCAGCACGTCCTGGACGCCTTCGGGCCCGGCCGGGTGCTGTTCGGCTCCGACTGGCCGGTGTGCGTCCTGGCCGCGACCTACGACGAGGTGGTGGCCCTCGCGGAGCGGGCCACCCTCCCGCTCGGCGAGGACGAGCGCGCCGCCGTCTTCGGCGGCACCGCGGCCCGCGCCTACGGCCTCCGGCCGTAAGGCGCGCGCCGCCCGCCGGGGCTCACAGCGTGGAGCGCAGCCACTGCTCCACGCTCGCGATATGCACCGTCGCCCAGGACCGCGCCGCCTCCGCGTCGCGGTCCCGCAGCGCGGAGAGGATCGCCCGGTGCTCATGGAGGGTGCGGCTGACCGCGTCCTCCTGGGTCAGACCGCGCCACACCCGGGCCCGGGTGGTGGGCCCGGAGAGCCCGTCGAGCAGTGAGCAGAGCACCGAGTTGCCCGAGCACTGGACGATGCCGCGGTGGAATTCCAGGTCGCAGGCGACCAGTTCCTCCACCGAGGGCTCCTGCCCGAGCGCGTCGAGCTGCGCCTGGAGCCGGTCCAGCTCGGCCTCGCTGATCCGGGTGGAGGCCAGCGCCGTGGCCGCGGGCTCCAGGATCCGCCGTACCGCCAGGAACTCCAGTACGGTGTCATCGCGGTGGAAGTCCACGACGAAGCTCAGCGCCTCCAGCAGCAACTGGGGGTCGAGGCTGGTCACATAGGTGCCGTCGCCCTGTCGTACGTCGAGGATCCGGATCAGCGACAGGGCCCGCACGGCCTCGCGCAGCGAGTTGCGGGACAGCCCGAGATCGGCGGCCAGCTCACTCTCCTTGGGGAGCCGGTCACCGGGGCGCAGCGCACCCGAGACGATCATGCCCTTGATTTTCTCGATCGCCTCGTCGGTGACCGCCATGGTGGACCTCCCCGGAGCAAAACATCCGATGTATCAGGGGTCCATTATGACTTATGGCGTGCGCGAAACCGGCGGCGTCTGCCGGGGACGCCGCCGGTCCGCCGGGACCCTCTGCCGGGAGGGCCCGAAGACGGGCTCAGAGCCGGTTCATCGGATGGCTCAGAAGGTGAACGGCCCCGGGCTCTGGGGCGAGGTGGCGGTGCAGTTCACCGTGATCAGGCCGAAGATGACCAGCTTGAGCGACTTGGCCGCCAGGACGTCGCCCGCGGCCACCGTGCCCTTGAGCGGGCCGGTGGTCACATCGGAGCCGGTCGGGATGGCCGGGTTGGCGTTGCCGGTGAACGTCTTGGTTCCGCCGCCGCTCTTCGACAGCGTCAGCGTCGAACTCACCGCGCCCGCCGGAACGTCGATCGGAGCCTTGATCGCTCCCGAGGACAGGGTGATGGTCGCTGCCGTCCCGCTCTGCGTGGCCTTGAGGGTGGCCAGACCCGACCCGTAGGTCCCGCAGTCGGCGGTCAGGGTCGCGGTCGTGGGGGTGACCGCGGAGGCGGTCGGCGCCAGCGCCAGCGCGCCGGCTGCCAGTGCTGCTGTTCCCATTGCCGTGCTGATCCCGAGCTTGAAACGTCTCATGGGACTGCCTTCCGGAGTGGGGGAGTGCGCTGATGTGTGTGGGGGGTTCCGCCCGTCGTCCACGGGCGATGTCATTGATGCGCGCACCGCCGAAGAAGGCAAGAGCGATTGAGCAGATTTTTAACGCGCGAGTAAGTCTGCGGACGCCCTCCGAGATCACCGCCAACTGCCGTACGGACGGCGGAACTTGGGGAAGCCTCAGGTCAGCTCCGCGGCATGCTCGGCGCCCCCGGCGCGGCACCACCGGGGCGATCCGGCCCGGGCCCGAACCGAGTCCGGGCGGCCGGGTGGGAAGACGTCTCCTCCCACCCGGCCGCCCGGAGTCGGGAAGGCGGCCCCGCGGGGGTCAGGGTCGCTTGGCCAGCAGATCCTCGACCCGGTTCCGGATCTCCTCGGAGTCCAGGCCGCGGATGGTCAGGGTGGTGCGGCGGCGCAGTACGTCGTCGGCCGTGCGCGCCCACTCGTAGTCCCGGGCGTAGACGACCTGCGCCCAGATCTCCGGGGCGTCCGGGTGGACGCGCTCCGCGAGCGCCGGGTCGCCGCTGGCCAGCCGGGCGATGTCGAAGGAGAGCGAGCCGTAGTGGGTCGCCAGGTGACGGGCGGTGTCGGCGGCCATCCGCGGGCCGGGGGTGCCGCCGTCCACCAGCAGCCGGTGCTCGACGGCGTGCGGATTGGCCAGGCCCGGCAGCGGCATGTGCTTGGGCAGCAGCTTGACCGGCTCCATGTCGTCGGCGAGCGGGCGGCCCGGCAGCTCGGCCAGCTTCTGCATCACGGTGCGGCCGATGTGGCGGAAGGTGGTCCACTTGCCGCCGGCTATGGAGAGCATCCCGCCCCTGCCCTCGGTGACCACGGTCTCGCGCTTGGCCTTGGCGGTGTCGCCGGGGCCGCCGGGCAGCACCCGCAGCCCCGCGAAGGAGTAGGTGATCAGGTCGCGGGAGAGCTGCTGGTCGCGGATGGAGAAGGCCGCCTCGTCCAGGATCTGGGCGATGTCCTTGTCGTTGACCGCGACATCGGCCGGGTCGCCCTCGAACGCCTCGTCCGTGGTGCCCAGCAGCAGCATGTCCTCCCAGGGGAGGGCGAAGGTGATGCGGTACTTGTCGATCGGGGTGGCCAGCGCCGCCCGCCAGGGGGAGGTGCGCTTGAGGACCAGATGCGCGCCCTTGGACAGCCGGATCGACGGCGCCGCGTTCGGGTCCTCCATCCGGCGCAGATGGTCCACCCAGGGGCCGGTGGCATTGAGCACCAGACGGGCGCTGACCCCGAACTCGGTGCCGTCGGCGCGGTCCTTGAGCTCGGCGCCGGTGACCCGGCCGTCGCTCTTGCGCAGGCCGATGACCTCGGCGTGGTTGAGGACGGTGGCGCCCGCCTCCACGGCCGCCCGGACCGTCATCAGGGCCATCCGGCTGTCGTTCATCTGGCCGTCGCCGTAGACCGCGACCGCCTTGAGGTTCTCGGTGCGCAGCTCGGGGACGTCGCGCGCGGCCCGCTCGGCGCCGATCACATGGCCCACGCCGTCCCGGAACGCGGAGAGCGCCGAGTAGGCGAAGACACCCGCGCCCAGCTTGGCCGCGCCGTGCGGGCCGCCCTTGTAGACCGGCAGATAGAAGGTGAGCGGGTTGGCCAGGTGCGGGGCGACGGTACGGGAGACCGCGCGCCGCTCGAAGTGGTTCTCGGCGACCAGCTTGACCGCGCCGGTCTGGAGATAGCGCAGGCCGCCGTGGAGCAGCTTGGAGGAGGCGGAGGAGGTGGCGCCGGCGAAGTCACCGGCATCCACCATCGCCACCCGCAGCCCGGACTGGGCGGCGTGCCAGGCAGTGGTGATGCCCAGAATGCCGCCGCCGATCACCAGGAGGTCGTACGTCGCCTTGGAAAGCTGTTCCCGGGTTTCGGCTCGGCTCGGGTTCGAACCGGCAGCCGGGTGCGTTCCGAGGGACGGAACGCAGCGCAGGGTGGTCATTGATTACTCCTCGTCTTCGATCCAGCCCATGGTCCGCTGCACGGCCTTGAGCCAGTTCTTGTACTCGCGGTCGCGGACGTCCGCGTCCATTCGGGGGGTCCATTCGGCCGCCCGGCGCCAGTTGGCGCGCAGGGCGTCGGTGTCCGGCCAGAAGCCGACGGCCAGACCGGCGGCGTAGGCCGCGCCGAGGCAGGTGGTCTCGGCGACCATCGGGCGCACCACGGGTGCGTCCAGGGCGTCCGAGAGGGTCTGCATCAGAAGGTTGTTGGAGGTCATGCCGCCGTCGACCTTGAGCGCGGTCAGCTCCACCCCGGAGTCCTTGGTCATCGCGTCGACGATCTCGCGGGTCTGCCAGGCGGTGGCCTCGAGCACGGCGCGCGCGATATGCGCCTTGGTGACATAGCGGGTCAGGCCCGCGATCACACCGCGCGCGTCGTCCCGCCAGTACGGGGCGAACAGGCCGGAGAAGGCGGGCACGAAGTACGCGCCGCCGTTGTCCTCGACGGAGCTGGCGAGGGTCTCGATCTCGGCGGCGCTGTTGATCAGGCCCATCTGGTCCCGCATCCACTGCACCAGCGAACCGGTGACCGCGATGGATCCCTCCAGGGCGTAGACCGGCTTCTCCTCGCCGATCCGGTAGCCGACGGTGGTCAGCAGCCCGTTGTAGGAGTTGACGGGCTTCTCGCCGGTGTTCATCAGCAGGAAGGTGCCGGTGCCGTAGGTCGACTTGGCCTCGCCCTCGGCGTAGCAGGTCTGGCCGAACAGGGCCGCCTGCTGGTCGCCGAGCGCCGAGGCGACCGGCACGCCCGCCAGGATGCCCTCGGCCGTGTGGCCGTAGACCTCGGCGGAGGAGCGTATCCGCGGCAGCACGGCGGCCGGGATGTCCATCGAGGTGAGGATCTTCTCGTCCCAGTCGAGGGTGTGCAGGTTCATCAGGAGGGTGCGCGAGGCGTTGGTGACGTCGGTGACATGCACGCCGCCGTTGACGCCGCCGGTCAGGTTCCAGATGACCCAGGAGTCCATGGTGCCGAAGAGGATGTCGCCCGCCTCGGCCCGCTCGCGCAGCCCCTCGACGTTGTCGAGCAGCCAGCGGATCTTGGGACCGGCGAAGTAGGAGGCCAGCGGGAGGCCGGTCTCGCGCCGGAAGCGGTCCTGGCCGACGTTGCGGCCGAGCTCGCGGCAGAGGGTGTCGGTGCGGGTGTCCTGCCAGACGATGGCGTTGTGCACCGGCTCACCGGTGTTGCGGTCCCACAGCAGGGTGGTCTCGCGCTGGTTGGTGATGCCGATCGCCTTGACGTCGATGGCGGTGATGCCGGCCTTGCTGATGGCGCCGGCGACGACCTCCTTGACGTTCTCCCAGATCTCGGTGGCGTTGTGCTCCACCCAGCCGGGCTTGGGGAAGATCTGCTCGTGTTCCTTCTGGTCCACCGAGACGATGCGGCCGTCGCGGTCGAAGACGATGCAGCGGCTGGAGGTGGTGCCCTGGTCGATGGCCGCGATGAACGGACCCTGGCCGTGGGACGAGGCGCTCGTGGTGTGGGTGTCGGTCATGATCTGCTGCTCTCCTGCGGGTCGTGGGGTGGGCTAGGCGAAGGCGATCTCGTAGATCCCGCCGGCGATGGCGCCGCCGATGAGCGGGCCGACGACCGGGATCCAGGCATAGCCCCAGTCCGAGCCGCCCTTGTTGGGCAGCGGCAGGAGGGCGTGGGCGATACGGGGGCCGAGGTCACGCGCCGGGTTGATGGCGTAACCGGTCGGGCCGCCGAGCGAGAGGCCGATGCCGACCACCACGAAGGCGGTGATCATGACGCCGATGACGCCCAGGCCCTTGCCGTCGCCGTTGAGCCCCTGGGTGAGGATGGCGAGCACCAGCACGGTCGTCGCGATGATCTCGGTGGCCAGGTTCTGGGCGACGTTCCGGATCTCGGGGCCGGTGGAGAAGACGCCCAGCACCGGGCCGGCGTCGGTGGCCTGCTGCTTGTCCGCCGCCACCGTGTCCTGGGCGCCGGGGCCGCCGACGATCTCGCGGTCGGTGAGATGGGCGTGGAAGTGGCCGAGGTAGGCGAGCCACACCAGCGCCGCGCCGATCACCGCGCCGAGCATCTGCCCGAGGAAGTAGATGGGCACATCGCTCCACTCGATGCCGCCCTTGATGGCGAGGCCGAGCGTCACCGCCGGGTTGAGATGGGCCCCCGAGAGAGGCGCCGAGATATACGCGCCGGTGAGCACGGCGAAGCCCCACCCGAGGGTGATGGCGACCCACCCGGCCTCGAACGCCTTGGATCGCTTCAAGATCACGCCGGCGACGACACCGCAGCCGAGCAGAATGAGTACGGCGGTACCGATGGTCTCGCCGATGAAGATGTCGGAGCTGGACACCCGCGACTCCTTTGTCCTTCGTCCAGGGGAAGGCGAACCCCCGGGTTCTCTCCGGTGGTCCGCGCCCTCGTGGGAGGGCGTTGGTCGGCCCGCGGCGAGTCCACCATAGCGAATATTGTCGTCAGGTGTTCGACAATGCCGACCGATGAACGGCAGTTTTCTTCACGGCGAAGACCCCGTCAAGGGCCGTGTGAAGGAAAAATCGCGCGTATGTGAAACCGTGATGAAGCAGGTCATGCCGGGATATGGGGGCAGATCCGCGCGGGTCGCCACGATTCAGAAACGGGCCGCCACGATTCAGAAACGCAGCGCGCCCAGGTCCCGGGAGACGGCGCGGGCGCAGTCCCTTACGGCGGCCACGAGCTCCGAGCGCAGCTCCCCGTCGTCGCACACCCGCTCGACCGCGCCCGTGATCCCCACGGCGCCCACGGGCAGCCGGCGCCGGTCGTGGATGGGCGCCGCGACCGACGCCACGCCCTCCCAGGTCTCCTCCACATCACAGGCCCAGCCGCGCGCCCGGATCAGGTCCAGCACGCCCTCGAACTCCCGCTCCCCGGTCACCGTGCGGGGGGTGAACGCCTTACGGTCGGCCTCGGTCACCTCGCTGTGGGCGACCGGGTCGTACGCGGAGAGCACCTTGCCCAGGGCCGTGGAGTGCAGCGGGTGCATCGCGCCGACCTCCAGCACCTGACGGCTGTCGTCCGGCCGGAAGACATGGTGGACGATCAGCACGCCCTGCTGGTGCACCACGCCCAGGTACACGCTCTCGCCGCTGGAGCGGGCCAGGTCGTCCGTCCAGACCAGGGCGCGGGCGCGCAGCTCGTGCACGTCCAGATAGCTGTTGCCCAGGCGCAGCAGCTCCGCGCCGAGCTGATAGCGGCCGGACGCCTCGTCCTGCTCGACGAACCCCTCCTGCTGGAGCGTGCGCAATATGCCGTGCGCGGTGCCCTTGGCCAGCCCCAGAGTGGAGGCGATGTCGGACAGTCCCAGACGTCGCTCACCACCGGCGAGCAGGCGTAGCATCGCGGCGGCGCGCTCCAACGACTGGATGTTCCGGGCCATCGCCAACCTCCTGACTGCGGTTCGACAATGCTGAACACTATCGGTCCATGTCGACCCCGCGGTACCGCAAGGCCAAGTGTCGACGATCAAGGACCCGCCGAGGGCCGCCCGGCCGCGCCCCATCCCGGCTGATGGAACGACCATCGGGAAATGACCACTGGCAGCTACTCTGGCGTGGTGCGCCGTCCCCAGGGAGGGCGCAAAGCCGACAGCCGTCGCACTCCAGGGAGCACATCCATGGCCTCGCATACGCCATCGCCCACATCCGCCGCCCGAGCCGAAGCGCTCCGCGAAGCGCTGGCCACCCGTGTGGTGGTCGCCGACGGCGCGATGGGGACGATGCTCCAGGCGCAGGACCCCAGTCTCGAGGACTTCCAGCAGCTCGAGGGCTGCAACGAGATCCTCAACATCACCCGCCCGGACATCGTCCGCTCGGTCCACGCGGAGTACTACGCCGCCGGGGTGGACTGCGTCGAGACCAACACCTTCGGCGCCAACCACGCGGCGCTCGGTGAGTACGACATCCCCGACCGCGTCCACGAGCTGTCCGAGGCCGGCGCCCGGATCGCCCGTGAGGTCGCCGACGAGTTCTCCGCCGACGGACGCCAGCGCTGGGTGCTGGGCTCCATGGGCCCCGGCACCAAGCTGCCCACCCTCGGCCACGCCCCCTATGGCACCCTCCGCGACGCCTACCAGGCCAATGCCGAGGGCATGATCACCGGTGGCGCGGACGCCCTGCTGGTGGAGACCACCCAGGACCTGCTCCAGACCAAGGCCGCGATCCTCGGCGCCCGCCGCGCCCTGGACGCCACCGGTGCCAATCTCCCCCTGATCTGCTCGGTCACCGTCGAGACCACCGGCACCATGCTGCTCGGCTCCGAGATCGGCGCGGCGCTCACCGCCCTCGAGCCGCTCGGCATCGACATGATCGGCCTCAACTGCGCCACCGGCCCCGCCGAGATGAGCGAGCATCTGCGCCATCTCGCCCGCCACTCCCGTATCCCGCTGTCCTGCATGCCCAACGCCGGCCTTCCGGTGCTGGGCAAGGACGGCGCCCACTACCCCCTCACCCCCGGCGAGCTGGCCGACGCCCAGGAGACCTTCGTCCGCGAGTACGGGCTCTCCCTGGTCGGCGGCTGCTGCGGCACCACGCCCGAGCATCTGCGTCAGGTCGTCGAGCGGGTCCGCGAGCTGACCCCCACCGAGCGCTCCCCGCGCCCGGAGCCCGGCGCCGCCTCGCTCTACCAGACCGTGCCGTTCCGCCAGGACACCTCGTATCTGGCGATCGGTGAGCGCACCAACGCCAACGGCTCCAAGAAGTTCCGCGAGGCCATGCTGGAGGCCCGCTGGGACGACTGCGTGGAGATCGCCCGGGAGCAGATCCGCGAGGGCGCCCATCTGCTCGACCTGTGCGTGGACTACGTCGGCCGGGACGGCGTCGCGGACATGGAGGAACTGGCCGGGCGGTTCGCCACCGCCTCCACCCTCCCCATCGTCCTGGACTCCACCGAGGTCGACGTCATCCGGGCCGGGCTGGAGAAGCTCGGCGGGCGCGCGGTCATCAACTCCGTCAACTACGAGGACGGGGACGGCCCCGAGTCGCGGTTCGCCAAGGTCACCCGGCTCGCCCAGGAGCACGGCGCCGCCCTGATCGCGCTGACCATCGACGAGGAGGGCCAGGCCCGTACGCCGGAGAAGAAGGTGGAGATCGCCGAGCGGCTGATCGACGACCTGACCGGCAACTGGGGCATCCTCGAGTCGGACATCCTCATCGACACCCTGACCTTCACCATCTGCACCGGTCAGGAGGAGTCCCGTAAGGACGGCATCGCCACCATCGACGCCATCCGCGAGCTCAAGCGGCGCCATCCGGACGTCCAGACCACGCTGGGCCTGTCGAACATCTCCTTCGGCCTCAACCCGGCCGCCCGGATCGTGCTCAACTCCGTCTTCCTCGACGAATGCGTCAAGGCGGGCCTGGACTCGGCGATCGTGCACGCCTCCAAGATCCTGCCGATCGCGCGGTTCGAGGAGGAGCAGGTCAAGACCGCCCTGGACCTGATCTACGACCGCCGCGCCGAGGGCTATGACCCGCTCCAGAAGCTGATGGGGCTCTTCGAGGGAGCCACCGCCAAGTCCCTCAAGGCGGGCAAGGCCGAGGAGCTGGCCGCGCTGCCCCTGGACGAGCGCCTCAAGCGGCGCATCATCGACGGTGAGCGCAACGGCCTGGAGGCCGACCTCGACGAGGCGCTCCAGGAGCGTCCCGCCCTCGAGATCGTCAACGAGACGCTGCTGGACGGCATGAAGGTGGTCGGCGAGCTCTTCGGCTCCGGCCAGATGCAGCTTCCGTTCGTGCTCCAGTCCGCCGAGGTCATGAAGACGGCGGTGGCGCATCTGGAGCCGCATATGGAGAAGTCGGATGACGAGGGCAAGGGCACCATCGTGCTCGCCACCGTCCGCGGCGACGTCCATGACATCGGTAAGAACCTCGTGGACATCATCCTGTCCAACAACGGCTACAACGTGGTCAACCTGGGCATCAAGCAGCCGGTCGCCGCGATCCTGGAGGCCGCCGAGGAGCACCGCGCCGATGTGATCGGCATGTCCGGGCTGCTGGTGAAGTCCACGGTGATCATGAAGGAGAACCTGGAGGAGCTCAACCAGCGCAAGCTGGCCGCCCGGTTCCCCGTCATCCTCGGCGGCGCCGCCCTCACCCGTGCGTATGTCGAGCAGGATCTGCACGAGATCTACGAGGGCGAGGTGCGCTACGCCCGCGACGCCTTCGAGGGGCTGCGCCTCATGGACGCCCTGATCGCCGTCAAGCGCGGTGTGCCCGGCGCGGCGCTCCCCGAGCTGCGGCAGCGCCGGGTCCCCCAGCGCGCGGCCCAGGTGCGGGAGCCGGAGCCGGAGGAGGGTCCCGCGCGCTCGGACGTGTCCACCGACAACCCCCTCCCCACGCCGCCCTTCTGGGGCACCCGCGTCGTCAAGGGCATCCAGCAGGCCGACTACGCCTCCTGGCTGGACGAGGGCGCGCTGTTCAAGGGCCAGTGGGGGCTCAAGCAGGCCCGCACCGGCGAGGGGCCCGGCTACGAGGAGCTGGTGGAGAGCGAGGGGCGGCCCCGGCTGCGCGGCTGGCTGGACCGGCTGCACACCGGGAACCTGCTGGAGGCGGCCGTCGTCTACGGCTACTTCCCGTGCGTCTCCAAGGGCGAGGACCTGGTCCTGCTGAACGAGGACGGCAGCGAGCGGACCCGCTTCACCTTCCCGCGCCAGCGCCGCGGCCGCCGGCTGTGCCTGGCCGACTTCTTCCGGCCCGAGGAGTCCGGTGAGACCGATGTCGTCGGGCTCCAGGTGGTGACCGTCGGCTCGAAGATCGGCGAGGCCACCGCCGAGCTGTTCGCCGCCGACTCCTACCGCGACTATCTGGAGCTGCACGGCCTGTCCGTCCAGTTGGCGGAGGCGCTGGCCGAGTACTGGCACGCGCGGGTCCGCGCGGAGCTGGGCTTCGCCGGTGAGGACCCGAGCGAGATGGAGGACATGTTCGCGCTGAAGTACCGCGGCGCGCGCTTCTCGCTCGGTTACGGCGCCTGCCCCGACCTGGAGGACCGCGCCAAGATCGCCGATCTGCTCCAGCCCGAGCGGATCGGGGTGAAGCTCTCGGAGGAGTTCCAGCTCCATCCCGAGCAGTCCACGGACGCCATCGTGATCCACCACCCGGAGGCCAAGTACTTCAACGCGCGGTAGTCCTCCGGCGGCCGTTCGTGACCGCCTTACGGTGCTCACGAGGCGCGTCGGCGCCGCGCGACGTAGACTGGTCGATCCGGTAGAGGCCGGTCGCCTTCCCTCCAGTGGAAGGGGACCGGCCTTCGTGCCCCTTATCCGGAGGTGTTTGGATGACCAGCAGCATCCCCGCCGTCGATACCCGTACGGCCGAAGGCTCGGCCCTGCAAGCCGTTCTGCTCGACATGGACGGCACCCTGGTCGACACCGAGGGCATCTGGTGGGACGCGGAGGTCGCCATCTTCGCCGAGCTCGGTCACGCGCTCGCCGAGGAGTACCGCCAGGTCGTCGTCGGCGGCCCGATGTCGCGCAGCGCCCAGTTCCTGATCGAGGCCACCGGCGCCGAGATCGCCCTCGCCGAGCTCACCGGCCTGCTCAACAGCCGCTTCACCGAGCTGATCGACGGCAGTGTGCCGATGCTGCCCGGTGCCCGCCGGCTGCTCACCGAGCTGGCCGCGCAGTCCATCCCCACCGCCCTGGTCTCCGCCTCCCACCGGCGGGTGATGGACCGGGTGCTGCGCTCGCTCGGGCCGGAGCACTTCGCCCTGACGGTGGCGGGTGACGAGGTCGAGCGGACCAAGCCGCATCCGGACCCGTATCTGTTCGCCGCGACAGGGCTCGCCGTCGAGCCGGGGCGGTGCGTGGTCATCGAGGACACCGACACGGGCGTACGGGCCGCGGAGGCGGCCGGGTGCCGGGTGGTCGCGGTGCCGTCCGTGGTGCCGATCGAGCCCGCCGCGGGGCGTACGGTCGTCGGTTCGCTCGAAGAAGTCGATCTTTCATTTCTGCGTACTCTGGTCACTACAATGCACTGAACGCGCACCGAGCGTATTTCTGTAAATTGCAAACTGAATAGCGCGGGCGCATTTTTCGCGTTCCGTTGGCGACAAGGGAACGTGATGTTTATCACTGCGCATGCGGTGAGCGGGTGGGGCGGTTGCCTGCCGCGCGTCCCGTCTGGTGCGATTTGGGTGAACCCATGTGTCCGGATTAGTGGCATGCCATACGAATCGTGGCGGCGTCCGGATATCGGTCGATGGCCGCTCGTTATCGGGGCGTGATATCGCCTCAACTTCGTTGTGTCTGAGCATGGTCGGCGCCGCGGACTAATCTCGTCGCGAGTAGTTGATCGATGGCAGGGAGACTCCCGACAATGACGCGCAAGTCGCTGGTGCTGCCGGCTGTGGCCGGCCTCCTGCTCTCCACGCTCGCCGCGTGCGGTGGTACCGACGGCTCGGGCTCGGACGGTAAGGCGATCGTCCTGGGCAGCACGGACCGCATAGAAGCGTCGAAGGCGGCGCCCGCTCCGCTGGATCCGGCCCTGGCCTACGACTTCGCCTCGTGGAGCGTGCTGCACAACGCCTTCCAGACGCTGATGAGACTTCCCCGCTCGGGAACCGAGCCGATACCCGACGCCGCCGAGAAGTGCGGCTTCCAGGACCGGCAGAGCGAGCAGTACCGCTGCACGCTGCGCAGCGGGCTGAAGTTCTCCAACGGCCACGACCTGACCTCCAAGGACGTCAAGTTCTCCCTCGAGCGCGTGCTGCGCATCGACGACCCCAACGGCACCAAGTCGCTGCTGTCCAACGTGGACAAGATCGAAACCCCCAGCGACCGCGAGATCGTCATCCACCTCTCGCAGCCGGACGCGACCTTCCCGTCCAAGCTCACCACTCCGGCCGCCGCCATCCTGGACAGCGAGGTCTACAAGCCCGACGCGCTGCGCAACGGCTTCGAGATGACGGGCTCGGGCCCGTACTCCGCCAAGACCGAGGTACGCGACAACCGGCTGGTCAAGGTCGTCTTCACCAAGAACTCGCACTACAAGGGCGATGTCCACCTGAAGGCCGACAAGGCGGAGATGCGTTTCTACGACTCCGCCTCGACCATGGAGAAGGCCCTGGTCAAGGGCGACATCGACGTGGTCCACCGCGGCTTCTCGCCCGAACAGATCGACAAGCTCAACAAGGGCGACGTCAAGGGCGTCCGGCTCTTCGAGTCCTCCGGGCAGGGCATCCGCTATCTGGTCTTCAACACCTCGAACCCGGCGGTCAAGAACAAGGCGGTCCGGCAGGCCATCGCCCATGTCGTGGACCGCCAGGCGCTGGTGCGCGATGTGTACAAGCGGACCGCCGAGCCGCTCTACTCGATGATCCCCACCAGCATCTCCTCGCATATCAACTCGTTCCACAACGAGTACGGCGACCCGGACCCCGCGGTCGCCAAGAGCGTGCTGCGTGACGCCGGTATCAACACCCCGGTGAAGCTGACGCTGACCTACACCACCGACCACTACGGTCCGGAGACGGCCGGGGAGTTCAAGGAGCTGAAGAAGCAGCTCAACGCGAGCGGCCTCTTCTCCGTCACGATCAAGGGCTACCCGTGGCGGGACTTCCGCCCCGCGCTCATCAAGCGCCAGTTCTCCGCCTCCGGGATGGGCTGGCTGCCCGACTTCCCGGACCCCGACAGCTACACCGCGCCGTTCCTCACCAAGGACAACTTCCTCAACTCGCCCTACCGCAACAGCACCATCCAGGACGAGCTGATCCCCAAGACCCGGCAGGAGGCCCAGCGCAGCCTCGCCGACAAGGACTTCCAGTCGATCCAGAACACCGTCGCCAGCGACGTGCCCTATCTCCCGCTGTGGCAGGGCAACACCTATGTGGCCGCCCGCGAGAACGTCATCGGCGCCGAGTACGCCTTCGACTCCTCGACCATGCTCCAGCTCTGGGAACTCGGCAAGGGCGACTGAGAAGGACCCACGGGGGTCGGGCACGAAACGACGAGTGTGTGAGGAAGACCGTTGAGAAAACGTGATCAGTGGCTGGCAGCTCCCCTCGGCGCGGGACTGGCCGCCGCCCTGCTCACCGGATGCGGCAGTGAGGACGGGGACGCGGCGGGCAGCGGCGAGCACGTGGTCATGGGGATGTCGGACGAGGTGCTCGCCACCGACCCGGCATCCGGCTACGACCCGGGCTCCTGGCTGCTGTTCAACAACGTCTTCCAGTCCCTGCTGAGCTTCCCGAAGGGCAGCACCACACCGCAGCCGGAGGCGGCGGAGAAGTGCTCCTTCAAGGACAACTCCAGCCGGGTCTACTCCTGCACGCTGAAGAACGACCTGACGTTCTCCAATGGCCATCCGCTCACCTCCGAGGACGTCAAGTTCTCCTTCGAGCGCACCAAGCGGATCAATGACGCGAACGGTCCGGCGCTGATGCTCACCTCCATCGGGAGCGTCGACACCCCGGACAAGCGGACCGTCGTCTTCCATCTGAAGGACTCCGACGCGACCTTCCCGCAGAAGATCGCCTCCGGTGCCGGGTCCATCGTCGACCACCAGGAATACCCCGCCGACAAGCTGCGCACGGACCACAAGGCGGTCGGCTCCGGCGTCTACAAGCTGGACTCCTTCACCAAGGACGAGGCCGACTTCTCCGTCAACGGCGGCTACCAGGGGCCCGCCCGGCCGAAGAACTCCGGGCTGAGCCTGAAGTTCTTCCACGGCGGGCAGGCGCGGCTGAAGTCCGCCGTGCAGAAGGGCGATGTGGACCTCGCCTACCGCGGGCTTGCCATGCGCGACCTCGCCGACCTCCAGGCGCGGAGCCTCGGCGGCGGCAAGAGCCTGAACGTGGTCGAGGGCACCGGCGCCGAGGTCCAGCACCTGGTCTTCAACATGAAGGACCCGGTGGCGGGCAAGCTCGGCGTGCGCAAGGCCATGGCGTACCTCATCGACCGCTCCACCCTGGTGCGGGACGTCTACAAGCGCACCGCCGAACCGCTGTACTCGGTGGTCCCGGCCGGGATCACCGGCCACAACACCGCCTTCTACGACAAGTACGGCGACCGCCCGCAGCCCGAGAAGGCCAAGCAGGCGCTGCGGGACGCGGGCATCTCCGGCAAGGTCAAGCTGACGCTGTGGGGCACCCCGATCCGCTACGGCCCCGGCACCGTCCCGGGCCTGCGCCAGATCGCCCGGCAGCTCAACGCCAGCGGGCTGTTCGACGTCGATGTGAAGAGCGCGGACGTCGCCACGTACGAGAAGGGCGTCGCCGGCGGGAAGTACGGCGTCTATGTGAAGGGCTGGGTGCCCGACTACCCGGACCCGGACAACTTCGTCGCCCCGTTCTTCGGCGCCGGCAACGTCCTGGCCAACCACTACACCTCGCCGCGGCTGTCCGCGCAGCTCATCCCCGCCACCGCCGAGCAGCCCAGCCGTGAGGCCACGGTCGGCGACTTCCAGCGGATCCAGGACATCGTCGCCGACGAGGTGCCGATGCTCCCGCTGTGGCAGGGCAAGCAGTACGCGGTGGCCCAGGACGACATCTCCGGGCTCCAGTGGACCCTCGACTCCTCGACGGTCTTCCGCTTCTGGGAGATCGCCAAGTCCTCCGACGGCTGACGGGGACGGCGTCTCTACGGCGGTACGTCTTGACGGTGGAAGTCTTGACAGCGGTACGTCTTGACAGCGGTACGTCTTGACGGTGGTACGGCGGGAGGCCCGGGGCGCGCGCCCCGGGCCTCCCGCCGTACCACCACCGTCCCCGGTGCCCCTGGTGCCGCCTACTGCGCGCCGGGGCGGACCAGGCCGCTCTCGTAGGCGTACACGGCGGCCTGGACCCGGTCGCGCAGCCCCAGCTTGGTCAGTACATGGCCCACATGCGTCTTGACCGTGGTCTCGCTGACGAACAGATCCGCGGCGATCTCCGCGTTGGACAGCCCCCGGGCCACCAGCTTCAGCACCTCGACCTCGCGCTCGGTCAGCGTGTGCAGGGTGTCCGGCACCGGCTCCTCGCCCGACGGGAGATGCCCGGCGTACTTGTCGAGCAGCCTGCGGGTGATGCTGGGCGCCAGCATCGCCTCGCCCGCCGCCACCACGCGGATGGCCTGCACCAGCTCGGTGGCGGGCGCGTCCTTCAGCAGAAAGCCGCTGGCCCCGGCGCGCAGCGCCTCCACCACGTACTCGTCCAGGTCGAAGGTGGTCAGCACCAGCACCTTGGCCGGGCCGTCCCGCCCCGGACCGGTGATCTGGCGGGTCGCCTCCACGCCGTCCATCCGCGGCATCCGGATGTCCATCAGGACCACATCGGGCTGAAGCGCCCGCACCTGGTCGAGGGCCTGTAGACCGTCCCCTGCCTCGCCGACGACCGCCAGATCCTGCTCCGCCTCCAGGATCATCCGGAAGCCGGTGCGCAGCAGCGGTTGATCATCGACCAGTAGGACGCGGATCGCCACGGGAACTCCTTCGCTAGACCGCGTCCATTCTGCCCGCCCGTCACCCACCACCACCCTCAGGGGGCGCTACGCGGCACCTCGATTCTGAAGAGGTACGACCGCCAGCGGATACGGCGGCGGCGTACCCCCGAACTCCGGACAGTGCGCCTGATGGTCGCACCAGCCGCACAGCCTGGTCTGGCGGGGGACGAAGGCACCGGTCTCCGTGGCCAGCCGGATCGCCTCCCACAGGGCCAGCACCTTGCGCTCCACCCCCCGCAGATCCCGCTCGTCCGGGTCGTACGTCAGCACATCGCCGCTGCCCAGATAGACAAGCTGGAGCCGCCGCGGGATGACCCCGCGCAGCCGCCACACCACCAGCGCGTAGAACTTCATCTGGAACAGCGCCTCGCCCGCGTACTGCGGTGCGGGGGCCTTGCCCGTCTTGTAGTCCACGATCCGCACATCACCCGTGGGAGCGATGTCGATCCGGTCGATGATGCCACGCAGCCGCAGCCCGGACTCGAGCTCCGTCTCCACGAACAGCTCCCGCTCCGCGGGCTCCAGACGCGTCGGATCCTCCAGCGAGAACCACTGGTCCACCAGTGTCTGCGCCCCCGTCAGCCACTCGGCCAGCCGCTCCGGCGCCGGGGCGCCGTCCTCCTCCTGGAACAGCTCCGCCAGCTCCGGCTTGGCCGCCAGCAGCCGGTCCCACTCGCCCGGCACCATCGCCCGGGCCCGCGGCGAGGTGCGCTCGGCGGCCGGGGCGTCGAAGAGCCGCTCCAGCACCGCGTGGACCACCGTGCCGCGGGTGGCCGCCGCGCTGGGCTTCTCCGGCAATTTGTCGATCACTCGGAAGCGGTACAGCAGCGGGCACCGCATGAAATCGGCCGCCCGTGACGGTGACAACGAGGCGGCGCGGCCGGACTTCGGCGGCCCGTCCGACGGTTCGGCCTTCCCGGTGGTGGTTCCCGTGGTGGTTCCCATGGCGAAGACCCTACGACCCGCCACTGACAGCCGGACGCATACCATCGACGTCCGAGCCCCTCGCACTGCATGATCGTGGGGACCGTATCAAAAGAGGGGTGCGACCGAGCATCCGACGAGGGGACACCGTGGACAACAGCGGGCAGCGGCAGTCCGACAACGGGGAATCGGACCGCACGACCGAGCCCGAGGGCGGTAAACAGCCGCGCCCACGCGAGGCGGGCGGCGGCATTCTCATGGGGCGCCCGTTCGGCGTGCCGGTGTATGTCTCGCCGAGCTGGTTCCTGGTCGCCGCCCTCATCACCTGGGTCTTCGGCGGTCAGCTCGACCGGGTGCTGCCGGAGCTCGGCGCCGCCCGCTATCTGGTCTCGCTCTTCTTCGCGGTGGCCTTCTACGCCTCGGTGCTGGTGCACGAGCTGGCGCACACCGTGGCCGCGCTCCGCTTCAAGCTGCCGGTGCGCCGGATCCAGCTCCAGTTCTTCGGCGGTGTCTCGGAGATCGAGAAGGAGACCGAGACCCCCGGCCGGGAGTTCGTGCTCGCCTTCGTCGGCCCGCTGCTCTCCCTGGTCCTCTCGGGCGTTTTCTACCTGGGCATGCTGGTCGTGGAGCCCGGCACGGTGCCCGGGGTGCTGCTCGCCGGGCTGATGATCTCCAACCTGATCGTGGCCGCGTTCAACCTGCTGCCCGGGCTGCCGCTGGACGGCGGGCGGATGCTGCGCGCCGTCGTCTGGAAGATCAGCGGCAGGCCGATGACCGGCACCGTCGCCGCCGCCTGGAGCGGCCGGGCGCTGGCCGTCGCGGTGCTCATCGGACTGCCGCTGCTCACCCAGGCCGGCGGGCTCGGCGACGAGCCCGAGAGCTTCGGCAGCGTCGACTCGCTCACCGACGCGCTGCTGGCCGCCATACTCGCCGCGATCATCTGGACCGGCGCGGGCAACAGCCTGCGGATGGCCCGGCTGCGGGAGCGGCTGCCGGATCTGCGCGCCCGTACGCTCACCCGGCGCGCCGTCCCCGTGGCGGCCGACACCCCGCTCTCGGAGGCGCTGCGCCGGGCGAACGAGGCCGGGGCGCGTGCCCTGGTCGTGGTGGACGGCCACGGCACCCCGACCGCCGTGGTGCGCGAGGCCGCCATCGTGGGGATCCCCGAGCACCGCCGCCCCTGGGTCGCGGTCAGCGGTCTCGCCCAGGATCTCAAGGACGGTATGCGGGTCTCCGCCGAGCTCAGCGGCGAGGAGCTGCTGGACACCCTGCGGGCCACCCCCGCCACCGAGTACCTGGTGGTGGAGGAGAGCGGCGAGATCTACGGGGTGCTCTCCACGGCCGATGTCGAGCGCGCCTTCGTGGCGGCCATGGCCAGGACGCCCGCGGGCCCCTCCTGAGGCCCCGGTGTGGTCCGGGCAGGGCGAAGTGCCCGGTAGGCTGTTCACATGTCCGAACCGACCGGTGCCGCCCGCCGTCGCGGGCCCTTCCAGGTCGGGGACCAGGTCCAGCTCACCGACCCCAAGGGACGCCACTACACCTTCACGCTCGAGGCCGGGAAGAACTTCCACACCCACAAGGGATCCTTCCCCCATGACGAGCTGATCGGTGCCCCTGAGGGAACCGTCGTGCGTACCACGGGAAACGTCGCGTATCTCGCGCTGCGCCCCCTGCTCCCCGACTATGTCCTGTCCATGCCACGCGGTGCCGCCGTGGTCTACCCCAAGGACGCGGGGCAGATCCTGGCGATGGCCGATATCTTCCCCGGCGCACGTGTCGTCGAGGCGGGCGTCGGCTCCGGCTCGCTCTCCATGTTTCTGCTGCGGGCCATCGGCGACCAGGGCATGCTGCACTCCTACGAGCGCCGGGCCGACTTCGCCGAGATCGCCGCCCAGAACGTCGAGCGCTACTTCGGCGCCCCGCACCCCGCCTGGCGGCTGACCGTCGGCGACCTCCAGGACAACCTCAGCGACACCGAGGTGGACCGCGTGATCCTGGACATGCTCGCCCCCTGGGAGTGCCTGGAGCCGGTGTCCAAGGCGCTCGTCCCCGGCGGCATCCTGTGCGCGTACGTCGCCACCACCACCCAGCTCGCCCGCACCGTGGAGTGCATCCGCGAGCACGGCACCTTCAACGAGCCGTCGGCCTGGGAGACCATGGTCCGCACCTGGCATGTCGAGGGTCTGGCCGTACGGCCCGACCACCGCATGATCGGCCACACCGGCTTCCTGCTCACCGCCCGCCGGCTCGCGGACGGTGTGGAGCCCCCGATGCGCCGCCGCAGGCCCGCCAAGGGCGCCTACGGCGAGGACTACGTGGGCTGGGGCACCGCGAAGGACACCGGAGCCGGGGACGCCTCAGGGGGCGGCCGGAGCGCCTCCGGCGGCCAGGACACCCCGTCCGGCGACGCCTGACGGCCACCTGACGGACACCTGGGGCCCAACGGCTCGGCGCGGCCACCGAATTCCCTGTGCGAGGGCGGTGGCCGCGCCCCTGTGAGATGTGGCACGATGCGGGACATCTCCCGCCTCAGCTCTTACATGGAGTCATCCCGCGTGCAGCCTCTGGGCCCGGATCTCGCGCACACCCATCCCCGTCCGGTGCACTGGGTCGCGACCGCGGCCGCCGTGGCCGCGGTCATCGCCGGGGGGTCGTTCTTCCAGCCCTCCGACGCCAAGGCCACCACGTCCACCGCCGCCTCCGCCCCGCGTGCCGGTGGGCTTCCGGCGGCCAAGGCCCCCGATCCCGGCGCCGCGGAGTATCCGATGGACTGCGGACGGGCCAGGCCCGATGTCGTCGACCGGGCCTCGGCGGACCTGGACGGCGACGGGCGGCCGGAGACCGCCGTCGTGGTGCGCTGCGCGACGGCGTTCGGCACCCCGCCCAGTGGCGTGTATGTGCTCTCCCAGCCGGCCCGCGCGGGCGCCGCGCCCCGCGTGGTGGCCACGTTCGTGGACCCGAAGGAAGGGATGAGCGTCAGCGATTTCGCGGTGCGCGGAAAGACGGTTTCGGCCACCTTGCTGGGATATTCCTCGGCCAAGGTGCCGCGGTGCTGTCCGGATCAGCAGCGCAAGGTCAACTGGCGGTGGCGGGACGGCAGGTTCGTCCTGAAGGCGCTGCCGGTTCCGGGGAGTGTGTGAGCGGTCGCTCGCGGAGTGTCACTCCGCCTCGGGGCCGTAGACCTCGACCCGGTCCGTGACGCGGCGTACATGGATGCAGTCGCCGGGGCATTCCTTCGCGGAATCCTTGACCTCGGTGAGCAGGGCCAGGGGGACCGGAGTGGTGGCACCCTTCTCCTGTAGCAGCTCATCGTCGGCGCTCTTGACGTAGGCTAGACCGTCGATGTCGAGTTCGAAGACCTCGGGAGCGTACTGGGCGCAGATGCCGTCGCCGGTGCACAGGTCCTGGTCAATCCACACTTCAAGATCGCCGAGCTCCTCGTTCCGCACGGTGTGCCCCCTGCTGTTCCTTCGATACGCCATTCAACAGTGTCTAAATATCGCCAGCCCTGACGGGTGTTGACCACCTCGACGATACAACCGCTCGCTTTCCGATGTTGTTGGGTGGGTATTCGGCTGGTGTGAGGGAGTGCGCAAGGGTGAAGATCGGACACACGCCGACCGGGTTTGTGATCTAGGGGTTTCAACCCGCACCGGCCCAGGTAGGGTCAGGAAGCGTCCAGCTCCCCTTGGAGGAGGTGAGGACCGTGGCAGCCCACGACGACGACATCAACCGCGGCATCCGGCCGGGGCGGGGGTCTGATGACCCTGCCGGCCAGGTTGCCTATCTCGAGCAGGAAATCGCCGTCCTGCGCCGCAAGCTCGCCGACTCTCCGCGTCATACGAGGATTCTCGAAGAGCGGATCGTCGAGCTGCAGACCAATCTGGCGGGAGTCTCCGCACAGAACGAGCGGCTCGCGAACACACTCCGTGAGGCCCGCGACCAGATCGTGGCCCTCAAGGAGGAGGTCGACCGGCTTGCCCAGCCGCCGGCCGGTTTCGGAGCCTTTCTACAGGCGAACGAGGACGGTACGGCCGACATCTTTACCGGGGGCCGTAAACTCCGGGTGAATGTCAGCCCAAGCGTCGAGCTCGACGACCTCCAGCGCGGCCAGGAGGTCATGCTCAACGAGGCCCTCAATGTGGTCGAGGCCATGGAGTTCGAGCGCGCCGGGGACATCGTCACCCTCAAGGAGGTCCTCGAGGACGGCGAGCGCGCCCTGGTGATCGGGCACACCGACGAGGAGCGGGTGGTGCGGCTGGCAGAGCCGCTGCTGCACACCACCATCCGTCCCGGTGACGCCCTGCTGCTCGAGTCCCGGTCCGGCTATGTCTACGAGGTCGTTCCGAAGAGCGAGGTCGAGGAGCTCGTCCTCGAAGAGGTTCCGGACATCGACTACAACAAGATCGGCGGTCTGGGAAACCAGATCGAGCTGATCCGCGACGCGGTCGAGCTCCCCTACCTCTACCCCGACCTCTTCAAGGAGCACGAACTGCGGCCGCCCAAGGGTGTGCTGCTGTACGGCCCGCCCGGCTGCGGCAAGACGCTGATCGCCAAGGCCGTGGCCAACTCCCTTGCCAAGAAGGTCGCCGAGGTGACCGGCAAGCCCGCGGGGAAGAGCTTCTTCCTCAACATCAAGGGTCCCGAGCTGCTCAACAAGTACGTCGGTGAGACGGAGCGGCACATCCGGCTGGTCTTCCAGCGGGCTCGGGAGAAGGCCAGCGAGGGCACGCCCGTCATCGTCTTCTTCGACGAGATGGACTCCCTCTTCCGCACCCGTGGCTCCGGGGTCAGCTCGGACGTGGAGAACACCATCGTCCCCCAGCTCCTCTCCGAGATCGACGGCGTGGAGGGCCTGGAGAACGTGATCGTGATCGGTGCCTCCAACCGTGAGGACATGATCGACCCGGCGATCCTGCGCCCCGGCCGCCTCGATGTGAAGATCAAGATCGAGCGTCCGGACGCCGAGGCCGCCAAGGACATCTTCTCGAAGTACCTCACGGAGTCGCTGCCGATCCACACGGACGACCTCACCGAGCACGGCCAGTCGCCCAAGGCCGCGATCGGCGGAATGATCCAGTCGGTGGTCGAGCAGATGTACACCGAGTCCGAGGAGAACCGCTTCCTGGAGGTCACCTACGCCAATGGCGACAAGGAAGTCCTCTACTTCAAGGACTTCAACTCCGGCGCAATGATCCAGAACATTGTGGACCGCGCCAAGAAGATGGCGATCAAGGACTTCCTGGACCACAACCAGAAGGGCCTTCGCGTCTCCCATCTGCTCGCCGCCTGCGTGGACGAGTTCAAGGAGAACGAGGACCTGCCGAACACCACGAACCCGGACGACTGGGCCCGGATCTCCGGCAAGAAGGGCGAGCGGATCGTCTACATCCGCACCCTGGTCACCGGAAAGCAGGGCGCGGACACCGGACGCTCCATCGACACGGTGGCGAACACCGGTCAATACCTGTAACACCGCAGTCCGGCTGCGGATGTCCTGGACGGGGCATCCGCAGCCGGATGCGCTTTTCGGACCGCATTCTTCGTATGAGTCCTACGAGCCCGACCGGAGCAATGACTGAAATGATCTCCGCAGCACCGCTTGGCCGTTCTAGGCTCTTCGGTACCGCACGATCGCGGCACGGGGGATCGGGGGCCGCATATGGACCGGGAGCGCAGCGGTACTTGAGCGCCGACCTCAGCCGGGGGCGGCGCCGGGCAAGGAGGGCCGCATGACCGTACGGCGCGTAATGGGTATCGAGACGGAGTACGGGATCTCCGTCCCCGGGCACCCGAACGCCAATGCCATGCTCACCTCATCCCAGGTCGTCAACGCCTACGCGGCGGCGATGCACCGGGCGCGTCGCGCCCGCTGGGACTTCGAGGAGGAGAACCCGCTGCGGGACGCCCGCGGCTTCGACCTCGCGCGCGAGTCCGCCGACGCCAGCCAGCTCACCGACGAGGACATCGGCCTGGCCAATGTGATCCTCACCAATGGCGCGCGGCTCTATGTGGACCACGCCCACCCCGAGTACTCCGCCCCCGAGGTCACCAACCCCCGGGACGCGGTGCTCTGGGACAAGGCGGGCGAGCGCATCATGGCCGAGGCCGCGCTGCGCGCCGCCGAGCTGCCCGGCGGCCAGCCCATCCACCTCTACAAGAACAACACCGACAACAAGGGCGCCTCCTACGGCACGCATGAGAACTACCTGATGAAGCGGGAGACCGCCTTCTCGGACATCGTGCGCCATCTGACGCCCTTCTTCGTCTCCCGCCAGGTCGTCACCGGCGCCGGCCGCGTCGGCATCGGCCAGGACGGCCATGAGCACGGCTTCCAGATCAGCCAGCGGGCCGACTACTTCGAGGTCGAGGTCGGCCTGGAGACCACGCTCAAGCGCCCGATCATCAACACCCGCGACGAGCCGCACGCCGACGCCGAGAAGTACCGCCGGCTCCACGTGATCATCGGGGACGCCAACCTCTCCGAGCTCTCGACCTACCTCAAGCTGGGCACCACCGCCCTGGTGCTGTCGATGATCGAGGACGGCTTCATCGCCGTGGACCTCGCGGTGGACCAGCCGGTGCGCACCCTGCACCAGGTCTCGCACGACCCGACACTGCGCCGTCTGATCACGCTGCGCAGCGGCCGCACGCTGACCGCGGTGCAGCTCCAGATGGAGTACTTCGAGCTGGCCCGCAAATACGTCGAGGACCGCTACGGAGCGGACGCCGACGAGCAGACCCGGGACGTCCTTGCCCGCTGGGAGGACGTGCTGAACCGGCTGGAGCGCGATCCCATGAGCCTGTCCGGCGAGCTGGACTGGATCGCCAAGCGGGAGCTGATGGAGGGCTACCGCCGCCGCGACGCCCTGGAGTGGGACGCGGCCCGGCTGCATCTGGTGGACCTCCAGTACGCCGACGTACGCCCCGACAAGGGCCTGTACAACCGGCTGGCGGCGCGCGGCAAGATGAAGCGGCTGCTGGACGACCAGGAGGTCGCCCGCGCCCAGAACAAGCCCCCGGAGGACACCCGCGCCTACTTCCGCGGCCGCTGCCTGGAGCAGTACGCGGACGACGTCGCCGCGGCCTCCTGGGACTCGGTGATCTTCGATCTGCCGGGTCGTGACTCTCTGCAACGGGTCCCCACGCTGGAGCCGCTGCGCGGCACCCGCAATCACGTCAAGGAGCTGCTGGACCGCTGCCGCACGGCCGAGGACCTGGTCCGGGTGCTGTCCGGCGGCTGAAATGCCCCCCAGCCGGGAATCATCGAGGTGGCCTCCGTACGTTGTAGCGAGTGGGAGGCCGATGTCGGACCCGGCTTGTAGGGTCTGATCTTGAGACCGATCGAATCAGCGGGCGAACCGAGCGGGGTGAGGGACATGGCGACCAAGGACACCGGCGGCGGTCAGCAGAAGGCGTCGCGCTCGACCGAAGAGGTCGAGGAGCAGGCGCAGGACGCGCAGGCCGCGGACGACCTGAAGGAGCGGCAGGAGAAGCTCTCCGACGACGTCGACTCCGTGCTGGACGAGATCGACGACGTGCTCGAGGAGAACGCCGAGGATTTCGTGCGGTCCTTCGTTCAGAAGGGCGGGCAGTAGGGGCATTTTTCCTTCGAATCGAAGGCGGACGGAGATCAGGAGTGTCGGGGGAATCGAGCGTGAAGCGCTGCGCGCGGTGCGGAGACACCAAGCCGCGCGCAGCATTCGCGGCCAAACGGTCAAACCTGGATGGCCTCCAGCGGCGCTGCCGCGATTGTGCTGCTCAGTCGGATCGGAAGCGCCAGGAGACGATGGGCAGAAGAGCCCCCTTGCCGGGTGCGGTTCCCGAGGGGCACAAGTACTGCCAGGGGTGTGGGCAGACGAGGCCGCGCTCTGACTGGCACCGAAAAGGTTCGGCTCCGGGTGGCCTGGCTTCACGGTGTCGAGACTGCAAGGCGGCGGACAGCCGGGTTGGCCACCTCAGGCGCAATTACGGCCTCACTGAAGCTGAGCGCGATGCGATGATCGCCGCCCAGTACGGGCTCTGCGTGATCTGCCTCGATGCCCCGCCCATTCATGTGGATCACTGCCACAAGACGGGTAGGGTCCGTGGCGTACTGTGCTTCAGCTGCAACGCGGCACTGGGGCAGTTCAAGGATCAGCCCGACGTGATAAGGCGGGCTGCGACATACGTGGAAGGAAACGCGTGGAAGCCAACACTCGTAGCACCGGGCGTCTACCATCTGCCTTCCTGACGCCCGGCTCGTCCTCCTTCATGGACTTCCTGGGCGAGCACTCGCCCGAGCTGCTTCCGGGGAACCGTCCGCTGCCCCCGGTGCAGGGCGCCATCGAGGCCCCCCACGGCACCACCATCGTGGCGGTGAGCTTCCCCGGCGGTGTGGTGCTCGCCGGTGACCGCCGCGCCACCATGGGCAATGTCATCGCGCAGCGTGACATCGAGAAGGTCTTCCCCGCCGACGAGTATTCGGCCGTCGGGATCGCGGGGACCGCCGGTATCGCCGTGGAGATGGTCAAGCTCTTCCAGCTCGAGCTGGAGCACTTCGAGAAGGTCGAGGGCACCGTTCTCTCGCTCGAAGGCAAGGCGAACAGGCTGTCGACCATGATCCGCGGCAACCTCGGCATGGCGATGCAGGGCCTCGCCGTGGTCCCGCTCTTCGCGGGGTGGGACGTCGACCGGGAGAAGGGCCGCATCTTCTCCTACGACGTGACCGGAGGGCGTTCGGAGGAGCGCGGCTTCGCCGCCACCGGCTCGGGCTCGATGTTCGCCCGGGGCGCGCTCAAGAAGCTCTATCGCCAGGATTTGACCGAGGAGCAGGCCGCCACCGCCGTGCTCCAGGCGCTCTATGACGCCGCCGACGATGATTCGGCCACCGGCGGGCCGGATCTCGCCCGCCGCATTTACCCGATCATCACCTCCATCACCGAGGACGGTTTCAAGAGGTTCGGCGAGGACGAGGTGTCCGAGCTCGCCCGTGCCATCCATGAACGGCGCCTCGAAGAGCCGGACGGCCCCCGCGCCGCCCTTCTCTGAGAGGACGGTCCAGCCGGAATGCATTCGCCATTGACAGAAGGGACGGACAGCCGGTGACGACGCCGTTCTATGTTTCTCCTCAGCAGGCCATGGCCGACCGCGCCGAATACGCCCGTAAGGGCATCGCACGCGGCCGCAGCGTGGTCGTGCTCCAGTACGCCGACGGCATCGTCTTCGTTGCGGAGAACCCGTCCCGCGCGCTGCACAAGGTCAGCGAGATCTATGACCGGATCGCCTTCGCGGCGGTCGGTAAGTACAACGAATTCGAGAATCTGCGCATCGGCGGTGTCCGTTACGCCGATCTGCGTGGCTATACCTATGACCGTGAGGATGTCACGGCCCGCGGGCTGGCGAATGTCTACGCCCAGACCCTGGGCACGATCTTCTCCAGCGCCGCCGAGAAGCCGTACGAGGTCGAGCTGATCGTCGCCGAGGTCGGGGAGGGCCCCGAGGACGACCAGATCTACCGCCTCCCGCACGACGGCTCCATCGTGGACGAGCACGGCTCGGTCGCGGTCGGTGGCAACGCCGACCAGATCAGCACCTACCTCGACCAGCGCCACCGGGACGGCATGACCCTCGCCGAGGCTCTCAAGCTGGCCGTCGACTCGCTCTCCCGCGACAACAACGGCGGGGAGCGCAGCCTCACCGCCGAGCAGCTCGAGGTCGCGGTCCTGGACCGCAACCGGCCCCAGAAGCGCAAGTTCAAGCGCGTCCTGGGCGGCCAGCTCTCCCGGCTCCTGGAGTCGGGAGAGGGCGCGGCTGACTCGGAGGCGTCGTCCGACGGCGACGGGGCCGAGGAATCCACCTCGGAGTCCGAGGACTGACCCGGCCGCCGCCGTTCGTTTCTCCGTCGCCGCCGCCCCGGGCCCACCCGGGGCGGCGGGGACGTTGTGGCGGCGGGCGGCGACGTTGTGGCGGCGACGAGCCCAGACGGCCCCCGCGCCCATAGGTGTCCGGCGGACCGTGACGCCTGCGGCTGCCTGCGCCCCTCCCCGCCCCGTCCCGAACCGGGGCTCCGCCCCGGGCCTCGGGGCCCCGCTATCGGGCAGAGGCGGGCAGGCTGCCCGCTGCCCCGTCTCGTCCGGCGGCATCGATATGCGGCTCCGCCGCGCGGTCCACCGGACACCCCGTAGGCCGCGCAACGGCCGGAGCGGCGGCCGGAGCGGTGGCCCCGAGGCCGGTCAGTGCCGTGGGGGAGGGGCCGTGGAGCCCCGGGGGATCAGCTCGACGGGCAGCACGGTGTCCCGGGGCGTCTCGCCGTCCAGGAGCGTCATCAGGGCCCGCATACCGGCCGCCCCCACCGCCTCCGCCGGGAGCCGCACCGTGGTCAGCTCCGGTTCCACCGCCGTGGCCAGCGCCAGATCGTCGAAGCCGGTCACCGAGATGTCGTCCGGGATCCGCAGCCCCAGCCGCCGGGCCGCCTTGCAGGCGCCCGCGGCCAGGATGTCGTCGTCGCAGACGAGCGCGGTCGGCCGGGGCCCGGGGCGGGCCAGGACGCGTTCGGCGGCCCGGCGGCCCTCCTCGACGGTCAGCCCCGCCGGTTCGGTGCCCAACGAGGTGCCCGGTACCTCGTCCATCGCCTCCGCCAGGGCCCGGGCGCGCACCTCGAAGGTCCAGGAGTCCACCGCCGCCGCGAGATGGGCCACCCGGCGGTGCCCGAGCGCCAGCAGATGCCCCGCCGCCTGCCGCGCCCCGTCCGCGATGTCGAGGTTGACCGTGGCCGCCGCGGCCGCGTCGTCCGGATCGCTGTCCAGCATCACCAGCGGCAGCCCGCCGCCGCGCACCGCAACCAGCGCGTCGGCCGCCATGGAGGAGGCGATCACCCCGTCGAGCGAGGCGCGCGCCGAGTCGAAGGGGTCCCGGGCCGGGCCCACGCCCTCGGGGGACGGATAGAGCACCACCCCGAAGCCGTGATCGGCGGCGACCCGCTCGGCGCCGGTGTAGACGCGGGCGAAGAACTCGGTCGTCAGGGCGGGCACCACCATGAGCACAGTCCTGGTGCGGCCCAGACGGAGGCTGCGGGCCGCGAGGTTGGGGCGGTAGCCGAGTTCGCGCGCGGCGGCCCGTACGGCCTCCACGGTGCGCTCGGAGACCCGTCCGGACCACTTCTCGCCGAGCACCAGGGACACGGTCGCCTGGGACACACCCGCCAGCCGTGCCACATCCCGGCTCGTAGCCCGCCCCCCGACCGCCCGCCCCGCGGCCGCGCTGCCAGGGCCCGCGGCTGCTCCGTCCCCCGGGCGAGCGTCCGCCCCGGC
>NZ_JAHLEM010000014.1 GCF_018883605.1 Streptomyces niphimycinicus | reverse complement strand
GAGGGACGTTTCCAGTGGGGGGAGCTCCGAGTGGCGGAAGGTTTCCAGGAGGGTGCGGTAGCGCTCCTGGTCCTCGCGGTAGTAGTCCTCGTCCTCGGTCGTGAGGGGCGGGCGGGGGCGGTCGGGTGGGCGGCGGAGGGCCTCCCGGTCGAACAGCTCCTTCTCACCCAGCCACGAGTACGCGTGGATGTGCACGCGTCAGGGGTTCCCTCCGGGAGGGTCCCGGAAGGCCCCTGATGGGGTGATGCCTGGTGTGGCGCCCCCTTCGGCTCCGGGTGGTTACTCCGAAATCTCGATCTTCGCCACCTCGTCGTAGAACGACAGATGGTCCTTGATCTCCGCCACCTTCTCGATCGGCTGCGGGTACGCCCACACCACGTCCGGCCGGGGCTCCGCCTCGTCGCCGGCCGGGCCGCGGTAGGTCCAGTACGCGGCCTCGCCCTTGAAGGGGCAGGTGGTGTGGGAGTCGGTCGGCTGGAAGAGGGTCAGGTCCACGTCCTCCGGGGGGAGGTAGTAGCGGACCGGGAGTCCCGTCTCGTGGACGAGCAGGGGGCGGGTCGACTCCGCGACGACGCGGCCGTCGATCGTGACGGTGACGTGCTGGGAGCCGTGCTCCACGTCCACGCGGTGTCCGCCGCTGGTGCCGGTGGTCTTGGGGTGGGAAGCGGGGGTGGGCATTTCGTCCTGGCCTCCTCGGTATGGTCTTGTCTGCCTCGCATGGTCTTGTCTGCGGGAACGTCCTCGGCGCCGCTGTCATTCCGGAGGCGTTACGCGTGGTTCCGGAGGGCCTTACGCGTCGTTCCGGAGGGCCTTACGCCTCGCCCGGCTCGCGGGGCCAGGCGCGGCCGCCCTCCTGGCGTTCCACCTCGCGGTTGAAGCGGGTGAGGACGTCCTCCAGGCGGGCCACTTCCTCGGCGGGCCACGACTCCAGCAGCCGGGACAGGTCGGTCTGCCGGCAGGTCCGTTCCGCCGCCATGCGGTCTGCGCCCTGCGGGGTGACGCGGAGCTTGCGGGCCAGGCCGCCGTCGGGGTCCGGGATGCGTTCTACGAGACCGGCCCGGAGCAGGGCGCCGGTCTGGCGGTTGACGGTCGAGACGTCGAGCTGGAACGCGTCGGCCAACTGGCCGATGGACATCGCGCCCTCGGCGTCGAGGCGGGAGAGGAGCAGATAGCCGGAGCGGTCCAGGCGGGTGGGGCCGGCGCAGGGCTCGTGCTCGTCGGTGCGGCGATCGGGGTGGGGTTCCTCGGGGGCCCGGCCGGTGTTCGGTTGCGCCGGGGGCTCCGGCCCGTCCGTCGTCTGGCCCTTCCGTTCGCGCGGCGTCAGGACTGAACATCTGGCCACCAGCATGAGCTCGCGCTCCAGCCGCTCCAGCCGCCGATCCAGCACGATTCCTCCTCGCCTCCCCCGCGCCCCTCAATGGAAGTGTGCACGATACACGTCATGTGTAGGATGCACATCTCTCATCGTTCCACTTTTCGCGCATCTCTCGAAATCTCTTTGGAGGCGGCATTCGCATGCCCCAGTCAGCCCCACCTCGCGTCGCGGATCCTCTGAGCGCCGCGCCCTCCGGCACGCCGCTCCCGCGGGAGGTCGGCGGTGGCTTCGTGGCGGTGCTCGCGTTCTGCGGTATCGCCGTGTCCGTCATGCAGACGCTGGTCGTTCCGCTGGTCACCGAGCTGCCCCAGTTGCTGCACACCACCAGTTCCAACGCGTCCTGGGTGGTCACCGCCACCCTGCTCGCCGGCGCCGTCTCCACCCCGGTCATGGGCCGGCTCGGGGACATGTTCGGCAAGCGCCGGATGCTGATGGTCGCGTTGGCGCTGATGGTCATCGGCTCGCTGACCTGCGCCGTCACCTCCGAACTGGTGGTGATGGTGATCGGCCGGGCCATCCAGGGCGGGGCCATGGGGGCCATTCCGCTCGGCATCAGCATCATGCGCGACGAGCTGCCGCCGCAGAAGCTGGGCTCGGCGATGGCTCTGATGAGCTCGTCGCTGGGCATCGGCGGTGCGCTGGGGCTGCCCGCCGCCGCGTTCGTGGCGCAGCACACCAGTTGGCATGTGCTGTTCTACGGGGCCGCGGGGCTGGGCGTGATATCGATCGCCCTGGTGCTCTCCGTCATCCCGGAGTCCTCGGTCCGTACCCCCAGCCGCTTCGACGTCATCGGCGCGCTCGGGCTGACGGCCGGACTCGTCTGTCTGCTGCTCCCCATCACCAAGGGCGGTGACTGGGGCTGGACGAGCGGCACCACGCTCGGGCTGTTCGGCGCGGCCGTGGTGATCCTGCTGCTGTGGGGCGTCTTCGAGCTGCGCACCGCCGAACCGCTGGTCGATCTGCGGACCACGGCACGGCGTCAGGTGCTGCTGACCAACCTCACCTCGATCATGGTCGGCTTCTCGTTCTACGCGATGTCGCTGATCCTTCCGCAGCTCCTACAGCTCCCGAAGGCCACCGGTTACGGCCTGGGCCAGTCGATGGTCATGGCGGGGCTCTACTTCGCCCCGATGGGCGTCGCGATGATGCTGGTCTCGCCGCTGTCCGCGCGGATCAACGCCGCGAAGGGGCCGAAGGTCTCGCTGGTCATCGGGCTGATCGTGATCGGCGCGACGTACGGCGCGGGCCTGGTGATGATGGACTACATCTGGCAGATCGTGGTGCTGTCCACCGCACTCGGCGTCGGCATCGGTATCGCGTACTCGGCGATGCCCACGCTCATCGTCAGCGCCGTTCCGGCCGCCGAGACGGGTGCGGCGAACGGGCTCAACACCCTCATGCGGTCGATCGGCATGTCCACTTCCAGCGCGGTGGTGGGTGTGATCCTGGCGCACCAGACGACCGACTTCGGCGGGGTGGCGCTGCCGAGCAAGGACGGGTTCCAGACGTCGTTCCTGGTGGCGTGTGCGGCCTCGGTCGTCGGCCTGCTGATCGCCCTGTTCCTGCCCGTGCGGCGGCGCGCCGGGGTGGCGGGCTCGGGTCCCGTGGCCACGTCGGCTCCCGCGACCGGGACCGGGACCGCGACGGGCTCCGCCCCGGTGGCCGACTCCGCGCCCGTGGCCGCCCCCGCCCCCGCGCTCGTGGGCGCACCGGCTGCCGTCGCCACCGCTGCTGGCTCTGCTGCCTCGGCCGCCTCTGCTGCCTCGGCCGCCTCTGCTGCCTCGGCTGCCTCGGCTGAGGCAAAGGTCGGGGATGTCGCCTACGCGGCGGCGGACGGGCCCGCCCTCACCGGCAGCGTCATCCACGGCCGGGTCCTCGGCCCCGGCGGCACTCCGCTCGCCGATGCCGCCATTACCCTCATCGACACCGGCGGCCGTCAGCTCGGCCGTACGGTCACCGGCCGCGACGGCCGGTACCGCGTGCCCGCCCCGGACACCGCGAGCGTCGTCCTCATCGGCTCGGCCACCGGGTACCAGCCGCAGGCCGCCACCCTGCTGGTGACCGACCTGCCCGTCGTCTGCGATCTGCGGCTGTCCGGCGGGGGCGGGCTGACCGGGTCCGTACGCGCCGTCGGCGGGGAGCCGCTGGCCGGTGCGACCGCCACGGCCACCGGGCCCGAGGGCGAGGTCGCGGGGTCGGCGACCGCCGACGAGAAGGGCGAGTTCGCGCTGCCGGAGCTGGCCCCGGGGACGTACACGCTGACCCTGGCCGCCGCCGGGCACCGGCTGTACGCCACCCAGGTGGAGCTCGCCGTCGGTGAGCCGGTGCGGGTGGACGCGAAGCTGCCCCCGGCGGCCCGGGTCCGGGGCACCGTACGGGACCGGGGCGGCCGACCGCTCGGGGACACCCGGGTCTCGCTGCTGGACGCGTCCGGCGACGTGGTCGGCCAGGCCATCACCGGTGACGACGGGTCCTTCGGCTTCGAGGCGCTCACCGGCGATCACTACACGGTGGTGGCCAGCGGCTACGCCCCGGCCACCCGGCAGATCACGGTCGGCGGCGCGGCGGGCCCGGAGCGGCGGGATGTGGACTTCCTGCTGGGCCACGGCGAGGAGTGAGACGGCCCCGTCCCGGGCCCTGAGCTTGAGACGGCCCCGCCTCGGGCCCGGAGCCTGAGGCGGGCTCGCCTGGGGCGCGGAGCCTGAGGCGAGCCCGTCGGCTCAAGCGCTGGGCCCGCCGCTCAAGGCTCTACGGCGAGGGCAGGCCGTTGGGCGAGGCAGGCCCGTGGGCGAAGGCAGGCTCGTCAGGCGAGGGCAGGCCCGGGCCGTCCGGCGACGGCAGGCCCATTGGGTCAGCCGCATCCAGCGGTAAGGAGCAGCGCCCGGGGGCGCTGCTCCTTACCATTTCTCCCGCTCATTTCTCCTGCTCATTCGCCCCGCTCATTCCTCCTCCTCGGGGAGGCTCTCCCACGCCTCGCCCTTCCGGTACAGCTCATAGCCCTCCTCGTCCGCGATGGACTCCGCCTGGGCACGGCTGCGCACGGAGATCTCATACGTGTGGCTGTCGACGGTCGCGTGGACGCCCGAGCCGTCGGTGACCGTCTCGATCGCATGCGTCTCGTAGATGACGCGTCCCGGCTCGCATTTGCTCCAGACCACATGCATGCTCACTGCCATCGGACCCACTCCCGCGCAGACGAGTCCCCTGGTTTCAGGGTCTCACCTGATCGCCTGGTCCACATGGCTTGACGTGGCCCCTTGGCCTGACGAGGCCCCCGTCCGGCCGGAAGCGGCGACGGCTCCGCGGCTGCCGAAGAGCGCCATGTTCGCCAGGGCGAGGATCACCAGCGCGCCCCCGAACCACAGCACGCTGGGGACCGCGAGACCATCCGCCGCCCGGCCGCCGAGCAGCGCGCCCAGCGCTATCGCCACGTTGAAGACCCCGACGAACAGCGCCGACGCCGCCTCCCGCGCGTCCGGCGCCGCGTGCAGCACCCAGGTCTGGCAGGTCACCGACACCCCGCCGTACGCCAGGCCCCACACCAGCAGCAGTACGGCGGCCCCGGCCGTCGTGGTACCGGCGACCGGGAGCAGCAGTTCGGCCGCCGCGAGCAGAGTGAAGATGACCATGAGGGTGCGGCGCGGAGCGCGGTGGGCGGCGGTGCCGGCCAGGAAGTTCCCGGCGATGCCCGCCACGCCGTAGGCCAGCAGCAGGGTGCTGATCAGGCTCGTTCCGACCCCGGCGACGTCCTCGAGCACCGGGCGGACGTAGGTGTACGCCCCGAAGTGGCCGGTGACCAGCAGCAGTGTGGTGATGAGGCCGGTCCGCAGCCGGACGTTGCGGAACAGCCCGGGCACCTCGCGCAGCCGCATGGTCCCGGCCGTGGGCAACGGCGGCAGGGTGACGGCCATGGCGGCGACCACGGCCAGCGACAGGGCGGCCATGGCGGCGAACGCGATCCGCCAGTGGACCAGATCGCCGAGGAGCGTCCCGATCGGCACCCCGAGCACCGAGGCCACCGCGATACCGCTGAAGATCAGCGTGGTGGCGTGGCCCGTGGACCGCTCGGGCACCAGCCGCACCGCGAGCCCGCCCGCGATCGACCACACCCCGCCGATGCTCACCCCGACCAGCACCCGGGCGAACAGCAGGACGGCGAAGCCGGGCGCGCATGCGGACAGCAGATTGGCGACGGCCAGCAGCCCCATCAGACCGCACAGCACCGGCCGCCGGTCGAAGCGGCCGACGGTGACGGTGAGCAGCGGGGCGGCGAACGCGGCGACCAGCCCGGGCACGGTCATGGCCAGGCCCGCCGTACCGGCCGAGACGCCGAGCGCGGAGCCGATCGACGTCAGCAGGCCGACCGGCAGCATCTCGGTGGTGACCACCGAGAAGGTGCCGACCGCGACGGCGACGACGGCGAGCCAGGCCCTGAGCGGCGAGCGCACCACCGGAGGTGACCCGGATGTGCCTGCCGGAGCGGTGAGTTCCGTGCTATTGGACATGCCTTTAGCGAACTGCCGTGCCCCTGCGGGAACAACGCCGAAGTTCTCAGACTTCTATGAGCGAGGCTCATCGATGCGAGTCGGCGCGAGTCGGCGCGAATCGATACGAGTCGGCGCGAATCGATACGAGTCGGCGCGAGTCGATGTGCCGCGAGTCCAGGCGAGGCAACGCGCGTCAGCGCGAGCGCGATCCACGGGGAGACCATGGCCGGGTTGGAGATCCGCGAGCTGGAGTGTTTTCTCGCGCTGAGCGAGGAGCTGCACTTCGGACGCGCGGCGGAGCGGTTGTACGTCTCGCAGAGCAGGGTGAGCCAGCTACTGCGGTCCCTGGAGCGCCGGATCGGCGCCCGGCTGCTGGAGCGCACCAGCCGCCGGGCGCGGCTGACCCCGCTCGGCGAGCGGTTTCTGGCCGACCTCCGGCCCGCCTACGAGGCGCTGTACGGGGCCGTCGAAAGCGCCCACCGGGCGGCGCGCGGGGTGGAGGGCGTGCTGCGGATCGGGTTCCAGGGGGCCGCCGATGAACGGGTGACGGCGGCCATCGCAGCCTTCCGGGAACGCCACCCCGGCTGCGAAACGACGACCGTGGAGATCCCGCTGGCCGATCCGTTCGGCGCGGTGCGGGCCGGTGAGGTGGACGCCGCGATCGTCTGCCTGCCGGTCGCCGAGCCCGATCTGGTCCTCGGCCCGGTCTTCTCCAAGCAGCCGCAGACGGTGGTGGTCTCCGCCCGCCATCCGTTCGCGGACCGCGCCCGCGTGGCCGCCGAGGCGCTGGCCGACCTCCCGCTGATCGGCCCGTCCGCCCCCGCGCCGCGCTACTGGCACGACGCGATGGCACCCGCCGCCACCCCCGCTGGGCGCCCGATCCCGCGCGGGCCGCGGGTGCACACGCTCCAGGAGGGGCTGGCGGCGGTCGCGGCGGGACGGGGCGGGATGCTGCTGTGCGCCCCGACGGCGGAGTATCACCGCCGCCGGGACATCACCTTCGTACCGGTCGAAGGGGTGCCGGACTCGATGCTCGGCCTGGTGTGGCGGCGGGCGGACGAGACGGCGCGGATCCGGGCGTTCGGGCGGGCGGTGGAGGAGCTGTACTCGGCGCCGGACCGAGCCTGAGCCGGATCGCCCTCGCTCACCGCCCCACCCCGGCCTCCCCGCTACCCCACATCCCTGCGCATGCACACCCGTGGCCAGCGGTCCAGCCCATGGCCCGCCTCGCAGCGCCGGATCTCCCGGAGGCCGGGGGTCAGCTCGGCCTCGGTCAGGGTCCGGAAGCCGCAGCGTGCGGCGTAGTACGGGGCGTTCCAGGCCACGTCGACGAAGGTGGTCAGGGTGAGCGCGGGGACGCCGTCGTCGGCGGCCCGCCCCGCGATGTGGTCGATCAGGGCCCGGCCCACGCCACGGCGGGCGCTGTCGGGATGGACCGAGATCTGCTCGATATGGACGTTTCCGTCGACGGGGTCGGTGATCAGATACGCCATCGCCCGGTCGGCGTCGTCCACCGCGACCCAGGCCCGTCCGGCCCGCTGGTAGCGGCTCAGCTCCTCCAGGCTCAGGGGCTCGTCATCGGCGACTTCGTCCATCCCGATGTCCCGGAAGCAGAGTCCGGCGGCGCGCTCTATGTCCTGGAGGACGGGGAGTTCTTCACTGGTGCTCGTTCGAATCCGCACCCCACCATCATCCTCCGGAACGCCGGAACAAAGGTGTGCCCCCCACCGCCGTGGAGAGCACCCTTCGGCCGTTCCTTCGTTCCTTCGGATGAAGGCATATGAACACCACCGGACCGAGGGCACCCCAATGACCTCGGCCTTCTCCGCTGGCGATGATCAAGAACTTACCAAGAACGCTGATCCGAGGGGAGGTTGAGAGGGACACAAGATCATCACGCGGCCCCACGTGGCCTCACGCGGGCCCCACGTCGCCTCATGCCCCGGCCGCGCCCTCCGCGATCGCCGCCTCGACCTCGCCCGTACGCGCCGCCTCCTCCGCCGCGAAGCGCCGTTCGTCCAGCCGCTCCGCGAGTTCCTCATCCTGGCTCATCAGCAGGTCGAGGTTGCTGTCGCCCAGCTCCAGCACGCCCATGTCGACATACGCCCGCTGGAGCCGCTCGCCCCACAGCCCGATGTCCTTCACACAGGGGACGATCCGGCTGAACAGCAGCTTGCGGAACATATGCAGGAACGGCGACTGCTCGCAGTACTCCTCGGCCTCGGCCTTCGGGATGCCGAAGTTCTCCAGGACCTCCACCCCGCGCAGCCGGTCGCGCATCAGGTAGCAGCCCTCGATGACGAACTCCTCGCGCTCCCGCAGCTCCGCGTCGCCGAGCTGCCGGTAGTAGTCGCGCAGCGCCATCCGGCCGAAGGCGACGTGGCGGGCCTCGTCCTGCATGACGTAGGCGAGGATCTGCTGGGGCAGCGGCTTGTCGGTGGTGTCGCGGATGAGGCCGAACGCGGCGAGCGCCAGGCCCTCGATGAGCACCTGCATGCCCAGATAGGCCATGTCCCAGCGGGAGTCGCGGAGGGTGTCGCCGAGCAGGGTCCGCAGATCGGTGTTGATGGGGTAGAACGTGCCGAGCTTGTCGTGCAGAAAACGGCTGTAGAGCTCGGCGTGGCGGGCCTCGTCCATGGTCTGGGTGGCGGAGTAGAACTTCGCGTCGAGGTCGGGCGCGGCCTCGACGATCCGGGCCGCGCACACCATCGCGCCCTGTTCGCCGTGGAGGAACTGGCTGAACTGCCAGGCGGCGACGTGATGCCGCAGCTCGCCCTTGTCCCGTTCGGTCATCCGGTCCCAGTGGCGGGTGCCGTAGAGGGCGAGGGACTCATCGGGGGTGCCCAGGGGGTCGTACGGATCCACCTCCAGGCCCCAGTCGATCCGCTTGACCGCGTCCCACTGCTTGTCCTTGCCCTTCTGGTAGAGGGCGAGCAGCCGGGCCCGGTGGTCGTCGTATTCCCAACTGAATCGGGCGGCGCCACCGGCGGGCACCTGCCAGTGGGGGTCCCCGGGATCCATCGCGTAGAGCTCTTGCGTCGACACCGACGCCTCCTTCGCCTCGCTCCCCCGTGAACGGATGCGTACTCGGCAGGCTCACATGACCGTTACTCGTCGGTCAATGAGACCTCTCCAAGGGATTGACGCCCCTTGCTGACACAGAGTCTCATAAGAGATATCCACCGGTAACCCATCCCGCCAGCGTTTGTCCGAGCCACCAGTGAGGTGCCCTCAGCGATGACCACCACGACCGAACCGCCCGCGCTCCGGGACGCGCTCGGGCTGATCAAGGACCGTGAACGGGTCGCGGAGCGACTGCTCGAGTCCTCCGCCAAGCACTCCTTCGACCCCGACACCGAACTCGACTGGGACGCGCCGTTCGAGCCCGGCAAGTGGTTCTGGCCACCGGAGCTGGTCTCGCTCTACGACACCCCCATGTGGCGGCGGATGTCCGAGGAACAGCGGCAACTGCTGGCCCGGCACGAGGCGGCGGCACTCGCCTCGCTGGGCATATGGTTCGAGATCATCCTGATCCAGCTCATGACCCGGCACATCTACGACAAGCCCGCGACCAGCGCCCATGTGCGGTACGCGCTCACCGAGATCGCCGACGAGTGCCGCCACTCCAAGATGTTCGCGCGGCTGATCACCAAGAGCGGCACCCCGGCCTATCCGGTCACCCGGCTCCATCACAATCTGGGCCGGATCTTCAAGGCGATCTCCACCACGCCCGGTTCGTTCACCGCGACCCTCCTCGGCGAGGAGATCCTGGACTGGATGCAGCGGCTGACCTTCCCCGACGAGCGCGTGCAGCCGCTGGTGCGCGGGGTCACCCGGATCCATGTGGTCGAGGAGGCGCGCCATGTGCGGTACGCACGCGAGGAGCTGCGCCGCCAGATGCTGCGGGCGCCGCGCTGGGAGGCGGAGCTGACCCGGATCGGGTCGGGCGAGTTCTCCCGGATCTTCTCGCAGGCGTTCATCAACCCCAAGGTTTACTCGGACGTAGGGCTCGACCGGCGCGCGGCCGTCGCTCAAGTGCAGGCCAGCGCCCATCGCCGTGAGGTGATGCGCAGCGGGGCGAGCAAGCTGACCGAATTCCTCGACGATGTCGGGGTGATGCGGGGTGTGGGCCGCCGACTGTGGAAGAGCTCGGGGCTGCTGGCGTAGGGGGTGCCGGGTGGGTTGTGACGCCTGCGGCGGGCCGCTCCCCTCCCCGCCCCTTCCCGCAACCGGGGCTCTGCCCCAGCCCCCGGGGCCCAGGGGCGCAGCCCCTGGTCGGCCAAGGGGTCATCGGCCGCCGGACCCAAGGGTGCGTTCGTGCCCGACCCGAGGGCCCATCCGGGCCGGACCGAAGGGGGCATCCGCTTCGTCACGATGGCCGGTTACGCTGCCAGGCATGACGACAGGCAGCGGCACCGCTTCGGCGCCCCCGGAGGCGACACCCCCGGCGGAGGCGAGCGCCGCCGCACGCCCTGCGGCGAAAACCCCGGCCACCGCCCGTCCGCCGGCCGCCCGGCGGGGGAGCTACCGCAGGCTGAGCGTCGAGGCGCGGCGGGCCGAACTCCTCACCGCCGCGCTCGGCCTCTTCGCCCATCGCGCGCCCGAGGACGTATCGCTGGACGATGTGGCCCTGGCCGCCGGTGCCTCCCGTCCGCTGGTCTACCGCTACTTCCCCGGCGGTAAGCAGCAGTTGTACGAGGCGGCGCTGCGCAGCGCCGCCGATGAGCTGGAACTGTGCTTCGAGGAGCCCAGGAGCGGTCCGCTCAGCGGTCGGCTGAGCCGGGTGCTGGACCGCTATCTGGCCTTCGTGGACGAGCACGACGCCGGGTTCAGCGCGCTGTTGCAGAGCGGCAGCGTGGTCGAGACCTCGCGGACGAACGCGATCGTCGACGAGGTGCGGCGGGCGGCGGCCGAGGAGATTCTGCTCCATCTGGCGGTCAAGGAGCCCGGTGCGCGGCTGCGGATGATGGTGCGCACCTGGATCACGGCCGTCGAGGCGGCCTCGTTGATCTGGCTGGACGAGGAGAAGCAGCCGCCGGTGGAGGAGCTGCGCGACTGGCTGGTGGACCAGTTCGTGGCGATGCTGACCGCCACCGCGACCACCGATCCGCAGGCGGCCCGGGTGATGCGGGCCGCGCTCATCATGGAGCCCACCGAGGGCCTGGTCGGACGGCTGGCACGCCGTGTTGTGCCCGCGCTGGGCGAGGCGTCGCACCTGCTGTGACGGCGGCGGCCGTGACGGGAACGGTCGGTGACGGCCGTGACGGGGGCGGTCGGTGACGGCCGTGGTGGGCGCGGCCGGTGACGGCCGAGGCGCGGGCGATGCTGTGAGACTGGTGCGGTGAGAAGCGAGGAGACGCCCTTTGTGGGCGGGCCGCTGGACGGCCGGGTGCTGCCGGTACTGGTCGGCCTCACCGGCCAGCCGCCGAAGACCTACGAGGTGCCGGTGGAGAACGAGGCGGGCGCACCGCCGACGGTCCATGTCTACCGCAGGGTTCCGGCCGCCACGTCCAAGCGGCTGGGCCTGGTCCGGAGCTGGGCCTATGAGTACGACCCGGAGGGAAGACCGGGCGGCGGGCTGAAGTGGCCATGGTCCAAGCCGAGCTGACGGCCCGCCGGACGGGTGACCATATTCGCCCGACTCGCCCACAATTCTCCTGAAGATACGAACGTCATGCCACGATCCTGCTGAGCTGGACGCCGAACAGAGGCGTCAGTGAGCCGGAGGTGATCACGTGTCAGGACGGATCGTGGGCTCGGTCTGCGCGGCGGCGATCACGGCGACCGCCGCGCTGGTACCCGCCGTTCCGGCGGCCACGGCGACGGCCGCCCCCTCCCGCCCCGCCGACCGGTCGGTGTCCGAGCTGCTGACGCAGCTCAAGACGCTGTACCGGAAGGCCGAGGAGGCGACGGAGACGTACAACGCGACCGAGGAGAAGCTGCGCAAGCAGCGCACCAGGACCAGGGAGCTCACGGCCGAGCTGGTGCACACCCGTACGGAACTCGCCGACAGCCACGACGACGCGGGACGGCTGGCCCGTCAGCAGTACCAGGGCCACAGCACGCTCTCCTCCTACGCCTTTCTGCTGACCCTGCTCACCCCCCACCCGGAGAGCGCCGCCGACGAGGCGCGTGAGCTGGACCGGGCGGCGGGCCGCGAGGCCGCCCTGATGCGGCGGCTGACCAAGGGTGAGCGGCACGCCGACACCATCGCCACCCGGGCGCGCACCGCGCTGGACAAACAGCTCTCCCTGACCGCGAAGCGGAAGAAACAGCGGGCGAAGGTGGAGAAGAAGCTGCACTCCATCGAGAAGCTGCTCGCCGCGCTCAGCACCCGCCAGATCGCCCAGGTGGCGCAGCGCGAGCGCCGGCAGACCGCGAAGGCACAGCGCAAGCTGCTCGACTCCGGGGCGCTCGGCCCCGCGAACGGCGCCCCGGACGCCCCCGCCACCGGCGGTGGCAGCGGCACCACCCCGGCCCCGGCCCCGGCCCCCGGAGGCGGACAGGCCACC
>NZ_JAHLEM010001379.1 GCF_018883605.1 Streptomyces niphimycinicus | reverse complement strand
CGGGCGCCGAACCGGGGCTGCGCGCCGAGATCGGCCATCCGCGCGAGGCGGCCTGGGCCCGGGCCGTGCGCTCCCTGCGGGCGGGCCTCGCGGTCGCCGTCGACTACGGCCACGAACGCGCCGCCCGGCCCCCCTTCGGCACCCTGACCGGCTTCCGCGAGGGGCGCGAAGTGCGGCCCGTACCGGACGGCTCCTGCGATCTGACGGCGCATGTCGCGATGGACGCGTGCGCCGCCGCGGCCGGACCCGGCGCCGGGCTGATGACCCAGCGCGAGGCGCTGCGCGGGCTCGGCCTCGACG
>NZ_JAHLEM010001378.1 GCF_018883605.1 Streptomyces niphimycinicus | reverse complement strand
GTCCGCGCTCTCGCCCGGCCGGACGGGCTCGGGGCCCGGGTGCGCGGTGGCGGGCTCGGGCCGCGGATGGGTGCGGCCGGGGAGGAAGGTCGGGGGAACTGCCGGGGCCGCCGGGCCGGTTGTGACGCCGGGGGCGGCGGGTGGGTGGCCCGGTCCCTTGTCGGACGGGTGCTGGCCGGACGGCGGTCGTGCGGTCACGGGGTGGTCCTCCCGGAGGTGTCGGAGGTCGGACGGGACGGTCGGAAGCGGGAATCGAGGAGCGGGGAATGGGGAACGGGCGGGGGTGGTGGGGCCGCTGTC
>NZ_JAHLEM010001377.1 GCF_018883605.1 Streptomyces niphimycinicus | reverse complement strand
CGGCTGCGCGGCATCGCCGCCGAGCTGGCGGCCGGGCTGCGCGCGGGAGAGCCCTGTGCGGTGTGCGGGGCGACCGAGCACCCGGACCCGGCCCGGCCCGGGGCCGGGCATGTGGACCGTACGGCGGAGGAGACCGCGCTGGCGGACTACCAGCGCGCCGAGGAGATCCGCGAGGAGGCCGAGCGCACCCGGAACGCGCTGCGCGAGGCCCACGCGGGCGCGCAGGCCACGGCGGAGGGCGAGGACGCGGCCGAACTCGACCGGGCCCTGGCCGAGTTGCGGGCCGCGTACGCCGAGGCCCGTGACGCGGCG
>NZ_JAHLEM010000139.1 GCF_018883605.1 Streptomyces niphimycinicus | reverse complement strand
CCGCGCTGTCCCTGGGCACCGGGCTGGCGCTGGTGGAGCGCACCGCGGCGTACGCCGGGCAGCGCACCCAGTTCGGCCGCCCGATCGGCTCGTTCCAGGCGGTGAAGCACCGGCTGGCGGACGCGCTCATCGGCCTGGAGTTCGCCCGGCCGCTGCTGTATGGGGCCGCGGTGGCGCTGGCGAGCGCGTCGGGACCCGCGGGCGAGGTGCGGGCGGAGGTCGCCGCAGCGAAGGTGGCCGCCGGGGAGGCCGCGTACACGGCGGCGCGCACCGCCCTCCAGGTGCACGGCGCGCTCGGCTACACCGATGAGTACGACCTCTCGCTGTGGATCCGCAAGGCCCGCGCCCTGCGCTCCGCCTGGGGTTCTCCGTCGATCTGCCGGGCCCGCGTTCTCGCGCCCTGACCGGTCTTGATCCATGCTGTAGCGACCATCAGTGAGCACACAGCGAGGTATTGCGCGGATGCACCGTCCCCGGCCCACCCTGGAGAGCGTGGCGCGGCGCGCGGGGGTCTCGCGCGCCACCGTCTCCCGTGTCGTCAACGGCTCCACCAAGGTCGCCGAGGAGAGCCGGGAGGCGGTGCTGGACGCGATCCAGGAGCTGGGCTACATCCCCAACCAGGCGGCCCGCAGCCTGGTCACCCAGCGCACCGACTCCTTCGCGCTGGTGCTCCCCGAGGAGCCGGGCCGGGTCTTCTCCGACGACCGGTTCTTCCCGGGGGTGGTGCGCGGGGTGAGCCAGGAGCTGGAGTCCGCGGACAAGCAACTGGTGCTGATGATGGCCCGCTCCCCCGCCAGCCGTGACCGCATCGAGCGCTTCGCCCTGGCCCGCCATGTCGACGGGGTCATGGTCGCCTCGATGCACGGCTCCGATCCGCTGCCGGCCGCGCTGGCCCGGATGGGCATTCCCGTGGTCTGCAACGAGCGGGTGCCGAGCCCGGCCTCGCCGCCGTATGTCGGGGTGGACAACGCGGCGGGCGCGGCGCTGGCCGTGAAGCACCTGATCCGCTCCGGACGCACCCGCATCGCCACGGTCGCGGGCCCCCAGGACATGGTCGCCGGGATCGACCGGCTCTCGGGCTACCGGCTGGCGCTGGCCGGGGCGCGGCTGGAGGCGTACGTCGCGGTCGGGGACTTCACCCAGGAGTCCGGGGCGGTCGCGATACGGGAGCTGCTGGACCGGGAGCCCCGGCTGGACGCGGTGTTCGTGGCCTCCTGATGGCGATCGGGGTGCTGCGGGCGCTGCGCCAGGCCGGGCGACGGGTGCCGGACGATATGGCGGTGGTCGGCTTCGACGACATCGAGCCCGCGCGCTACACCGAACCCCCGCTGACCACCGTGCGCCAGCCGATCGGCGGGATCGGCCGCCGGCTGGCCCGGCAACTGCTGCGGCTGACGGCCGGGGAGATGATCGAACCGGCGCTGGTGCTGCCCACCGAGCTGGTGATCCGCGAGTCGGCGTAGCCGAGGGTGCGGCGGTGTGTCCCCGCCCCGCCCCGTGCCGCCACGTGCCACCCCGGCGGAGGCGCCGCCACGGCTCAGCCGCCGCCACCCGCGTACCGCGGCAGCCACGCCCGGAAGTCCCGTTCGAACCCGTCGTAGCGACGCCGTAGCTCGGCACCGGGCCAGTCATCCGGCAGCAGCCGCGCGGGAAGGACGGGGTCGGCCAGGAGGTGCCGGAGGGCCGCGGCCGCGACGGTGAACCGCTCGGCCGGTTCCTCCGCCTCGTCCAGCGCCGCCCCGAGCAGCCTGGCCTGGCGGGCCCAGCCGTCCAGGTCCCACAGGCGCGCGGCCAGCTCGGCCGGATCGCCCTCCGGTGCGCCGGTGAACCAGCCGCACTGCTCGGCGGCGACATCCGGGCGCGGGTGGACGAGATTGGCGGGGCGCATCCAGGTGCCCTCGCGCAGTTCGGCCAGGCGCAGGGCGGCCATGGCCTGGCGGAGGGCGGCGCGCTCGGCCGCCTCGCGGCGGTCGGAGGTGACGACCGCGATCTCCCAGCCGCCGTCCCAGCGCCGGGTGCGGGGGGCGCGGCTGTCGTCCTGCCGCGCCTGGCGGGCCAGCAGCCGGTCGGTGAGCCGGTAGACGCCGTCGCTCTGCTCCAGGTCACCGGCCGCGACCATCCGGGTCAGCGCGACCCGGATGGTGCCCTCGGCGGTGCCGAAGAGCGCGCCGACACGCACCAGCGCGCGGGCGGGGAGCCGGGGCGGGTGATGGCCGAGCAGGGTGCTGAGCACGATCGAGCGCGCGGTCAGCGGCCGCAGGGTGAGCGTTCCGGTGTCGTCCATGGTCACGCGAAACCCTATCCATTACAGTTTTGAATCGCGCATAATGGAAGTGTAAGACGCGCCCGCCTGCCCCACCGGCCGCCCGGCCCGGGAGACCGCCGCGAACGAGGAGATGTCCGCCATGAGCGCTACGCATGAGGTCCTCAACCAGGCACCGCCGCTCGTCGGCTTCAGCACGGCGGACGACCCCGCCCTGCTGGAGGCCCTGCGGCGGGACGGCGGCGGCTGGGGCGAGCCGGAGGTGCGGGAGCTGGGCGCGCGGGCCGGTTCCGCCGAGGTCCAGGACTGGGCGCGGATGGCCGAGGAGCACCCTCCGGTGCTGCACACCCACGACCGTTACGGCCATCGCATCGACGAGGTCGAGTACCACCCCGCCTACCACCAGCTCATGGACGTCGCCGTGGCGAGCGGCCAGCACGCGGCGGCGTGGAGCGAGAGCCGCCCCGGCGCCCATCTGGTGCGCGCGGCCAAGTTCTACGCCTTCGCGCAGGCCGAGCCCGGCCATGGCTGCCCGATCTCCATGACGTACGCCGCGGTCCCGGCGCTGCGCGCCGAGCCGGCGCTCGCCGCCGTCTACGAACCGCTGCTGGCCGCCCGCGGCTACGACTTCGGACTGCGCCCGCCGCTCACCAAGCGGGGCCTGATCGCGGGCATGTCGATGACGGAGAAGCAGGGCGGCTCGGACGTCCGCGCCAACACCACCCGGGCCGTACCGGACGGTGCCGGTGGCTATGTCCTCACCGGCCACAAGTGGTTCACCTCCGCGCCGATGAGCGATGTCTTCCTGACGCTGGCCCAGACGGAGGAGGGGCTCACCTGCTTCCTGGTGCCCCGGGTGCTGCCGGACGGCAGCCGCAACCCGCTGCGGCTGATGCGGCTCAAGAACAAGCTGGGCAACCGGTCGAACGCGTCGGCCGAGATCGAGTACGAGTCCGCCATGGCCTGGCGGGTCGGCGAACCGGGCCGCGGGGTGCGGACCATCGTGGAGATGGTCAATGTCACCCGGCTGGACTGTGTCATCGGCTCGGCGGCGGGCATGCGGGCCGGGCTGCGGCAGGCGCTGCACCACACCGAGCACCGCCGGGCATTCGGCGCCGACCTGATCGACCAGCCGCTGATGCGCAATGTGCTCGCCGATCTGGCGGTGGAGTCGGAGGCGGCCACGACGCTCGCGATGCGGCTCGCCACCGCCCTGGACCGCGCGGAGGCCGGGGACGAGGGCGAGGCGGCACTGCGCAGGCTGGGGCTCGCGGTGAGCAAGTACTGGGTGTGCAAGCGCGGCTCCGCGCACGCCGCCGAGGCCCTGGAGTGCCTGGGCGGCAACGGCTATGTGGAGGAGTCCGGCATGCCGCGCCTGTACCGCGAGGCGCCCCTGCTGTCGATCTGGGAGGGCTCGGGGAATGTCGCGGCGCTCGATGTGCTGCGCGCGCTGAGCCGGGAGTCGGGTGCGCTGGAGGCGTTCCTGGCCGAGGTCGACGCCGCGGCCGGGGCCGACGCGCGGCTGGACGCGGCCGTGGACCGGCTGCGCGGGCTGCTGCCGCGGCTCGCCGACCCCGAGCGGGCGCAACTGCTGGCGCGGCGGGTGGCCGAGCAGATGACACTGGTGCTTCAGGGCAGCCTGCTGGTGCGGTACAGCCACCCCGCGGTCGCCGACGCGTTCTGCGCCTCGCGGCTGGACGGGGACTGGGGGCATGCCTTCGGCACCCTGCCGCCCGGTACGGACACCGGCCCGATCCTGGAGCGCGCCCGCCCGAAGGACGCGCGGTGACCCCCACGGAGGACGCGGGGAAAGCCGTGGACGCGGCCGGTGCGCCCCTTACGGTTCGCACGGAGCGGGAGGGCCCGGTCACCACGGTCGTGCTCGCCCGCCCCGAGGTGCGCAACGCCGTCGACGGTGCGACCGCCACGGCCCTGGCCGATGCCTTCCGCGCCTTCGACGCCGACCCTCAGGCGCGGGTCGCGGTGCTGTGGGGCGAGGGCGGCACCTTCTGCGCCGGCGCCGATCTGAAGGCGGTCGGCACAGCGCGCGGCAATCGGGTGGCCGAGGACGGCGACGGCCCGATGGGACCCACCCGGCTCCGGCTGTCCAAGCCAGTGATCGCGGCGGTCAGCGGCCACGCGGTGGCGGGCGGGCTGGAGTTGGCGCTCTGGTGCGATCTGCGCGTCGCCGAGGAGGACGCGGTGTTCGGGGTGTTCTGCCGCCGCTGGGGCGTCCCGCTGATCGACGGCGGAACGGTACGGCTGCCACGGCTGATCGGCGCGAGCCGGGCGATGGACCTGGTACTGACGGGGCGGCCGGTGCCGGCCGACGAGGCGTACGCCATCGGGCTCGCCAACCGTCTCGTACCGCCGGGGCGGGCGCGCCCGGAGGCGGAGCGGCTGGCGGCCCGGATCGCCGGCTTTCCGCAGATGTGTCTGCGCTCGGACCGGGCCTCGCTGCTGGACCAGGAGGGACTGCCACAGGACGAGGCGATGGCGCGGGAGCTGCGCCACGGTCAGGCCACACTGACCGAGGGGCTGGACGGCGCGGCGCGGTTCGCGGCCGGCGCGGGTCGGCATGGACGTTTCGGCGAGCCGTGACCAGGGGCGGGGCCGCCGCGGGGCGAGCCGAACGCTATGAGGTGAATGTTCTCCGGTAAACCTCGAAGCGCCAATGTCCGGGGCTATTCCCCTATTCGGGGGAATCCCGGTGCTCACACGGCTGGCGCGCGCCTGTTCGGCGGAACATCTCCTCGTGAAGCGATGGCAGCGCGTATGGCGTGCGGGGGTCCTCACCACTGCCCTTGTTCTCGCCTCGGCGGGGGCGACAGCCCTGGCCGACCAGGGCGATGACGGCCCGGCGGCCGCGACCGCCTCCCCACGGCCGACGGCCGGTGCCCGGCCCGGGACCGGTGGCCAGGACCACGGACCGCACGTCTGGGTGAAGATCCGGATCGGTCCGGGTCTGTGCGTCTGCGTCGCCGCCTCGGCGGGCCCGGTCGGCTTCTTCGCCCACTACGGCTGGTGCCACAAGCCGAAGCCCACACCGACCCCCACACCCACGCCGACCCCGACGCCTACACCCACGCCTACGCCGACTCCCACGCCCACCCCGACACCGACCCCGACGCCCACCCCCAGCCCGTCCGCCACACCGGCCCCTACGCCCACACCCACATCCACTCCCACCCCGAGCCCCACTCCCACGCCGACACCCACCCGGACGCCGCGGGCCCCCTCCCCCACCCCCTCTCCGCGGCTTCCCACACCGGGGCCCACAACCGAGCCCGCGCTTCCGCTGCCGTCCCCGCCCCTGCGCACCAAGCCTCCGGCCGCACCCCCCACGCCGGTTCCCACACCGACCAGGACCCGTGCCGTCGAGGTGCACGCGTATCAGAAGCCCACGCGCCAAAAGCCCGACAGCGGCACCTCCCTGGTCACCTTCACCCTGCTGATCACCGCGCCCGCCGTCCTCGCGGCCGCCGCTCTCCGTCCCCGTTCGCGCTCTGCCGGGCGCGGCGGGCGGCGCGGCTGACGGCTCACTGTCGAACCGCTTGGGAGGTTATGCATGCCCGAATGGCTGATCATGGCCCTGGTGATGGCCGGGACCTGCGCGGTCGTGGTCACCGGGGCGGTCCTCAACGCCCGCCGCCTCGGGGAGGAGGACGATCCGGACGAGACCCCCGATGTCCTCGACTACATGATCATGATGATCGGCGTGGTCTACGCGATCGTGCTGGGCCTGGCGATCGCCGGTGTCTGGGAGGCGCGTTCCGCCGCGCAGGACGGGGTCCGTACGGAGGCGCAGGCCCTGCATGAGGTGGCCGAGCGGTCGGCCGTCTACCCCGGCCCGGTGCGCGACCGCATCCGCGACGACGTGGACGCGTATGTGCACCATGTGGTGCACAAGGAGTGGAAGGTGATGATCGACAAGGGCGAGCTCACCGACCGCGGTGGCGAGCTGCTGACCACTCTGCGCCGCGATGTCACCCTCGCGACACCGCACAGCGATCTCCAGTCGCAGGCGTATCAGCCGATGGTGGATCAGGTGGCCGCCGTGGACGACGCGCGGAACGCCCGGCAGCAGAGCGCGGGGCCCACGATGCCCCATCTGGTCTGGTTCGGCCTGGTGCTGGGCGCGGCGCTGGTGATCGGGCTGGTCTTCACCCTCCAGATCCGCCGCTCGCCCCGGGAGCTGATGCTCGCGGTGATGTTCACCGCGCTCATCGTCTTCCTGCTCTTCCTGGTGTGGGACTTCGACGCGCCCTTCGGCCGGTCGGTCGGCGATTCGACCACGGCCTTTACCGATCTGTTCCCCAGCGCACGGGGAGGGTCTTGAGCCCGTTCTGGAAGTTGGAGGTGAGCCGCACCGGCTCACCCGCCCGGCGCAGCCCCGGCAGCCGGTCCAGGGCGGCACGCAGCATGGCCCGCATCTGGACGCGGGCCAGATGCGCGCCCAGGCAGACATGCGGTCCAAAGCCGAAGCTCAGATGGTCGTTGGGGGTGCGGGTGATGTCGAACCGGTCGGGGTCGGTGAAGACCGTCTCGTCCCGGTTGGCCGAGGCGTGGAAGACGACGACCTTCTCACCGCGCCGGATGAGCTGTCCGCCCAGTTCCACATCGCGGGTGGCGGTGCGCCGGAAGTCGATGACGGGCGGCCAGAAGCGCAGCATCTCCTCCACCGCGGGGCCGGTCAGCTCGGGCCGGTCGCGCAGCAGCCGCAGGCTCCCGGGGTGGTCGAGCAGGGTGAGCAGTCCGCCGGGGATGCCGTTGCGCAGCGTCTCGTTGCCCGCCACGGCGAAGAGGAAGAACATGTTCTCGAACTCGTCCCGGCTCAGCCCGCCCTCCCGCATCCGCGCCATCACACTGCCCGGACGGGGCCGCTCGGCGAGCGCGTGAGCGTAGGCGAACATATCGGCCAGGGCCTCGCGGGAGCGCGGGTTCATCGGCCGGCCGTCGGGGCGTCGCGCCGCCGGGGCCGGTCTGCGGGCGAGGGCGGCGCGGCCCATGGGGCTCAGCTCCTCGAGGGCCGCGGTGGACGATCCGGCGTAGTCGGCGTCCTGATAGCCGATGACCCGGCCGGCCCAGTCGAACAGCAGCCGCCGGTCGCCCTCGGGGACGCCCATCACCTGGGCGAGGGTCCAGACCGGCAGATCGGCGGCGAGTTCGACGAAGTCGGCCTCGCCGCGCCCGGCCACGGAGTCCACGAGCGCCGCCGCGCGCTCCTCGATGGTCTCCTCCAGCTCCCGTACGGCGCGCGGGGTGAAGGCCGCGGCGACGATGCGGCGGGTGCGGGAGTGGTCGGGCGGGTCCTGGTTGAGCATCATCGCCCGCACGAACTCCAGATCGGCGGGGGTGTCGGGGTCGCGGATCTGGGTGGCCCCGAGGTGGGAGGAGAAGACCTCGGGGGTGCGCAGGACGTGTTTGACGTCGGCGTGCCGGAACACCGCCCAGAAGCCGGGGCCGGCCGGCCAGGCCCCGACCGCGGGCTCCTCGATCCGGCAGACCGGGCGGGTGGTGCGCAGTTCGGCGAAGAGCGCGTAGGGGACACCGGCGGTGTAGGTCTCGGGAAGGAACGCCTCGACAGGGTTCACAGCCGAGACCGTACGACGCCGCCCTCCGGGCCCGTCAAGACGCCCGCCGCGTGCCCCTACGGCACCGGCACCGGGAGGATCCGGCGCAGCGGGTCCTCCGGCAGCCGGCCGTGGGCCTTCCACTCCCGGGGGTAGCCGACCGAGACCTCCTGGAACTTCACCCCGTCCTCCACCGTGGTCCGGGGGATGTGCAGATGGCCGTAGACGACGGTCTCGGCCCGGAACCGCACATGCCAGTCGGCGGTCAGCTCGGTGCCGCACCACAGCGCGAAGTCGGGGTAGCGCAGCACCCTGGTGGGCAGCCGGGTCATCGGCCAGTGGTTGATGAGCACGGTCCGCAGCCCGGGGTCGACGGCCGCCAGCCGGGCCTCGGTCTCGGCCACCCGGGCCCGGCACCACGCGTCGCGGGTGGGGTAGGGGTCGGGGTGCAGGAAGTGCTCGTCGGTGCAGACCACGCCCACCTCATGGGCGTGGGCCAGCGCGGCCTCCTTGGTGGCCATGCCGTCGAGCCGGAAGGTGTAGTCGTAGAGCAGGAACAGCGGGGCGATGACCAGCGGTCCGCCGATGCCTTCCCAGAGGGGGTAGGGGTCCTCGGGAGTGACGATGCCCTTGGCCCGGCACATCTCCACCAGCGCCTCGTAGCGCGCCACCCCCCGGACTTCCAAGGGGTCCTTGGGATGGGTCCACAGCTCGTGGTTTCCCGGTGACCAGATGACTTTGGCGAAACGCTCGCTCAGCAGGCCGAGGACCTCCTCGATCTCGGAGAAGACCTCGCCGACGTCCCCCGCGACGATCAGCCAGTCGTCGTCGGAGCCGGGCCGCAGCCGCTCCACGATCGCCCGGTTCTCCGAATAGGCCACATGCAGGTCGCTGATTGCGAGGAGTTCGCCCCCGTGGGTGCCACCCATTGTCTCTCCTGTCGTACGGTGGCGGTCATGACGCGGTCGCGGTGCTCACGCGCCGCGGGACGGGCCGGGTGATCACCGGACCGTCCCTGGCGCTAGCCTCGCAGATGTGGTGGACAAACTCCCTCCGTCTTTTGAACGGGGAACCGACGGACCCAAGGTCATCGTGGCCGGACTGGACGGTTCCGAATCGTCCTGGCGTGCCACGGCCTACGCCGCCGGACTGGCCAGACGCCAGAAGGCGCTGCTCATCGTGGTCTATATCCAGCCGGTGCTGGCCGCCGGGGCGGCGCTGGGTGCCGCGGTGGCCGACACCACGGGCGAGGTGGCCGAGGAGCTGATGACGGAGATGCGGGAGGCCACCGAGCGGCTGCGCGGGGTCTTCGAGGTCCGCTGGGAGTTCCACACCTTCCGGGGCGATCCGTACAACGGCCTGGCCCAGGCGGCCGATGAGCTGAAGGCCGACGCCGTGGTGGTGGGCGCGTCGGAGCAGGCCGGGCACCGCTTCATCGGCTCGGTGGCCGTACGGCTGGTGAAGGCGGGCCGCTGGCCGGTCACGGTGGTGCCGTAGGACCCCGTCCGGCTCGCGGAGCCCGGCGCGGTGAGGCACGGTGGGAGAAACGAACGGACCACCCCATGGACCGGGGAGACTGGCATGGCCCACACCTACCGGGTGACCGAGATCGTCGGCTCGTCCACCGAGAGCGTCGACGACGCGATCCGCACCGCCATCGGCCGCGCCTCCAAGACGCTGCGCAACCTCGATTGGTTCGAGGTCGGTCAAGTTCGCGGGCATATCGAGGACGGCCGGATCGCGCACTACCAGGTGGGGCTGAAGGTCGGATTCCGGCTCGAGGACCCCGACTGAACCCGGCCGTGTCCACACTGCGGACACGGCCCGGGAGGCGGTCGCGTGCTCAGCCACGGGCCACGACGGTGGACAGCACGGACGGCAGTGGATACCAGTCGGCGGTCGCGAAGCTGGCGTGCCGGGCGGCGAGTTCGGACACCCGGGTGCGCGCCTGGTCCTCGGTGGGGCTGGTGCCGTCGATCGCGGGCGCCACGTTGTGCGCGTCCGTCATGATCAGCAGGTAGTGGCGGTCGTCGTACCAGGCGGTGTCCACACCGCTGGTGACATAGGTGGACGCGTCCCCGTCGAAGACCACGAACCATGGCCGGAGGGTGGCGTCGGTGTAGCGGGTGCGCGGATCGCCGGAGGCGGCGCCGTGGACGGCGGGGAAGGCGGCGGCCTGACCGAGCTTCCCGGCGGCGGACAGATCCCGCAGATGGGTGGCGTACTCACGGTCGGTCCACAGCGTGTCGAGGGGGTTGTTCTCCTCGACCGTGCCGGGGATCAGCTCGACGACGAACTTCCCCGCGAGCGCGGAGCGGGACGGCCAGCCGTCCGCCCGCACCGCCTCGTCGAGGTTGGCGTGGCCGCCCACCACATCCGCCGGGCGCAGCAGCGCGTCGCCCAGGGTGGCGCCGAGGAGGGCGTCGAGGTCGGCCGGGCCGCGGCCGCTCTTGCCGTAGAAGCCGTCCTTCATCTCCACCTTGATGAAGATGGGGCGGTGGCCCGGATGGGCCTGGTGCCAGGCCCGCATGTCGGCGAGGCAGCCGGTCAGGCTCTGGTTGCGGGGCTTGGTGCGCAGTTCGTCCGGGCCCGCGGCGTTCTCGCAGTTGTTGTCGTTGCCGAGCGGATTGCCGTGTGAGACCCGCCACCCGGCGCCGAACGCGTTGGTCCATACGTCGAGTTCAAGGAGCGAGGCGCCGGAGTCGAGCGCGTCGGCGAAGTACGGATACTTGGCCTTTTCGTATGCGTTGTGCACCCCTACCGAGGTGGTGGCGGAATAGGACGGATCGTCCGCGGCGGCGGGCCGGGCCTGCGCCGATGCCGTCAGACACAGTGCGGCGGCCGCCGCGGCGACCGCCACCGTTCCCGTGCGCCGGGCATGACCGCGCGCCGGATTCCCCACCCTGCCCATGTGTCCCCACCCTCGTCGACAACCCGACCAACTGGGCAGAAGCGTACGGGAGTCGCGTCACGGGTTACGAGGGGCTATGGGTCACAGCGGGACGGGCCCCGCGGCGGTGCTGCCGCTGAGCCCGTCTCATGTGCCGCGTCTCACACGGCCGGGGGCCCTTTCGGGGTCACGGGACGGGGGTCAGGGGGGCCGGGGTCACGGGACCGGGGTCACGGGTGCTCCCCCGCGCCGGTCGTCGCGGCCTCGCGCGGCCGTCCGCCGGGCAGCTTGGCGGCCAGCGGGGCGGTCTGATCCATACCGGTGCCGCGCCGCAGCCCGGTGAGGAACTCCCGGAGCGTCTCGACGGCGGTGTGCCGGGGCCGCCAGCCCAGTTCCTCCTGGGCCCGGGTGGTGTCCATCAGCGGGAGCCGCAGGGCCGCGTCGAACAACTGGGGCGAGGGAGGCAGCAGACGCAGATGCCAGGCCGTGGCCATGGCCGAGCGGGCGGCGAGGCGCGGGATCCGTACCGCCCGTGCGTCGAGGAGACCGGCCAGCGTCTCGCCGTCGACCGGCGGTTCGGCCGCGAGGTTGAAGGCGCCGCGCACCTGCCGGCCGAGCGCCAGGCGGTACGCCTCGGCGGCGTCGTCGGTGTGCAGGACCTGGAGGCGCAGCCCGGGCAGGTCGAAGACCGCGGGCAGGAAGCCGGCGCGGATCAGCCGCCGGGGCACGAACGGCCCCATGAACAGCCGGCGCTGCTCGGCCGCCGCCTCCTCCTTGAAGAGGAAGCCCGGCCGCATCCGCACCACCCGGATCTGCGGATGCTCCCGTTCGAAGGCGTCGAGCACCCGCTCCACATACGCCTTCTCGCGGCAGTACGCGGCCTCCGGCCAGCCGTGGGTGGGCCAGGACTCGTCCACCGGGCGGCCGTCCTCGGGGCCGGGTGAGTAGGCGCCCACCGAGGAGGCGTACACCAGCACCGGCACCTCGGCCCGCGCCACCGCCTCGAAGACCCGGACGCTGCCGAGGACATTGGTGTCCCAGGTGACGGCGGGCCGATGGCTGGGCTGGATCAGCCAGGCGAGGTGGACGACCGCGTCGGCGCCCTCGAAGTGCCGTACGAGATCGGCCTCCTCACCGGCGTCCCGCCCGATGTCCGCCCGTACCCAGGTGGTCTTCGGCGGCGACCAGTTGGGCACCCGGCGGGCGACGCCCACGATCGACTCGATGTCCGGGGCCTCGCCGAGCGCGCGGACGACGCTCGTACCGGCGTTGCCGGTGGCCCCGACCACCACCACGCGCATGCCCTGCTTGATGCCCATGTGTCCGCTCCTTCCGGTCGCGCCGTGTCCTCTGCCGTTCCGGGGTTCTCGGCCGGCGGCCTCCTCAGCCGGCCCGGCCGACCAGCTCCCGCGCGGCCGCGACGATCGCGTCCGCGTCGATTCCCGCGTCGCTCAACTGCTCGTCGGGGGTCGAGGAGCCCGGCATCGTGCGCAGCGCGAGCCGCACCGTCCGGGGCACCGGACGGCCGTCGCCGAACGCCCCGAGCACCGCGTCGCCCAGTCCGCCCTCGGGGTGGTGGTCCTCCACGGTGATCAGCCGGCCCGTCACCTCGGCGGCGGTGCGCAGCGTTTCGGCGTCCACCGGCTTGACCGAGTACAGGTCGATGACGCGGGCGGGGATGCCCTCCTGGGCGAGCCGGTCGGCGGCCTCGATGGCCTCGTGCAGGGTGACCCCCGCGCCGATGAGGGTGACCTGGTCGTCGTCGGTGGCGCGGACGACCTTGGAGCCGCCGATGGGGAAGCTCTCGGTGGGCGGGTAGATGACCGGCGTGCCGCCGCGGGTGGTGCGCAGATAGCGGACGCCGGACTCCGCGGCCATGGCCGCGGTCAGTTGGGCGGTCTGGTTGGCGTCGCACGGGTAGAGCACCGTGCTGCCGTGCACCGCCCGCATGGCCGCCAGGTCCTCCACCCCCATCTGCGAGGGGCCGTCCTCACCGATGGCCACCCCGGCGTGGGAGCCGATGAGATTGAGGTCCGCGTCGCTGATGGCGGCCATCCGGATGAAGTCGTAGGCGCGGGTGAAGAAGGCCGCGAAGGTGGAGACGTACGGGGTCCAGCCGCGGGCCTGCATGCCGACGGCGGCGGCCACCAGTTGCTGCTCGGCGATGAAGAACTCGAAGTACCGCTCGGGGTGTTCCTTGTGGAAGTACTCCAGGCGGGTGGAGTCGCCCACCTCGCCGTCGAGTGCCACCACACTCCCTCGGGCGGTGCCGACGGCGGCCACCGCCTCGCCGAACGCGTCACGGGTGGGCACCGAGTCGCCGGTGGTGTAGCGCGGCAGGGCCAGCGGGCCCTCGGCGAAGGGCCGGGCGGGAGAGACCGAGGGCGGGCCGAGCACCGGCACGGCCAGGTTGCGTACGCCGCCGAGCTCGGCGATGGCCTCCTCCGGGTTCTTCAGCGGCTTGCCGTGCATGCCCTCGCGGTTCTCCACCGAGGCGACACCGCGGCCCTTCATGGTGCGGGCGATGATGGCGGTGGGGCGGCCGACGGTGGACAGCGCCTCGGCGTAGGCGCGGTCGATGGCCTCGATGTCATGGCCGTCGATCTCGATGGTGTGCCAGTCGAAGGCGCGGATGCGCCGCGCGTAGGCGTCCAGGTCCCATTCGTGGCGGGTGGGGCCGCGCTGGCCGAGCCGGTTCACATCGATGATGGCGATGAGGTTGTCCAGCCGCTCGTAGCCCGCGTGCTCGAACGCCTCCCACATCGAGCCCTCGGCCATCTCGCTGTCGCCGCACAGCACCCAGACGCGGTAGGGCATATGGTCGAGCCGCTTGCCGCTCAGCGCCATGCCCACGCCGTAGGGCAGGCCCTGTCCGAGCGATCCGGTGGCCACGTCCACCCACGGGAGCCGTGGCGTGGGGTGGCCCTCCAGCCTGCTGCCGCGCTTGCGGAAGGTGACGAACTCCTCGTCGCGGAGGGCCCCGGCCGCCTTGTAGACCGAGTAGAGCAGCGGGGAGGCATGGCCCTTGGAGAAGATCAGGTGGTCATTGCCCGGACGCTCGGGCTGCTCGAAGTCATAGCGCAGATGGTTTCCCATCAGGACGGCCATCAGGTCCGCCGCCGACATCGACGACGTGGGATGGCCGGACCCGGCGGCATCGGCGGCGCGCACCGAGTCCACCCGGAGCTGCTGGCCGAGTTCGCTGAGTTGTTCGTGTCGCATTGTTCTCCTTCCAGGTTTCGCCGACGGTCAGCCGCGACCCGCCCGTACCGTCTGCGCGACCTCGGGCGATTCGGTGTCCAGCGGCACCGCCCAGGGCGGGACCAGCCCGAGCTGCACCGCCTGACGTGGCAGCACCGCGTCGAGCAGCCAGTCGGTGGCGACCCGGACCCGGTTCCCCGGCATCGCCGTCAGGTGATAGCCGCGGCTGACCGCGCTCGCGAGCGGCCCGGACAGCGGTATGTGCAGCGGGTTCGCGGCGGCCTGCGCCCCGCCGAGGCCGACGGTGAACCCGAGGTCATGGTGTTTGTACGGCTTGGGGGCGCCGCGCCCGAGCGAGGCCAGGACGTTGTGGGCCGCCACCTTTCCCTGCCGGTGGGCGTGCTGTGCGGTCATCGGGGTGAACTGGCCCGGCCGGGTCAGATCGGGTACGGCGGCGGCGTCCCCGCAGGCCAGCACCTCCGGATGGCCGGGCACGGCCAGATACTGGTCGACCCTCAGCCGGCCGCGTTCGGCCGGCAGCCCGAGCTGCTCCACCAGCGGGTCGGGGCGCACCCCGACACACCAGATCAGCGATCGGGTGGCGATGAACTCGCCGTCGTCCAGCCGCACGCCCTCCGAGGTGGCCTCCTCGACCGTGGTGCGGGTGCGGATCTCCACACCCCGTTCGCGCAGCACCCGGTCGGCCGTGCGGGACAGTTTCCTGTCCAGCTCCGGCAGCACCCGGGGGGCGATGTCGACCAGCAGCCAGCGGGGCCGTGGCGCGTCGCGCAGTGTGGTGTTCTCGCGCGCCAGCGAGTCGGTGAAGAGCACTCCGTGGGCGGCCACCTCGGTGCCGGTGTAGCCGGCGCCGACCACCACGAAGGTGCGGCGGGCGGTCCGCTCCCGCGGGTCCTCGCCGACGCCGGACATCTCAATCTGCCGGGTGATGTGGTCGCGCAGGTAGAGCGCCTCCGGCATACCGCGGAAACCATGGGCGTGCTCGGCCACACCGGGGATCGGCAGCAGCTTGTTGACGCTGCCCATGGAGAGGATGAGGCGGTCGTACGCCATCTCGCCGGTCCGTCCGTCCGGGTCCCGCCAGGAGACCCGGCGGGCGTCCAGGTCGACGCCGTGGACCTCGCCCAGCACCAGCCGGACATGCGGCAGGGTGCCGGTGAGGGAGACCGAGACCCGCCGGGGCTCCAGGATCCCGGCCGCCACTTCGGGCAGCAGCGGCAGATACAGGAAGTAGTCGTTGGGGTTGATCAGGACGATGTCCGCCGCGCCGCGCAGGGTGCGGGAGAGCTCACGGGCGGCCTGGTAACCGGCGAAACCGGCACCGACGATCACTATGCGTACTGGGCTCACACGAATCTCCCGGGCATACGGGGCCAGGGAGCACCAAGTGCCCGTGAGAGTCCGGGCCAAACGTCGGGCCCGCGCGGCCCCGCCCCCGGGACCGCGTTCCGGAGGGTTCCGGGTGCGGTCCGGGGGCGGGTGCGCGGCGGGTCAGCGGCGCCGGCGGGCCGTCTGCGCGTCGACCGGCTCGTCCCAGTCGATGCGATAGCCGGTCAGCCAGTCGGGGGCGCCGTTGCCGGCCCGGTCCAGCTTGCGCGGCATGGTGGCATCGCGCAGGGCCCGCGCCACCGGTCCCGGCGCCGTGCGGCGGGCCATGCCCGCGCCGGCCGTGGCCACCTTCTCGACCCGCTCCCGGCGCAGCGCCTCGTACGCGGCGAAGGCCGACTGGGGCGAGCGCAGATCGCGCAGGCATTTGGCGAGCACGACACCGTCCTCGATGGCCATCGACGCGCCCTGGGCGGCGTTGGGCGCGCAGGCGTGCGCGGCGTCACCGACGATGACCATGGCCTCCTCGGACCAGGTGGGGGTGGAGACGATGTCGTAGGCGGCGGTGGCCACGATGGAGTCGCCGGTGGCGCGGACCAGGTCGGCGGCGGGGGTGTTGTCCTCGGCGAAGAGCCTCAGCAGCCGCTCCCGCCACTCCTCGGCGGCGATGGCGGCCGACTCACCCTTGGAGATCTCCTCGGCCGGGGCGTTGCAGAACCACCACACCTCGCCGTCCGGGGCGGTGGTGCAGCCGAAGAACGCCTGCCTGCCGAAGATCATCGTGTAGGCGTCCGGGTCCGGCGGCGTCTCGGCGTCGCGGGTGTAGCCGCAGACGGTGTGCTGACCGGTGTAGCGGGGCCGGGGCGCGGCAGCGTCGATGGACCTGCGGACGAGCGAGTGGATGCCGTCCGCGCCGATCAGCACATCGCCCACGGCGCGGCCGCCGTCGGCGAAGGAGCAGACGATCCGGCCGTCGGGGCTGGTGTGGGCGGCGAGCAGCCGCTTGCCGTGCTCGATGCGCACTCCGCGGCGCACCGCCTCCTCGCGCAGCACCCGGGCCAGGGTGGCGCGTTTGAGGGTGACGGAGCCGAGGCCACCGTCCTGCGATCCGGACATGGGCCGGTTGCCGAGCCGCTTGCCGGTGTTGCTGATGAACTCGACGCGGCCGACCGGGAAGGAGTTCTCCAGCACCGGTTCATGGGCGTCGATGGTGCGCAATGCCTCCAGGCCGTTGGCGGCGACGACGAGGAACGCACCCGCGTCGGTGGCGTCCGGGGGGTACGTCTCGTGGACGACCGCGTCGATCCCGGCTTTCCGCAGGGCCATCGCGGTCACCGTGCCGGCGATGCCGCCACCGATGATCAGGGCTGTGGTCATGGTGCTCCGTGACGTGGCGTGGGGTGTCGTGGCGTGGGGTGTCGTGTCGTGGGGTGTCGTGTCGTGGGGTTGCGACAGCACCATATGGCGGACCGGAGCCTCCCGGGTCAAGAGCGCTGGTTCAACTACCCTGCGGTGGGCGGCATTTGGGACAGCTCCGGCAACCCGCCACGTGAGCGGCCGCGCCACGTGAGCAGCCGCGCCAGGTGAGCGGCCGCGCCACGTGAGCAGCCGCGCCAGGTGAGCGGCCGCGCCACGTGAGCGGCCGCGCCACGTGAGCAGCCGCGCCATGTGAGCGGCCGCACCATGTGAAGGGCTTCGCTGCGTGAGCCGTCCCGCTTACTTGAGCAGCCGGGACAGCCGCCGGTCGGCGAGCGGCTTGCCGCCGGTCTGGCAGGTGGGGCAGTACTGGAGCGAGGAGTCGCGGAAGGACACCTCACGGACGGTGTCCCCGCACACCGGGCACGGCTGCCCGGTGCGGCCGTGCACCCGCATGCCGCCGCGCTTCTCCCCCTTGAGGTCGGTGGCGGCCAGGCCGCGGGAGCGCTCGACGGCGGAGCGCAGCGTGGCGCCCATCGCCTCGTACACCCCGGCGATCTCCGCTTCGGTGAGGTCGGAGGCGAGCCGGTAGGGGGACATCCGGGCGGCGTGCAGGATCTCGTCGGAGTAGGCGTTGCCGATCCCGGCGATGACGCTCTGGTCGCGCAGCACCCCCTTGATCCGGTGGCGTACGCCGCGCAGCAGCCCGGCGAACGCCTCCAGGGTGAAGGAGTCGTCGAGCGGGTCCGGGCCCAGCCGGGCGATCCCGGGGACCTCCCGCGGGTCGCGGACCACGTACACCGCGAGCCCCTTGCGCGTCCCGGCCTCGGTGAGGTCGAACCCGGAGCGCTCCGGACCGGCCAGGAGCAGCCGCAGCGCGAGCGGGCCCTTGCCGGGGCGGGGCGGGGCCTCGGGGAGTCCGTCCCGCCAGCGCAGCCAGCCCGCCTTGGCCAGGTGGACGACCAGATGGGGGCCGTCGGTGGCCAGGTCGAGGAACTTGCCGTGGCGGGCCGCCGCCGTGATGGTGCGGCCTTCGAGCGCGCTCAGCGGCGGATCGTAGGTCTTCAGGACGCTCACCGCGACGGGGAGGACACGGGCGATCTCCCGGCCGGCGGCGCGCTCGGCCAGGATCGCGGCGAGGGCCTCCACCTCGGGCAGCTCCGGCATGCCACCAGTGTGCCGCAGGGGGGCCGCGAATCACCCGGGGCGCCCCCGAGGGAGCCGGTTACCACCGGCGCACCGCTCCGGGCTGCGGCCTCGCGGACACTCCCTTACCGTCTCTTTTGTCCCTTCTCGTCCCAGCCTGCCCCGTACGGAGCGTTTCCCATGGTCGACACCGGACAGCAGTCCGTACGAAGCGAGCAGGTACGCGGCGGTGCGGCACCCCGCGTCGGCGAGGCGGCACGCGGCGCGGAGGCGGCACGGCAGGAGGCGACGGGCGGGACACGAGGCGCGACGTACGAGGGCTATGAGGCGTACGAGAGCTATGAGGCGTACGAGGGCGGCAGCCCCGAGGCCGAGCGGCGGCGCTTCGAGAAGCTGACCCACGAGCTGATGCGGATGCAGCGGGCCCGCCCCGGCGGCGCGGTGGGCCCGGGCGCCCCGCAGCTCCTGCGCCCCTTCCGGGCCAAGGCGACGCTGGGCGTGGAGAACGCCCGGCTGCGGTTCCGTGACGACCTTCCGCCGGAGCTGTGCGTGGGATACGCCCGGCCGGGCGCCGAGTACCCGGCCGTGGTGCGGCTGTCCACCGCGAGCGGCACCGAGCGGCAGGACACCACGCCCGATCTGCGCCGGATGGCGGTGCGGGTCCAGGCCGGTCCGGAGGAGACCCACGATCTGCTGGCCACCAGCTTCCCGGTGTCCCATGCCGCCGATGTACATGAGTTCGTCGCCTTCGCCAAGGCCACGGCGGGCGCGGGGAGCACCGTGGAGAAGGCGTTCGGGCTCTTCGTCCGGCTGCCGCTGGCGGTGGGCTGGGCCACCGCCGACCGGATGCGCCGCAATGTGCGGATCGCCACCCGCCATACGGTGGGCTCGCTGGCCCGCGAGACCTTCTGGAGCCGGGGCGCGATCCTGTGGGGCCCGGCCGGTCCGGTGCGGTATCAGCTACGTCCGGCGCCCGGCGGCACCGCCGCTCCCCCGCCCGACCGCGGCGATCCCGACTATCTCGACCGTGAGCTGGCGATGCGGCTGTCCACCGGCGACATCGCCTTCGAGCTGTGTGTGCAGCGCTATCTGGACGACCGCCGCACCCCGGTCGAGGACGGCTCGGTGGAGTGGCGGGAGAGCGACGCCCCGGTCGTCCCGGTCGCGGTGCTCACCGTGCCGCGCCAGGACCTGGACGGTGCCCGGGCCCGGGCCGCGGCCCGCCGGGTCGAGCTGCTGACGTTCAACCCCTGGCACACCACCGAGGAGTTCCGGCCGCTGGGCAATCTCAACCGGGCGCGCAAGGCCGCGTACGAGGTCGCCGCGGCGCACCGACTCGGCCTGCGCTTCCCCACCGCCGAACCGGGCCCGACCGCGGAACCGGGCCCGATCGCCGAGCCGGGCCCCACCGCGCTGCTGCCCGTTCCGCTCCGCGCCGCCTTCGATCTGCCGGTGCGCGCGGCCTTCGGCCTGGTCAAACGCTGTGTGCCCGGGCATCGGCTGCCGGACCCGCTGGGGCTGCTCAACTCGGGCGCGCTGGGCCGGACGCTGCATCGGTTCGGCCTCCTCGACGCGCCCTCGCCCGAGTCGCCATCGCGCCCCGGTCCGGCCCCCGCCCCGGCGCCGACGCGCTCGTACGACGGCCTGCCCGGCGATACGGGCGTGGCGCGGAGGGCCGCCGCCGGCCGCCGCCTGTCACCGGTCCACCGCCCCGAACTGATCCATGTGCCCCACCCCGCCACGGTCAGCGAACGGCTGCTGCACCGGGAGCGCTTCCGGCCCGCCACCTCGCTCAATGTCCTGGCGGCCGCCTGGACCCACTTCCAGTCCCCGGACTGGGTCGACACCGCCTCCCACCGCTGGGAGGGCTCGCAGGCGTACGGCGGTGCCGGGCAGCGCCTGGAGGAGGGCCATCTGCCGCCGGGCCCGGGCGGGGTGCCGCCGATCGGCTCGCCCGGCGCCTGGTGGCTGGGGCTCAGCGCGATGCACACGCTCTTCGCCCGCGAGCACGAGGCGGTGTACGAGGCGCTGCGCCGCACCCATCCGGCGATGGCCGAGGAGGCGGCGCACCGCACGGCCCGGCTGGTGGTCCGCGCGCTCATCGCCAAGATCCATACGGTGGAGTGGATTCCGGCGATCCTCGCCACCGAGGTGATCGACCTCGGCTCGAGGACCAACTGGCAGGGCCCGCCCGCCCGTTGGCTGTCCCGGCTCGGCCTGTGGCTGTTCGAGGCGAGCGCGTCGGCGGGCGGCCCCCGCGGCGTGCCGGACCATCCCGGAGTGTCGTTCGCCCTCGCCGAGGAGTTCATGACGGTCTACCGGACGCATCCGCTGGTCCCCGACGGCATCGAGCTGTGCGACCACCGCCTCGGGCGGCGGTCGCGGTCGCTCGGCTTCGACGAGGTGCGGGGCCCGGCGGCCGAGGCGGTGATGCGCAAGACGGGGCTCGCCGACGCCCTCTACTCCTTCGGCATCGCCCATCCGGGCGCGATCACTCTGCGCAACTGCCCGCGCGCGCTGCGGCGTTGCGAGCGGGACGGCGAGCTCCTCGATCTGCCGGTGGTGGATCTGATGCGGGCCCGGCGGCGGGGCGTACCGCGGTACAACGACTTCCGGGCCCGGCTGGGCAGACCGCGGATCCGCTCCTTCGAGCAACTGTCCCCCGATCAGGACGCGGTCGCGCGGCTCGAGGAGGTCTACGCCTCCGTCAATGAGATCGACGCCATGGTGGGGCTGTTCGCGGAGAATCCGCCCGAGGGGTCCGGCTTCAGCGAGACGGCGTGCCATGTCCTGCTGCTGATGGCCATCCGGCGGATTCAGGACGATCGCCTTCTGACCGTGGACTTCCGGCCCGAGGTGTACACCCCGCTGGGGCTGGACTGGGTGGAGAAGTCCAGTATGACCTCGGTGATCCTGCGGCACTGCCCGGAGCTGGCCAAAGTGCTGCCCCGCGGGGCGAGCCCGTTCGCGCCCTGGCGGCCGGTGGCGCCGTCCGCGGCCTGACCTCGGCCTGACCGCGGCCTGACCGCGGCCGTGGACCGGTTCAGTCCTGGCGGAAGCGGTTGATGGACGGCAGATGGCGCTCGCGCAGCTCCGGATCGCGCACGCCCAGGCCCTCCTCCGGGGCCAGGCACAGGACGCCGACCTTCCCGGAGTGGCGGTTGCGGTGGACGTCCTGGGTGGCCGTGCCGACCGCCGCGAGCGGATAGACCTTGGAGAGCGTGGGGTGCACCATCCCCTTCTCGATCAGCCGGTTGGCCGCCCATGCCTCCCGGTAGTTGGCGAAGTGGGTGCCGATGATGCGCTTGAGCGCCATCCACAGATAGCGGTTGTCGTACTCATGGCGGTAGCCGGACGTCGAGGCGCAGGTGACGATCGTTCCGCCGCGCCGCGCCACGTACACACTGGCGCCGAAGGTCTCCCGGCCGGGGTGCTCCAGGACGATGTCCGGATCGTCGCCGCCGGTCAGTTCGCGGATCCGGGCACCGAAGCGCTTCCACTCCTTGGGGTCGGGCGTGGACGCGTCCTTCCAGAACCGATAGCCCTCCTCGGCCCGGTCGATGACCAGCTCGGCCCCCATGGAGCGGACGAGTTCGGCCTTGCGCTGCCCGGAGACCACGCACACCGGGATGGCCCCGCCGTTGACGGCCAGTTGGGTGGCGTACGAGCCGAGGCCACCGGCCGCGCCCCAGATGAGGGCCACATCGCCCTGCTTCATCTGGGCGCCGTTGCGGGAGACGAGCTGCCGGTATGCCGTGGAGTTGACCAGGCCCGAGGACGCGGCCTCCTCCCAGGTGAGGTGGGCGGGCATCGGCATGAGCTGATTGGCCTTGACCAGCGAGAGCTCGGCGAGCCCGCCGAAGTTGGTCTCGAAGCCCCAGATGCGCTGCTCGGGGTCGAGCATGCTGTCGTCGTGGCCGTCCGGTGAGCGCAGTTCGATGGACAGGCAGTGGGCCACCACCCGGTCGCCGGGCTTCCAGTGGCGCACCCCCGGCCCGGTGCGCAGCACCACACCGGCCAGATCGGAGCCGAGGACGTGGTAGGGCTGGTCGTGGCGGGCCGCTCCGGGGTCGTCGGTCCGTGCGTACCGCTCCAGGAAGCCGAAGGTCGGCATCGGCTCGAAGATGGCGCTCCACACGGTGTTGTAGTTGATCGCGCCGGCCATGACCGCGATCACCGCCTCGCCCGGGCCCGGTTCGGGCGTGGGCACCTCACGGATGTGGAGCGACTTCTGGGGGTCCTTGTCCTTGGTGGCCATGCCCTCGAACATCTCGGATTCCTCTTTGAGGATCACCGCGCCCCGATAGGACTCGGGCACGCTCAAGGCGGCGAAATCCGCGGCCACCGCATCCTCTGCCAGCATGGCGCTGATGATGTCCTGCATGACGTGTCCTCCGATGTACCGCCCCGAGCCGTCTGTGTCCCGGAGGCTATGGCAGTGGCCACGATCCGAATAACCCCTACGTCCGCCCAGGTCCGGCCCCCCTAGGCGGCCCCCTATACCGCCAGGGAGTGCAGACAGGCGATGAGCGTGCGGGCTTCGACATTGACGTAATGGCTGTGGCGTATCAGGTCGAGCAACTGACGCACGGCCATCCAGCGGTAGTGCGACGGCTCCTCGGGGACGGCGCTCATCTCGGTTTCCACGATGAGATAGCGATTGAAGGCGTGGAAGAACCGGCCGCCTTCCTCGGAGAGCACGGTGTCGAACCGCACCCGTTCGGCCGGTGCCTCCACCACCTCGTGGAGGAACGGCGGGGTGGCCCCCTCGGGCAGATGGGTGTAGTTGCGCGGTGTGCACTGCACGGTGGGGGCCAGCTCCACCACATCCGTGTAGCCGGGTTCGGCGCGGGCCTGCACCAGCACATGCGGCACCTGGTCGGCGTAGGCCAGCAGGAAGGCCGCCACGCCCGGGCCATGGGGCTCGATCATGGGCTGGGTCCAGCCGCCCACCTCACGGCCGCCCGCGGTCACGTCCACGGCCATCACGCTGAAGAAGCGACCGCTCTCGTGGGAGATCCGATGGGTGCTGCGGTGCCAGCTTGCCGTCTCCCGCAGCGGTATCCGCTCGGTGAACACCTCGCGCTCGGTGCGCAGTCCGGTGATCCAGCTCAGGATGTCGGCGTCGCGGTGGCGGCGGTGGGCCCGGGAGGCCGGGAAGGCCGTCTCCTGGGGGGCCGACGGGGAGTGCGGCAGACAGGCCAGGACGCTGCGCGCGTCCATGTTCACCAGGTCCTCCACGGCCAGCAGATGGTGCAACTGGCCCAGCGTCAGCCAGCGGAAGCCGTCGCGCAGCTCGACGTCCGTCTCCGGTGCGACCTCGACCAGCATGTTGCGGTTGCGCTTGTGGAAGAACCAACTGCCCTGCTCCGACTGGCGGACATCGGCGAGCACCCGGTGCCGTTCGGCCTGCTGGAAGTACTCCACATACGGCACGGCCCGGCCCTTGTGCACCCGGGTGTAGTTGCTGCGGGTCGCCTGGACGGTGGGCGAGAGCTGAAGCCCACCGTGGTTGCCCGGCTCCATCTTGGCCTGCATCAGGAAGTGCGGTACGCCGTCGAAGTCCTTGACCAGGATGCCGAGGATGCCGATCTCCGGCTGGTGGAGGATCGGCTGGCGCCACTCCTCCACCGGCGCCCCCGGCATCCGCACCCGGATGCCCTCGACGCTGAAGAACCGGCCGGTCTCATGGACGAGGTTGTGGGTGCCCGGTGCGAAGGCCCAGCCGCGCATCTGCTCGAACGGAATGATCTCGACCCGGGATTCGTCGGCGTCGACGCGCTCCCGGAACCAGCGCTGGAAGTCGGCGAGCAGGGTCACCGAGCTGTCGACGGTGGCGGCCGAGCGGATCAGCCGCTCCTGGAGCGTTTTCACCACGCCCATGCCTCCGGCCCGGGGCCGCCGTTGCCGATCGGCGGGAACAGCCGGTCCAGTTCGGTCAGCACCTCGTCGGACAGCGTCAGCTCCATGGCCTTGAACGCCCCTTCGAGCTGGTCCAGGCCGCGCGGCCCGATGACCGGCGCGGTGATGCCGGGGCGGCCCATCACCCAGGCCAGCCCCACTTCGGCCGGGTCGGCGCCGAGGCCGTCGCACAGCTTCTCGTACGCGGCGACGGCGTCCCGGTGGACCTCCAGCGCCTGGGCCGCCCGGCCCTGGGCGGTCTTCATCGCGGTGCCCTCGGCCAGCTTGCGCAGCGCCCCGCTGAGCAGTCCGCCGTGCAGCGGGGACCAGGCGAGCACCCCGACCCCGTACCGCTGGGCGGCGGGGATCAGCTCCAGTTCGATATGGCGGGTGACGAGGTTGTAGACGCTCTGCTCGGAGACGATGCCGAGGAAGTGGCGGCGGGCGGCGGCCTCCTGGGCCTCGGCGATATGCCAGCCGGCGAAGTTGGACGAGCCGACGTAGCGCACCTTGCCCTGCCGGGTCAGCGTCTCCATCGCCTGCCACACCTCCTCCCAGGGGGCATGGCGGTCGATGTGGTGCATCTGGAACAGGTCGATCCAGTCGGTGCCCAGCCGCCGCAGCGAGTCCTCGCACGAGGCGATGATGTGCCGGGCGGACAGCCCCGAGTCATTGGGCCAGTCGCTCATCGGGTTGAACACCTTGGTGCCCAGCACGACCTTCTCGCGCCGGCCGCCTCCCTGGGCGAACCAGCCGCCGAGGAACTCCTCGGTGTAGCCCTTGTGCTTCTGCCAGCCGTACTGGTTGGCGGTGTCGACGAAGTTGACCCCGCGGTCCAGGGCGGTGTCCAGGATCGCGTGGCTCTCCTCGTCGCTCGCCCTGACCCCGAGGTTCAGGGTGCCCAGGCACACCCGGCTCACCTTGAGGCCGGTACGTCCGAGATAGGTGTACTCCATCAGTGTCCTTCGGTACGGGCCGCCGCGGCAGCCGGTCGGCTCGAGGTGGCGGAGGTGGCCCAGAGGTCGTGGAGGGATTCCTTCAGGGCCACCTTCGGGGACCAGCCCAGGAGCCGCCGGGCGAGGCGGATGTCGGCCTGGGTCCAACTGCCGCCCTTGCTCTGCACGGCGCCGCTCTCCTCGCGCACCAGCTCCGTGGGGACCTGGGAGGCGGAGATCAGCAGCCAGGCCAGTTCGCGCATGCTGGAGGCGTCGCCCTGCCCGATGTTGATCGCCCGGCCGGTCACCGGGCTGCTCGCGGCCAGCGCCACGGCCTCGGCGACATCGCGGACGTCGATGAAGTCCCGCTGGTCGTCGACGAGGGTGAGGGAGAGCGGAGCGTCCTTCGTGGTCCGGCGCAGCCGGTGGGCGAGTCCGCCGAGGAAGCTGCCCCGGGGGGTGCCCGGTCCGCAGACGTTGGTGACGCGCAGAACACAGCCGTCGATGCGGCCCGCGTCCGCCGCGCCCAGGACGATCCGGCTGCCGACGAGCTTGGTGCGGGCGTAGGGGGTGTGGGGGGCGGTGGGGTGGTCCTCGGTGATGGCCGTGCCGTCGGGGACCGGGCCGTACTCGTGCACCGACCCCAGATGGACCAGCCGCGGCCGTCTGGGGAGCGTCGCCGAGGCGTCCACCAGCCGGTCGACGAGCGGGATGTGCGAGGCCGTCATGCTCGCCTCGTCGCCCTCCCAACTGTCGCCCGCGGCGTTGACGACGAGATCGGCGGACTTCGCGGCCCGGGCGATGTCGTCGCTCGGCGCGGTTACCGCGTCAAGAGGCAGGAATGCGACTCCGGGAATGGGTTCAGCGGGTTTTCTCGCTATTGCCAGGACTTCATATCCGCGTTTGGTGAGCGCCCTACAGATATGTCGCCCGATGAATCCGGTGCCGCCGATCACAACGGCCTGCCGATCTCGCATGTGGCCCATATCGCCACCGTATTGGCGCCGCTTCGAGCGGAACAACCCCTACCCTGATCCACCCCTATCGGCCACCCCTATCACGGCTCCGACCTGCGATGTCATTGGAATAGATGGCGTTTATGGGCCTCGCTGACCGCTGCCGCGCGATCCTTCACCCCGAGTTTCTCGTAGACATGCAGCAGATGTGTCTTCACCGTCGCCTGGCTGATGAACAATGCCGCCGCGGCCTGTCGATTCGTGGCCCCGTCCGCGATAAGTCTGAGCACTTGGAGTTCACGGTCGCTCAGCGGCCCCTGGGTGGGTTTACGGACCTGGCCGAGAACCCGTCCGGTGACCGCGGGCGAGAGGACGGACTGGCCCGAGGAGGCGGACCGCACGGCGCGGGTCAGCTCCTCGCGCGGGGTGTCCTTGAGGAGATAGCCGGTCGCCCCGGCGGCCAGGGCGCCCATGACGTCGCTGTCGGTGTCATAGGTGGTCAGCACCAGGATCCGGGCCTCCGGGTCACCGCGCAGCAGCCGTTTGATGGCCTCGACCCCGCCCATCCGGGGCATGCGCAGATCCATCAGGACCACATCGGCCGACTGCCGTTCGTACAGTTCGACGGCCTCGGCGCCGTCACCGGCCTCGCCGATCACCGTGAAGTCGGGGTCCCGCTCCAGCACCCCGCGCAGCCCGTCGCGGACCACGGGGTGGTCGTCCACGATGAGGATGCGGATGGGCGCGGCGGCGGGGCGGTGGGCGCCGCCGCCGTGGGGGTTGCCGCGGGGGGTGCTACCGCCGTGGGGACTACCGCTGGGGGTGCTGCCGCCGTGGGGGTGACCGCTGGGGGTGATTCCGCTCATGCACCGGCTTCCTGGGGGATGACGGGGACGGCCGCGCTGATGGCGGTGCCCTCGCCACGGGCGCTTTCGATGTCCAACGTACCGGCGACCCGGCCCAGTCGGCGCCGCATCGCCACAAGCCCCAGCCCGTGGTCACCGGAGGTGCCGGCGGCGGCCTCCGCGGCGGCGGGGTCGAATCCGACGCCGTCGTCGAGCACATCGAGGACGACCACGTCCTCCATGTACGACAGGGTGATGCCCACCTTCGACGCCTCGGCGTGCTTGGCGATATTGGCGAGTGCCTCCTGCGCCACCCGGTAGAGCGTGGCCTCCAGTTCGGCGTGGACGGGGGTGGCGGTCCCGGTCGTCTCGAACGCGACCTTCGCCTCCCGCCCCCGTGACCAGCCCTCGACCAGGCACTCCAGGGCGTCGGGCAGCGTCCGGGACTCCAGTTGCTCGGGGCGCAGGGCCTGGACCGACCGGCGCGCCTCGGCCAGGCTGTCCCGGGCCAGGTCCTTGGCCGCGACGAGATGGCGGCGCCACACCTCGCGGTCGCCTTCGGCGTGTTCGGCGGCCTCCAGTTGCCGGATGATGCCGGCCAGCCCCTGGGCGAGGGTGTCATGGATCTCCCCCGCCATCCGCTGGCGCTCGTCCAGCACTCCGGCCTCCCGCGCCTGGGTGATCAACTGGGTGTGGAGCCCGGCGTTCTCCTTGAGCGCCGACCGGAGTTCGGCCACGGTCCGTTTGCGCCGCTGATGCTGTTCGTTCAGCCGGCTCGACAGCAGATTGATCCAGCCGATCACCACGGTCTGGAAGGCGATGGCGGCGATATAGCCGACCACGGCGCCGGTCGTGGGGCTCGGGAAGCCGTCCGGCACGGTGTTGACGACGAACGAGGTGGCCGCCACGGACACCAGCGCCCAGACCGTCGGCAGCAGCACCAGCGCCTGGAGGAATCCGGTGGCGGCGAAGACCATGAACACCTGGTCCCGTGCCAACAGCGCGGCGGAGAGGGCGAGCAGCCCGGTGAAGTAGACGGCCGTCCGCGCCATGCCGTACGGCTGTCTGCTGCGGCGGCCGGTCGGCAGGGTGTAGGTGCCCAGGATCCACAGGGCGGCCAGCGCCGCCAGGCCGAGCGTGGTGAGCAGCCGCCGGGCCGGTGGCGGGCCGTGGACCACGCTCAGGGCCGTGGACAGAAACAGCAGAAGGTAGGGCAGCCCTCCGAACAGGATGTCGGAGTGCCGCTCCCACCGTCCGCCGTCGTCCTTGGACGCGCTCACCTCACTCCCAGCGGAACAGCTTGGCCGCGGCGGCGGTGGCGGCCACCGCGATCACCCCGAGGACGGTCAGATGCAGCGCCTGCGGCCACTGGTTCTCCCAGGAGTCGCGCAGGGCCTGCAACGCGGCGCCCAGCGGGGTGTAGTCGCCGATGGTTGACACGGTCTCGGGCAGATCCTCCTTGGGGAGGAACGCCCCGCCGAAGAAGAGGCTGGGGAAGAGCAGGGAAAGGCCCATCGCGGTGGCCGACTTGCTGCTCGGCGCGATGGCCGCGATCACCAGGCCGATGGAGAACAGCGCCCAGGTGCCCAGGGCGAAGCTGATCAGAAAGGCGGGGACGTCGCCGGGCAGCTTGGTGTCGAAGGCGGCCTTGCCGACGATGAGCACCAGCACGGCGGAGACCGCCGCGGTGACCAGGTTGATGAAGAGCTGGGCGATCAGCAGATTTCCCGGGTGGACGGGGCTCGCGGCCAGCCGCCGCAGGATGCCCTTCTCCCGGTAGGTCGCCAGCGTGGTGGGCAGCAGGTTGAGGGCCAGCATGGTCAGACACAGCGACATCGCCATCGCGGGGACGAACGCGGCCATCGACTCCTTGGTGGCGGCGTCGTCATTGGACTTGGTGGTGACGAAGTGGAAGATGGCCAGCAGCATGATCGGCAGTGCGATGACGAAGAACACCGCGGTGGGATCGCGCAGGAACAGCTTGCTCTCGACGAAGGTGAGCTTGGTGCGCCCGGACATGGCAGAGATCTCCTCGGCGGTTCAGTTGGCGGGCTTGGAGCCGGTCAGGGCGACAAAGGCGTCATCGAGACTCGCCTGCTCCAGGCGGAGTTCGTTCGCCACGATCTGGTTGCGGGCCAGGACGGAGATCACCGCGTAGACGACATTGCCCTTGCCGACCACCGTCACCTGGGACTTGGACCGGGTCACACTGCTCACCTCGGGCAGTGAGGTCAGCAGTTCGTCGTCCATCGGCACGGACGGCTTGAAGCGGATGATCTGCTGTTCATCGACCCGGGACACCAGTCCGGAGGGGGTGTCCAGGGCGACGACCCGGCCGGATTCGATGATGGCGATCCGGTCGCAGAGCCGCTCGGCCTCCTCCATGAAGTGGGTGACCAGCAGCACGGTCACGTCCTGCTCCCTGACCTTCTCGATCAGCTTCCAGGTCTCGCGCCGGGCGTGCGGGTCCAGTGCGGTGGTCAGCTCGTCGAAGACGGCGATCCTGGGGTTGCCGACCAGGGCGAGGGCGATGGACAGCCGCTGCTGCTGTCCGCCGGACAGCGATCCGTAGGGGGTGTCGGCCTTGCCCGACAGGCCCCAGTCCTTGATGAGTTCGCGCCAGTCGACGGGGTCGCGGTAGAAGGTGCTGTAGAGCTCGAGCGCCTCCCACACCTTCATCTTGGGGGGCAGTTCGCTCTGCTGGAGCTGGATCCCGATGGACTCGCGCAGCTCGGCGAGGTCCTTCAGCGGGTCCAGGCCCATCACGGAGATCTCGCCGCCGTCCCGTTTGCGCATCCCCTCGATGCACTCCACGGCGGTGGTCTTGCCCGCGCCGTTGGGGCCCAGGATGCCGAAGATCTCGCCCTCCTCCACGGAGAAGGACACGTCCTGTACCGCGACGTGATTGCGGTATTCCTTCCGCAGGTTACTGACCTCGATCAGCGGCATCGGCCGGGTCCTCCTCGCTTCGGTTCCTTCACTCTTCCACCGTAGGAAGCGGGTATCCCCCGCGGATCGGCCCATCGGCTGCCCGGCGGGCTGATCCTCCCTCCACCCACCGGCTGACCGGCCGCATCAACCGATCGGTGGAGGGGGGTACGCCACGGCCGGGTCAGTCACGCCGGGGGTGCAGCGCCCGGCACACCTCGTAGGACGGCAGCAGCCCCGCCCGTTCGGCCTCGGCCAGCCCGGGGGCGTTCCGGTCCCGCTGGGAGACCAGATACTCCAGGTCCGTGGGCCAGGGCAGGCCGAGCGCCGGGTCGAAGGGGTTGATCTCGTGCTCGGCTCCCGGGTTGTACTCCGCCGAGTTCAGATAGGCCGCCACGGTGTCGTCCCGCAGCGCGATGAAGGCGTGGCCGAGGCCCTCCTCCAGATACACCGCCCGGTACGAGATCGGGTCCAGGCGCACACTGTCCCAGTGGCCGAAGGTGGGCGAGCCCACCCGCAGGTCCACCACCACATCGAGGAGTTCGCCGCTGGTGCAGGTCACCATCTTGGCCTGGCCCGGGGGTACGTCCGCGTAGTGCACCCCGCGGACCGCGCCGCGCCGGGAGACGCTGTGGTGGTTCTGGCCCAGCCGCAGCGGATGGCCGACGGCCGCGGCGAAGGCCGCTTCGGTGTAGTGGGCGACGAACGCGCCGCGCTCGTCGCGGTGGACGTCCGGGCTGAACTCATAGGCCCCGGAGACCGCCAGCTCGCGCACCTTCATCGGCTGTGCTCCATGGTGAGCTTCTCCAGCACCGGCACCACATCGTGCGGGGTGGGGGTGTGCAGGTTCTCCTCCCGCAGCCGCTCGGCGGTCTCCTTGTACGTGGCGTCCCCCAGCAGCCGCTGGACGCTCTCCCGCAGCACCTCGGTGGTCAGCTCGGAGGCGTGCACGGCCAGTCCCGCACCGGCCTCGTGGAGACTGGTGGCCTTGTTCCACCAGTCGCCGTAGCGGATGGTGGGGATGAACTGCGGTACGCCGTTGACCAGTGCGGTGCCCCAGGAGCCGAAGCCGCCGTGGTGGATGAGGACCGCGGCGCCGGGCAGCAGGGCGTGCAGCGGGACGAAGTCGACGATGCGGGTGTTGGCGGGGATCTTCTCCAGGGCCGCGACCTCCTCGGGCGGCAGCGCGGCCACCACGTCGATGTCCATGGTCCCGAGCGTGTCGATGATGTCGGTGACCGGCATGAAGGTGCCGCCCAGGGCGGCCCGTGCGGAGACGCCGGAGGTCAGCACGACCCGCGGCCGCTCGGGGACCTCGCGCAGCCAGTCCGGGATCTCACAGGGGCCGTTGTAGGGCAGATAGCGGACCGGGACCCGGTGGACCGACAGCGGAAGCTGGAGGCTGGTGGGGATCTGGTCGATGGTCCACTGACCGACCACCACCTCCTCGTCGAAGGTGCGGTCGTAGCGGGCGAGGACGCCGCCGAGCCAGTCGGCCATCGGGTCCTCGCGGCGCTCCTCGGGCTGCTCCGCGAGGCGGGTCAGGAACACCTCACGCATCTTGGAGTAGATGTCGATGCACCACAGCAGCCGGGCATGGGCGGCGCCCACGACCCGGGCGGCCACCGGGCCCGCATAGCTGACCGGGTCCCAGATGACCAGGTCGGGCTGCCAGTCGCGGGCGTAGGCCACCAGTTCGTGCACCATGCAGTCGTTGTAGGTCTGGTACGCGAACATCACGCTGACCTTGAACTTCATCAGCACCTGTTCCCAGGAGTGCTGATCGAGGTCCGGAGCGGACCAGTCGGACAGCGGGTTCTCCAGCGAGTCGCGGTTCTCCGTCAGCATCTCGTGGAGATTGTGGTCCGTGCCGACGGAGACGGCCGTCAGACCGGTGCTCTTGATGTGCTCGGTCAGCGCGGGGTTGCTGGCGACATGCACCTCGTGGCCGGCCGCGGCCAGCGACCAGGCGAGCGGGACCATGGTGAACAGGTGCGATTTCTCGGACACCGTGGCGAAAAGGATACGCATCGTCGGTTCTCTCTCAGTCGATAGGTCGTCGGGGGCGGGAGGTGGCCGCCCGCAGGGTGTCCGTGATGACTCCGGCCACCGCGGCCTTCTGTTCACCCAGGTAGAAGTGGCCGCCGGAGAAGACCTCCAGCCGGAAGGAGCCGGCGGTGTGCTCCCGCCAGCCCGCCATCTCCGGGGCCCTGACGCGGATGTCGCCGTCGCCGGCGAGCCCCACGATGTCGCAGCGCAGCCTGGCGCCGGGCCGGTACTCATAGGTCTCGGCCGCCTTGTAGTCGCTGCGGATGGCCGGCAGGGTCAGCCGCAGCAGTTCGGCGTCGCCGAGGATGCGCGAGTCGGTCCCGCTGACCAGTTGGAGCTCGGCGATGAGCCCGGCGTCGTCGCGCCGGTGGATGTCCAGGCTCCGGTGGTGTGAGGGTGCGGGCCGGCCCGAGGCGAAGAGCGTCACGGGCACGGTCCCCAGCTCCCCTTCGAGCAGCCGGGCCAGCTCGAACGCCACGCTCGCGCCCATGCTGTGGCCGAACAGCGCGATCGGCCGGTGTGCCGCCAGTGGCGTCAGCGCCTGGAAGATCTCACGCGCCATCTCGTGGATGTTCTCGATGGGCGTGTCATGGCGGCGGTCCTGCCGCCCCGGGTACTGGACGGCCAGCGCCTCCACGGTCGGCGGCAGCAGCTCGGAGAGGGGGAAGTAGAAGCTGGCCGCTCCTCCGGCGTGCGGCAGGCAGACCAGGCTGACCTCGGCCTCCGGACGCGGATGGAACCTGCGGAACCACAGGCTCTCATCGGTGACGGGCATCGCCATGGTCGTCGTTCCTTTCGCGGTGCTCGGAGGGCGCCTCGGCCCTTTCGCGGTGCGGGAGGGCGCCTCGGCGGCGGGTGCGGGGCGGAGTCAGGCGCCGTCGCGCGGCAGGGACTCCAGCCAGTCCTCGATGGCCTGGGCGGTGGGGAGGGAGTGGTCCTCCATCATGGTGAAGTGGTTGCCGCGCACATCGACGATGTCGTGCGGCAGTTCCCAGAAGGACCGCCAGTCGGGCAGCTCCTCCAGCTTCAGCGAACCGGTGGACAGCGGCTCCAGCGCGCGCACGAGAAGGGTGGGGGTGGCGATCGGCTCGGGATCCCAGCTTCCGAAGAGGTTGAGATACCAGCCCATGGCCGACAGCCGGTCGTCGTCCATGGTGACGAACACGCCCTCGCGCTCGGTCATCCCGTCCATGAGCGAGAGCCCGAACTGGTTGAGGATGCTGCTCTTGGGCACATACGTGTCCACCAGCACCACCGCGGTCGGCCGGATGCCCATCCGCTCCAGATGTCCCGCCGCCGCATGGGCGAACCAGCCGCCCGCCGAGGAGCCCAGCAGCACGATCGGCGCCCCGTCCGCGGCCTGCGCCACCGCCTCGGCCTGGGCGGCGACCACCGCGTCCGCCGTCTCCGGAAGGGGCTCACCGCGGCCGAAGCCCGGCAGCGCGAGCGCCGACACATCGCGCCGGCCCCGCTGCGAGGCCGCGAACCGCGCGTACTGGTGGATGCCCGCGACCGCCAGGCACGAGGAGAAGCAGAACATGTGCTGCTCGGCCGGGCCCTTGCTGAGCCTGACCGGCGTCGGCAGCTTCTCCAGTTCGGAGGTGGCGCTGAACCGGGGCCGCAGCGCCGCGGTGGCGTGCAGCAGGTCGAAGATCTCTTTCCATTTCCCGGTCTCGAACGCCTGGGTGTAGAGCGCGCTCAGCGTGGTGGACTCACCCGCGGCGGCTGCCGTCGGGCCCGTGGGCGTCTCCGCGGACGGGCCCGACTGCCGGGCCGCGGCCAGGTCCGAGCGGAGCCGGGCGGCCAGATCGGTGGGCGTCTCGTGGTCGAAGACGAGCGTGGCGGGAAGCCGCAGCCCGGTGGCCACATTCAGCCGGTTGCGCAGCTCGACCGCGGTGAGCGAGTCGAAGCCGGAGTCCACGAACTCATGGGTGGCGCCGATGGCGGACGGGTCCGGGTGGCCGAGCACGGTGGCCACCTGCGTCCGCACCAACTCCACCAGTACGGCGTCCTGTTCGGCCTCGGACAGCCCGGCGAGCCGGTCCCGCAGCGCGGAGTCGCCGCCCGGCGAGCCGGTGCGCGCGTTGGCGCCCGCCCGGCGCGCCGGTGCCCGCACCAGTCCGCGCAGCAGCAGTGGCACCGAGCCGGATCCGGCGTTCGCGCGCAGTGCCGCGAGGTCGAGCCGCATCGGGATGAGCAGTGGGGTGTCCAGGGCGAGGGCGGTGTCGAGCAGTTCCATGCCCTGTTCGGAGCTGAGCGCTGCCACGCCCGAGCGGGCGGCCCCGGCCGTGTCCGCCGTTCCGGTCATCGTGCTGGTCCGCGCCCACAGCCCCCAGGCGAGGGAGTGGGCGGGCAGCCCCCGCGCCCTGCGGGCCTGTGCGAAGGCGTCGAGGAAGCCGTTGGCGGCCGCGTAGTTGCCCTGTCCGGCGCCGCCGAGCACCCCGGCGGCCGAGGAGAAGAGCACGAACGCGGCCAGGTCCAGCTCCCGGGTGGCCTCGTGGAGGTGGAGTACGGCGTCGGCCTTGGGCCGCAGCACCGTGTCCATCCGCTCGGGGGTGAGCGAGGAGAGCACCCCGTCGTCCAGTACCCCCGCGGTGTGGAACACCCCGGTCAGCGGGTGGTCGCCGGGCACCTGGGCCACCAGGGCGGCCACCGCGTCCCGGTCGGCGGTGTCGCACGCCGCCACGGTCACGGTGGCGCCGAGCGCGGTCAGCTCGTCCCGCAGCCGGTCGGCGCCCTCGGCGGCCGGTCCCCGGCGGCTGGTCAGCAGCAGATGGCGGATGCCGTGCCGGGTCACCAGATGGCGGGCGAGCAGCCCGCCGAGGGTACCGGTGGCGCCGGTGATCAGAACGGTGCCCTCGGGGTCCAGCGCGCGGGTGGCGCCGGTCTCGCCCTGGGCGCGGGCGAGCCGCGGGGTGTGCGCCTGGCCGGCGCGCAGCGCGAGCTGCGGCTCATCCAAGGGGAGGACCGCCGGGAGGGCCCGTACGGACTCCTCGTGCTCGTCGAGGTCGACGAGGGTGAACCGGTCGGGGTTCTCGGACTGCGCCGAGCGCACCAGGCCCCACACGGCGGCGCCGGGCAGATCGGTGACGTCCGCGCCGGGCGCGGTGGCCACGGCGCCCCGGGTGATGAACACCAGCCGGGAGTCGGCGAACCGCTCATCGGCCGCCCAGCTCCGGGCCAGCTCCAGGGCGGTGCCCAGGGAGGCCCGTACCGCGTCGGCCGGTTCGCCCGGCCCGGCCTGGCCGCACACCAGGACCGCCGCGGGGGCGGCCGTACCGGCGTCGACGGCCGCGCCCAGCGACTCCAGGTCGACATACGACTCCAGGTGGACCCCGGCCGCGAAGAGGCTCTCGGTCACCTCCAGTGCGTCGTCGCCGACCAGCGCGGCCCGGGTCAGCGGGGTGGCCGGGGCGGAACCGGCGAGCGCGGGCCAGTCGAGCTGGAACAGTGCCTCGTTGCTCGCGGCGCGGGCGCCGCTGAGCTGATCGCCGGTCATCTTCCGCAGCAGCAGTCCCTCGACGGTGGCCACCGGGCGGCCGGTGGGGTCGGCCACCGCGAGCGCCACGGTGTCCTCCCCGGCCGGGGAGATCCTCACCCGCACCTCGTCGGCCCCGGCGGCGTGCAGCGACACCCCGGTCCAGGAGAACGGCAGCCGCCCCTGCGCCGTTTCGGGGTCCTCTCCGGCGAAGAGGGTGCCGAGCGCGATGCCGTGCAGGGAGGCGTCGAGCAGCGCCGGGTGGATCCCGTACGCGGCGGCGGCCGACCGCTGCTCCTGGGCCAGCCGTATCTCGGCGAACACCTCGTCGCCGCGCAGCCAGGCGGCCCGCAGCCCCTGGAACGAGGGGCCGTAGCCGAAGCCGCCCGCCGCGTACCGCTCGTACATGTCGCTGACGTCGAGTTCGGTGGCGTCCGCCGGAGGCCACGCGGTCAGCTCCGCTGGGGTGGCCGGGGCGGCGGTGGCGAGGGTGCCGGTGGCGTGCGGGGTCCACGGCTCGCCGAACCCGGCGCCCTCGGGGCGGGAGTGCACGTTCAGCGGGCGCCGTCCGCTCTCGTCGGGTTCTCCGGCGGTCACCCGGAGGGTGAGCGCGCCACGGGCGGGGAGGATGAGCGGCGCCTGGAGGGTCAGCTCCTCGATCTGGTCGCAGCCGACCTGGTCACCGGCCTGGATCGCGAGTTCCAGGAACGCGGTACCGGGGAAGAGGACCGTGCCGGAGACGGCGTGGTCGGCCAGCCAGGGCTGGGTGGCCAGGGACAGCCGGCCGGTGAGCACCAGGCCGTCGGTGTCGGCGAGTTCGACGGCGGCGCCCAGCAGCGGATGCCCGGCGGCGCCGAGACCCGCGGAGGTCACGTCACCGGCCCGGTCGGCGCCGTCCAGCCAGTAGCGCTGCCGCTGGAAGGCGTACGTGGGCAGCTCCACCCGGCGGGCGCCACGGCCCGCGAACACCTTCTCCCAGTCCACCTCGCCACCGTGGACATGCACCCGGCCGACCCCGGCCAGCAGCGACTCGGCCTCACCCCGGTCCTTGCGCAGCAGCGGAACGAACGCGACGGCATCGGCGTCGGAGACGCACTCCTGTCCCATCACGGACAGCACACCGACCGGGCCCAGCTCCACACAGCGGGTCACACCCTGGTCCTCAAGGAACCGCATGCCGTCCTGGAACCGGACCGGCTGCCGCACATGGCGCACCCAGTAGTCGGGCGTGCACAGCTCCTCGGCCGCCGCCTGGCCGGTCACATTGGACACCACCGCGATCCGGGGCGTGCCGTAGGACAGCTCGCCGACGACCTTGGCGAACTCCTCGAGCATGGGCTCCACCAGCGGCGAGTGGGCGGCGACGCCGACCCGCAGCCGCTTGTTCTTGACGCCCACCGCTTCCGCGATCCGCAGGACGGCCTTCTCGTCGCCGGAGATCACCGTGGCGGCCGGGCCGTTGACCGCGCCCAGGGCCACCTGGTCCTCGTGGCCCGCCAGATGGGGCAGCACCTCGGCCTCGCCGGTCTGAAGCGAGACCATCGCGCCGCCGGCGGGCAGCGCGTCCATCAGCCGGCCCCGGGCCGCGACCAGCGCACAGGCGTCCGGCAGCGAGAACACGCCCGCCACATGGGCCGCGGCCAGCTCGCCCACCGAGTGGCCGACCAGGAAGTCCGCGGTCACGCCCCAGGACTCCAGCAGCCGGTACAGCGCCACCTCGACGGCGAAGAGGCCGGCCTGGGTGTACAGGGTCCGGTCGAGCAACTGGGCGTCCTCGCCGAAGACCACGTCGCGCACCGCGTGCTCGGCATGGCCGTCCAGGTGGCGGTCGAGTTCGGCGCAGACGGTGTCGAACGCGGCGGCGAAGACCGGGAAGGCGGTGTGCAGGGCGCGTCCCATGCCGAGCCGCTGTGCGCCCTGCCCGGTGAACAGGAACGCCGTCTTGCCCGCACCGGCCACCGCGCCGGGCGTGGCGCCGGAGGCCAACCGGTCGAGTTCGCCCAGCAGTTCGGCACGGCTCGACCCCACGACCACCGCGCGGTGGGTGAAGGCGGAGCGGGTGAGCGCCAGCGAGTAGCCGATGTCCACGGGGGACGGCTCGGGCGCGTCCGCCACATACGACCGCAGTCGCGCGGCCTGGGCCCGCAGGGCCTCCTCGGTGCGTGCCGACAGCGGCCACGGCACCAGGTCACAGGCGGCGGGCGCGGGGGCCTCGGTCTCGGTCTCGTCCTTGTCCTCGGGCTCCTCGGGCTCCTCGGCGGGGGCCTGCTCCAGGATCACATGGGCGTTGGTGCCGCTGAATCCGAAGGCGGACACCGCGGCGCGGCGCGGCCGCTCGGTGTCCGGCTCGGGCCACGTTCTGGCCTCGGCCAGCAGCCGTACCGCGCCCGACTCCCAGTCGACGTTGGGGGTCGGCTCCTCGGCGTGCAGCGTCTTGGGCAGCACACCGTGGCGCAGCGCCAGCACCGTCTTGATGATCCCGCCGACGCCCGCGGCGGCCTGGGTGTGGCCGATGTTGGACTTCAAGGAGCCGAGCCACAGTGGCCGGTCCTCGGGGCGGTCCTGGCCGTAGGTGGCGAGCAGGGCCCCGGCCTCGATGGGGTCGCCGAGCGAGGTGCCGGTGCCGTGTGCCTCGACCGCGTCCACATCGGCTGCGGTGAGCCCGGCGTCGGCCAGTGCCTGCCGGATGACGCGCTGCTGGGCGGGGCCGTTGGGGGCGGTGAGCCCGCTGCTGGCGCCGTCCTGGTTGGTGGCGGAGCCGCGGACGACCGCGAGCACCCGGTGACCGTTCTCCCGTGCGTCGGACAGCCGCTCCACGAGCAGCATGCCCACGCCCTCGCCCCAGCCGGTGCCGTCGGCGGAGGCGGCGAACGCCTTGCAGCGGCCGTCGGAGGCGAGCCCGCGCTGCCGGCTGAAGTCCACGAAGGCCACCGGTGTGGACATCACCATCGAGCCGCCGACGAGGGCGAGTTCGCACTCGCCGCGGCGCAGCGCCTGGGCGGCGAGGTGCAGGGCCACCAGCGAGGACGAGCAGGCGGTGTCCACGGTGACCGCGGGGCCTTCGAGCCCGAAGGTGTAGGCGATACGGCCGGAGGCGATGCTGCCGGAGCCACCGCTGCCGACGTATCCCTCGACATCGTCGGGCACCTGGCGCAGCCGGGTCGCGTAGTCCTGGTACATCACCCCGGCGAAGACCCCGGTGCGGCTGCCGCGCAGCGTGGCCGGGTCGATCCCGGCCCGCTCCAGGGCCTCCCACCCGGTCTCCAGCAGCAGCCGCTGCTGGGGGTCCATGGCCAGCGCCTCGCGCGGGGAGATGCCGAAGAACGCCGGGTCGAAGTGGTCGGCGTCGGTGACGAAGCCGCCTTCCCGCGCATAGCTCGTCCCCGGCTTGTCCGGGTCCGGGTCGTAGAGGGCCTCCAGGTCCCAGCCCCGGTCGGCGGGGAACTCGGTGACCGCGTCCCGGCCGTTCGCCACCAGCTCCCACAGGTCCTCCGGGGATGCCACGCCGCCGGGGTAGCGGCAGGCCATCCCGACGATGGCGATGGGCTCGTGGTCCTTGGCCTCGGCCTCCTGAAGGCGCTGGCGAGTGCGGTGCAGATCCGTGGTCACTCGCTTGAGGTAGTCGCGGAGCTTTGCCTCGCTCACCGTTTACCGCCCATCTCTTTGTATTCCAACTCCGGGTACTGTCAGGACAGGCCGAGTTCGTTCTCGATGAAGTCGAAGATCTCGTCGTCCGAGGCGGCGTCGATGCGGCCGGCGACCGCGTCCTCCGCGTCCTCCGGGCCCTGGCCGAGCCGTACCAGCAGGTCCTGGAGACGCGAGGCGAGCGTGCTGCGCGCCTCCTCGTCGGTGGCGACGCGGGCCAGATTGCTTTCCAGGGCGTCGAGTTCCGGAAAGGCCATCGACGCGGCGGTGAAGGTCTCCGGGGCGATCTCGGCTTCCAGGTACGCGGCGATCGCCGTGGAGGTGGGGTAGTCGAAGAGCAGGGTGACCGGCAGCCGCCGACCGGTGGCCTTGCCGAGCTGGTTGCGGAGTTCGACGGCGGTGAGCGAGTCGAAGCCGAGGTCCAGCAGACCTCGTTCCGCGTCGACGGCGGCCACCGAGTCGAAGCCCAGCACCCCGGCCACGGTCGTACGGACCAGGTCCAGCAGGAACCGGCCGCGCTCGGCCTCCGGCAGGCTGGAGAGATGCTGCTTGAGTCCCTCGGGCCGCGCGGACGCGGCCCCGGCTCCCGCTCCCGTTCCCGCGGCGGTCCGGCGGGCGGGCCTGGCGGGCGCGGCCTTCACCAGCCCGCGCAGCAGCGCCGGTACGTCACCGGAGCGCGCCCCGAGCCCCGCGGTGTCGAGCCGCATGGGCAGCACGACGGCGGCGTCCACGGCGCGTGCGGCGTCGAAGAGCCCGGCGCCGTCCGCCGAGGAGAACGGGACGATGCCACCGCGCGCCAGCCGGTTCAGATCGGCGCCCGCCAGCTTGCCGGTCATGTCGCTGCGCTGGGCCCACAGCCCCCACGCATGCGACTGGACGGGGCGGCCCTGGGCGCGGCAGTGCTGGGCGAAGGCGTCGAGGAAGGCGTTGGCCGCCGAGTAGTTGCCCTGGCCCATTCCGCCGAAGGTGCCGGCGATGGAGGAGAAGAGGACGAGCGCGGACAGGTCCAGGTCGCGGGTCAGCTCGTACAGGGTGAGCGCGGCGTCGACCTTGGGCCGCAGTACGCTGTCCATCCGCTCGGGGGTGAGCGAGGACACCACACCGTCGTCCAGGACGCCCGCCGTGTGCACGACGGCCGTCAGCGGATGGGCGGCGGGGACGGTGGCCAGCAGTGCCGCCAGCGCCTCCCGGTCGGCCACGTCGCAGGCGGCGAGGGTGACCTCGGCGCCCAACTCGGCTAGCTCGGAGCGGAGTTCGGCGGCGCCTTCGGCGTCCGGGCCGCGGCGGCCGGCGAGCAGCAGATGCCGCACACCGCCCTCGGCCACCAGGTGGCGGGCGATGACCCCGCCGATGGTGCCGGTGGCCCCGGTGACCAGCACCGTGCCCTCGGGGTCCCAGGCGGGCGGGGCGGTGTCGGGGACGGGGGTGGTGGCGAGCCTGGGCACCGTGATGTCACCCTGGCGCACCGCCAGTTGCGGCTCGTCCAGGGCGAGGGCGGTCGGCAGGGCGCCCACCGACCCCTCGTGCTCATCGAGGTCGACGAGGACGAACCGGTCGGGGTTCTCCGACTGCGCGGAGCGCACCAGGCCCCATACGGCGGCGTGGGCCAGGTCGGGCACCTCCGCGGCGGGCGTGGTGGCCACCGCGCCCCGGGTGATGAACACCAGTCGGGAGTCGGCGAACCGCTCCTCGGTCAGCCAGGCCCTGACCAGCGCCAGCGCCCGGTGGGTCGCCGTCCGTACGGCGTCGGCCACCCCCTGTGGCTCCGGTGCGCAGGGCACCAGCACGGTGGCGGGCATGGCGGCCGGGTCGGCGGGCAGCGCGGCCAGGTCGCGGTAGGTGTGCGCGTCGAGTCCGACCAGCTTGAAGTCGTCGTCGCCGAGCAGGCCCCAGCTCCCGGCGGGGTACCGCTCGGGCACGGCGGTGGAGGTGTCGGCGGCCACCCAGTCGAGCCGGTAGAGCGTGTCACCGCCGGTGGTGGCGGCGTCGCCGAGCTGTTCGGGCCGCTTGCGCAGCACGAGCGATTCGACGGTGGCCACCGGGCGTCCGATGGAGTCCGCCACGGTCAGTGCCACCGTGTCGGCGCCGCCCGGGGTGAGCCGCACCCGTACCTCTCCGGCCCCGGCGGCGTGCAGCGACACCCCGGTCCAGGAGAACGGCAGCCGGCCCTCGCCGTCCTGGAACGTCGGGGCGAGCGCGATGGTGTGCAGCGCGGCGTCCAGCAGGGCCGGGTGCAGCCCGTAGCCGGTGGCGGCGGACTGCTGCTCCTGGGCCAGCCGTACCTCGGCGAACACCTCGTCGCCGCGCAGCCAGGCCGCGCGCAGTCCCTGGAACGAGGGGCCGTAGCCGAAGCCGCCCGCCGCGAACCGCTCGTACAGGTCCTCGACCTCGATCGGCTCGGCGCCCGGCGGTGGCCACGCCCCGCCCAGGTCGTAGGAGCCCTCGGCGGCGCCGACCGCCAGCACACCGGTGGCGTGCCGGGTCCACGGCAGCTCCCGATCCGCGTCCTCGGGACGGGAGTAGACGTCCAGTGTGCGGTGGCCGTCCTCGTCGGGCGCGTCCACCACCAGTTGCAGGGTGACGGCTCCGCGCTCGGGGAGGATGAGCGGCGCCTGGAGGGTCAGCTCCTCGACCCGGTCGCAGCCCACCTGGTCACCGGCCTGGATCGCGAGTTCCAGGAACGCGGTGCCGGGGAAGAGCACCGTGTCCAGGACCGCGTGGTCGGCCAGCCAGGGCTGGCCGCGCGTGGCCAGCCGCCCGGTGAGCACCAGGCCGTCGGTGCCCGCGAGTTCGACGGCGGCGCCCAGCAGCGGATGCCCGGCGGCGCCGAGACCGGCCGAGGCCACATCGCCCACGGTGGCGGGCGCGTCCAGCCAGTAGCGCTGCCGCTGGAAGGCGTACGTGGGCAGCTCCACCCGGCGGGCGCCACGGCCCGCGAACACCTTCTCCCAGTCCACCTCGCCACCGTGGACATGCACCCGGCCGACCCCGGCCAGCAGCGACTCGGCCTCACCCCGGTCCTTGCGCAGCAGCGGAACGAACGCGGCGGTGTCGATGTCGGCATAGGCATCAGCGTCGGCATCGGCATCGGCCAGGCACTCCTGGCCCATGGCGGAGAGCACACCGGCGGGGCCGATCTCGACGAAG
>NZ_JAHLEM010001376.1 GCF_018883605.1 Streptomyces niphimycinicus | reverse complement strand
GGGACGGGCGGGCTCGGGGCGGGTGGCGGGCAGCGCCGTCCCGCCACCTGTCACCGCGCGGGCCAGGGGCGCCCGCTCCACGCCGTCCTCGGGCAGCCGACCGGCCAGCCAGAGCGCGTCGAGCAGCTCCTCCCTGGACAGTTCGAGACCGCTGGAGGCGAGGACCACCATCGCCTCGCCGAGCCGCCCCAACCGCTCGGCGCCGCCGCCCAGCCCGGCGCGGTCGTACCCGGCGCCACCTTGCTCGGCGCCGCGCGGCTCGGTGCAGTCGTACCCGGTGCCGCCTTGCCCTGCGCCGTGCGGCTCCGCGCCGCCTTGCCCT
>NZ_JAHLEM010001375.1 GCF_018883605.1 Streptomyces niphimycinicus | reverse complement strand
CTCGCCCTGCGCCTCGCCGCGCATCCGCTCCGCGGCGTGCTCCGCGGCCGTACGCAGCGCCGTGATGTCCTGCTCGGCCTGCTCGTGCAGCCCCGCGACCGAGTCCCGCACCTGCTGCGCGGTCTGCTCGGCGGCGGCCACCAGATCGGCCGAGCGCCGCTCGGCCTCCTCGACCAGCCGCTGCGCCTCGGTCTGCGCCTCGGAGACCCGGTTCCGGGCGGCGGCCAGCAGCTCCTCGCTCTGCTCCCGCGCCGCCGTCCGCTCGGCCTGCGCCTCCTCGCGGGCGTCGGCGAGCAGCTCCTCGGCCTCGCGGCGGCGGCGG
>NZ_JAHLEM010001374.1 GCF_018883605.1 Streptomyces niphimycinicus | reverse complement strand
GCCCTGGGCGCCCCCGTCGGCACGGGCCGGGGCGCCGGTCGGCGGAGCGACGGTCGGGCCGTCGCCCCGCTGCGGAAGCGGGGGACGTCCGGAGGGGGCGCCGGGGCCACCAGGACCGCCCTGACCACCGGGACCACTCTGACCACCAGGACCGCCGGGGCCACTCTGACCACCGGGACCGCCCTGACCGCCGGGGCCCGTGGGGGCGTTGCTCCGGGGGCCCGGAGGCCGTCCGCCCTCGAAGAAGTTGGTGCCGCCTGCCGGGGCGCCGCCCGCGGGGCCCGCACCGGCGCCGACCGGCCGGGTCGGCAGCCCGTTGCCGCCGT
>NZ_JAHLEM010001373.1 GCF_018883605.1 Streptomyces niphimycinicus | reverse complement strand
GCCGGGGCGGCCGGGGCGGGCGCGGCGGCCGGAGCGGCACCGGCGGCGCCGATCACGGCCAGCTTGGCGCCGACCTCGGCGGTCTCGTCCTCGCCGACCAGGATCTCCAGCAGAGTGCCCGAAGTCGGGGCCGGGATCTCGGTGTCGACCTTGTCGGTGGAGACCTCGAGCAGCGGCTCATCGGCCTCGACGGACTCGCCGACCTCCTTGAGCCAGCGGGTCACGGTGCCTTCGGTCACCGACTCGCCCAGCGCGGGCAGGACCACATCGGTGCCCTGGGCGCCACCGGCCGGAGCGGCGGCGGCAGGGGCGGGTGCGGGGGCCTCGGCGGCGG
>NZ_JAHLEM010001372.1 GCF_018883605.1 Streptomyces niphimycinicus | reverse complement strand
GTCTGCGCAGGTGGACCGCCGCCCTGCCCCGGCGCGGTGGCCGTGGGCCAGCCACCGGGCTGCCGAGCGGGCGCCCCACCACCGGAGGCACCGCCGGACGCACCGCCACCACCGGACGCACCGCCGACATCGGAAGCACCAGACGCCCCGGACGCACCAGACGGCCCGCCCGCACCGCCCGCACCCGACACACCAGACGCACCAGAGCCAGGCGCCGAGGCGGTGGGCCAGGCTCCCGGCCGCGATCCGCCGCCCTCCACCGCAGGGGACTGGGCACCCGACGGCCAGGCTCCGGGCCGCTGCCCACCGCCGCCCTCCACGGGCGCGGCCGGGGC
>NZ_JAHLEM010001371.1 GCF_018883605.1 Streptomyces niphimycinicus | reverse complement strand
TCCGGCCCACCGGCCGGGGCGCCGCCCCCGGCGGGCCCCTGGGGGCCCTTCGGCGGCCCCGGCGGGTTGGCCTGCGGGGGCTTCTGGGTCTGGGGCTTCTGGGTCTGGGGCTTCTGCGGGGAGTTGGCGTGGCCGGGCTTGGTGGTGCGGCCGGGGGCCTGCGGGTGGCCGGTGCCCTTGGCCGGTGGCTTGGCGGCGTCGGAGTGCTTCTTCGGCGGGGTGTGCGACGCGTCCGCGGGGTGCTTGGCGGGCGGGTGGGCGGCCGGATGCGAGGGCGCGTGGGCGTGCTTGCGGTGCCCCGGGGTCCGGTGTCCCTCGGCGGACTCGCGGGCGCCGGGGCGGG
>NZ_JAHLEM010000138.1 GCF_018883605.1 Streptomyces niphimycinicus | reverse complement strand
CTCACCCCGGTCCTTGCGCAGCAGCGGAACGAACGCGGCGGTGTCGATGTCGGCATAGGCATCAGCGTCGGCATCGGCATCGGCCAGGCACTCCTGGCCCATGGCGGAGAGCACACCGGCGGGGCCGATCTCGACGAAGCGGGTCACCTTGCGCCCGGTGAGGAAGCGGATGCCGTCCCCGAAGCGCACCGCCCGGCGGACGTGGCGCACCCAGTACTCCGGCGAGCACAGCTCCTCGCCCGCCGCCTCACCCGTGACGTTGGAGACCACCGCGATCCGCGGCGCGGAGTAGCCGATCCCGGCGGCCACCGTGCCGAACTCGGCGAGCATGGCGTCCATCAGCGGCGAGTGGAAGGCGTGGGACACGGTGAGCCGCTTGCCCTTGGCCCCGACCGCCTCCGCGATCCGCAGGACGGTCTCCTCGTCACCGGAGATGACGGTCGCCCGTGGCCCGTTGACCGCCGCCACGCTCACCCGGTCCTGGTGGCCTTCGAGGTGCGGGACCACCTCGGCCTCGGCCGCCTGGAGCGACACCATCGCACCGCCTTCGGGCAGCGCCTGCATCAGCCGGCCCCGGGCCGCCACCAGCGCACAGGCGTCCCGTAGCGAGAACACCCCCGCAACATGGGCCGCCGCCAGCTCGCCCACCGAGTGGCCGACCAGGAAGTCCGGGCGCAGGCCCCAGGACTCGACCAACCGGTAGAGCGCCACTTCGAGGGCGAACAGCCCGGTCTGGGTGAATACGGTCCGGTTCAGCGGCTCCGGGTCCGCCCCGAACACCACCTCCCGTACCGGGCCGCCCAGATGAGGGTCCAGCTCCGCGCACACCGCGTCGAACGCGGCCGCGAACACTGGGAAGGCGTCATACAACTCTCTTCCCATACCGGGTCGTTGGGCGCCCTGCCCGGTGAACAGGAAGGCCGTCTTCCCGGTGTCGGCCTCCGTCTCCCGGGCCGTCCCCGAGGCCAGTTCCGCCAGGCCCCGCAGCAGCTCATCCCGCTCGGCGCCGACGACCACGGCGCGGTGGCCGAAGGCCGAGCGGCTCGTCGCCAGCGCGTAGCCGACGTCCACCGGGCGCAGCTCCGGCCGCTCCTCCAGATGGGCCCGCAGCCGCCCGGCCTGCGCCCGCAGCGCCATCCCGCTCCGCCCGGAGAGCGCCCAGGGCACCACATCGGAGCCGACCGACCGCTCGGCCACCGGTGCGGTGGGCTCGGGGCCCTGCTCCAGCACCACGTGCACATTCGTGCCGCTGACGCCGAAGGCGGACACGCCCGCGCGCCGCGGCCGTCCCGTCCCGGGCCACTCCCGGGCCTCGGTCAGCAGCTCCACCGCACCGGCCGACCAGTCGATGTCGGGCGAGAGCGCATCGGCGTGGAGGGTCTTCGGCAGCACACCGCGGCGCAGCGCCAGCACCATCTTGATGATCCCGGCGACCCCCGAAGCGGCCTGGGTGTGGCCGATGTTGGACTTCAGCGCGCCCAGCCACAGCGGCCGTTCGGCGTCCCGGCCCTGGCCGTAGGTGGCCATCAGGGCCTGCGCCTCGATCGGGTCGCCGAGCCGGGTGCCGGTGCCATGGGCCTCGACCGCGTCCACATCCGCGGCCGACAAGCCCGCACCGGCCAGTGCCTGGCGGATCACCCGCTGCTGGGAGGGGCCGTTGGGGGCGGTGAGGCCGTTGCTGGCGCCGTCCTGGTTGACGGCGGAGCCGCGTACCAGCGCCAGTACCTCATGGCCGCCTGCCCGCGCGTCCGAGAGCCGCTCCAGCAGCAGCATGCCGACGCCCTCGGCCCATCCGGCGCCGTCGGCGTCCGCCGAGAACGCCTTGCAGCGGCCGTCGGGGGCCATGGCCCGCTGCCGGCTGAACTCGATAAAGGTGTCCAGTGTGGACATCACGACGACGCCGCCCGCCAGCGCCAGCGAGCACTCCCCCTGGCGCAGTGCCTGCGCCGCCTGGTGGAGGGCGACCAGCGAGGAGGAGCAGGCGGTGTCGACGGTGACCGCGGGGCCTTCGAGGCCGAAGGTGTACGAGATGCGCCCGGAGGCCACGCTGCTCGCGCTGCCGGTGGCCAGATAGCCCTCGAACTCCTCGGGCGCACGGTCGAAGCGCGATCCGTAGTCGTTGTAGCTGGCGCCGATGAAGACTCCGGCCTGGGTGCCCTTCACCGAGGCCGGGTCGATCCCGGCCCGTTCGAACGCCTCCCAGCTCGTCTCCAGCAGCAGCCGCTGCTGCGGGTCGATGGCGAGCGCCTCGCGCGGGGAGATCCCGAAGAACTCGGGGTCGAAGTGGTCGGCCTCGTGGAGGAATCCGCCGCCGGTGGCGTAGAAGGTGCCCGGCTTGTCGGGGTCGGGGTCGTAGTGGCCCTCGATGTCCCAGCCGCGGTCGGTGGGGAAGTCCGAGACGGCGTCGCGGCCGTCCATCAGCAGTTGCCACAGCTCCTCGGGGGTGGTCACCCCGCCGGGCAGGCGGCAGCTCATGGCCACGATGGCGATCGGGTCGTCGTCGACCGCGGCGGTGGCGGGCACCGGGCCCGCGGGGGCGGTGGTATCGGTGTCTGCGGCGCCGCTCTCGGCCAGCAGGAAGCGGGTCAGCGCGGTGACGGTCGGATAGTCGAAGACGAGGGTGACCGGCAGCCGCAGCCCGGTGGCCGCGTTCAGCCGGTTGCGCAGGTCGACGGCGGTGAGCGAGTCGAAGCCCAACTCGCGGAAGGCGCGCCCGGATTCGACCGCCGTGGTGTCGGGATAGCCGAGCGCGGCGGCCACTTCGGTGCTGACGAGGTCGGCCAGCGCCTCCTCGGCCTCCTGCGGCGACAGCCCGGCCAGCCGCTGGGCGAGCGGGGTGTCCGCGTCGCCTGCGGTGATGTTCGCCGCGTCCGTCCGCCGGGCGTCGGGGAGTTCGCCGAGCACGGCGGCCCCGTCCAGCGAGGGGGTGGCGGCGATGAGCCGGTCCCACTCGATATCGGCCACGGCCACATGGGTGTCGCCCACGTCCAGGGCGCGCTGAAGGGCGCCGATCGCCGGGTCGGGCGCCATCGCGGGCATACCGGTGGCGCGCAGCCGCGCCTCGACCGCCTCGTCGACCAGTCCGCCACCGGACCACGCGCCCCAGGCCACGGAGGTGGCGGGGAGGCCCTGGGCGCGGCGGGCGTGGGCGAGCGCGTCGAGGAAGGCGTTGGCGGCCGCGTAACTGCCCTGGCCGGGGCCGCCGAGCGTGCCCGCGAAGGAGGAGAAGAGCACGAAGGCGGACAGCTCGCGGTCGCGGGTGAGTTCATGCAGATGGAGCGCCCCGTCCACCTTCGGGCGCAGCACCCCCTCGGCGCGCTCGGGGGTGAGGGTGTCGAGCACCCCGTCGTCCAGAACGCCCGCGGTGTGGACGACCGCGTCGAGCGGGGCCTCGTCCTCGTCCAGCGTGGCGAGGAGGGCGGCCAGCGCGTCGCGGTCGGCTGCGTCGCACGCCGCCACGGTCACCCGGACGCCCGACTCCCTCAGCTCTGCGGCGAGTTCGGCAGCGCCGGGGGCCTCGGGGCCCCGGCGGCCGGCGAGCACCAGATGTTCGGCACCACCCCGGGCCAGCCAGCGCGCCACATGGGCGCCCAGGCCACCGGTGCCACCGGTCACCAGCACGGTGCCGCGCGGCCGCCACGGCGCGGTGGCGTCGGTCAGCGCCGCCGAGGCCCTGACCAGCCTGCGCCCGTGGACACCGGAGGCGCGCACCGCCACCTGGTCCTCGCCGGTCGACCGGCCCGCGAGCACACCGCACAGCCGCGCGATGGCGCGGTCGTCGAGGGTGCCGGGCAGATCGACCAGACCGCCCCGGCGCCGTGGGTATTCCGCGGCGGCGATCCGGCCCAGGCCCCAGGTGAGGGCCTGTAGCGGGTGGTCCAGTACGTCCGCGCGGCCCACGGACACCGCCCCGCGCGTGGCGTACCAGATGGGGACGTCGGTGCCGGTGTCGCCGAGCGCCTGTAGCAGGGCGAGGTTGAGGGCGAGGCCGAGCGGCTGCGCCGTACCCGCCCCGTACGGCTCCTCGGCGAGCGCGAGGAGCGAGAGCACCGCGGTCGGGGGCGTGTCCGTGGTCGGGGGCGTGTCCGTGGTCGGGGGCGTGTCCGTGGTCGGGGGCGTGTCCGCCGTCGCCTCGCCCAGCCTGCGGGCGAGCGCCTCGCGTACGGCGTCCGCCTCGGTCAGCTCCACCAGCCGCACCTGGGCGCCGCGTTCCCGCAGCGCCTCCGCCACCCGCGGGCCTTCCGGCGCTCCGGCGGGCGCGGCGATCAGCCAGGTGGCACCGGCCGACGACCGGTCGTGCGGGGCGGTGAGCGCGTCGCCCAGGGGCTTCCAGGCGATGTGATAGCGCCAGGAGTCGAGCACCGACCGCTCGCGGCGCGCCCGGCGCCAAGAGGCCAGCGCCGGAACCACCATGGCCAGGGACGACTCCTCGGCGTCCACTTCCAGCGCGGTGGCCAGCGCGGCCAGGTCCTCGCGCTCGACGGCGTCCCAGAAGTCCGCGTCCACCGCTTCGCCTTCGGCGGTGGGTGCGGAGGAGCCCTCGAGCCAGTAGCGCTGCCGCTGGAAGGCGTACGTCGGCAACTGCACCACGGACGCCCCCGTCCCGGCGAACACCGCGGCCCAGTCGACGGCCACCCCACGGACGAACGCCTCGCCCAGCGAGACCAGGAACCGCTCCG
>NZ_JAHLEM010001370.1 GCF_018883605.1 Streptomyces niphimycinicus | reverse complement strand
GGCGGCCGGCGCGGTGTCGGGTGCCGGGGCCGCCGTGTCGCCCCGCCGGGTGGCCGGGGTGTCGGGGGCGGCCGGTTGCGGCCTGACGGTGATCTGGGTGCTGGGGAGCAACAGCGGTGCCGGGGCGGGGAGTTCGACGTACCGCTCCACGTCCTCATGCGGTGTGGGCTCGGCGCGTACGACGGTGTGCCGGTCGGTCCTGACCTCGCGCTCGTGCCGCACCACCTCCTGGTGGCGGTCGGCCGCGGAGGGCGGGGCCATCCTCGCGGGGGCGGGCTCCCCCGGCAGCGGCTGTTCTCCCCCCAGCGCCTCGATCCGCTCGTACGGGCCGGGCAGCCGCGGCCGGGCCCGGACCG
>NZ_JAHLEM010001369.1 GCF_018883605.1 Streptomyces niphimycinicus | reverse complement strand
GGGTCGAGGGGCGGAGCCCCGGCGGGGTCGAGGGGCGGAGCCCCGGCGAGGTCGTAGGGGCCCAGCCCCGGCGAGGTCAGGAGGCGCAGCCCCAGCGAGGTCGTAGGGGCCCAGCCCCGGCGAGGACAGGAGGCGCAGCCCCAGCGAGGTCAAAGGGCGCGGCCCCAACGGGGCTCGGGGCGCAGCCCCAGCAGGGTTCGGAGCGCAGCCGCGGTCAAGGGGCGCAGCCCCAGCGAGGTCGAGGGGTGCAGCCCCCACTGGGTCAGGAGGCGGAGCCCCGACGGGGTCAGCGGGCGGAGCCCCGGCGGGGTTCGGGGCACAGCCCCAGCGGGGTCGAGGGGCGGAGCCCCAGCGGGG
>NZ_JAHLEM010001368.1 GCF_018883605.1 Streptomyces niphimycinicus | reverse complement strand
GTCGGCCGGCTTACGGCTCTCGGCCGTCTCCTCGGCCGCCGGGGCCGTCTCGGCCGCGGCGGAGGCGAACCACGGCGAGGGGGCGTCGTCCCGAGCGGCCGGACGGGAGCGCCGCGGTGGCAGCGGGGGCTGTCCGGGCGGCTGTACGGCACGGCGGTCCGCGGGGGCGTGCCCCTCGCCGTTGCCGTTCCCGAGAGCGGCGGCCTTCCCCGGGGCGCCCTCGCCGACCGGGGCGGGCGGGCCGGCCTTGGCGGGGGGTATCCGGCGCGGCAGTCCACCGGGCCGCGAGGCATCCACGAACGCCCGCGAGGCGCTGGGGCGGGTCGGCAGGGTGCGGCCCGTGTCCACGGAGTCGGCT
>NZ_JAHLEM010001367.1 GCF_018883605.1 Streptomyces niphimycinicus | reverse complement strand
GTGGCGTGATCTGCCTGAGCGGTTCGGGCCGTGGAAGACCGTCTATGAACGCCACCGGCTCTGGTCGGCCGACGGCACCTGGGAACGCCTGCTGCAGCAGGTCCAGGCCGCGGCCGACGCCGCCGGAGACATCGACTGGGACATCGCGGTCGACTCGACCATCGTGCGCGCTCACCAGCACGCGGCCGGTGCCCGCACCGATCCACCGCCGGCGACCGCGTCAAAGGGGGCCGGAACAGCAGAACACCAGGACGAGCCGCCGTGGCAGAGCCTGCTCGCCCGGCTGGTGGAGGTGGTGCAGGAGGTGAGGGACTGGGCCGCTCGCGCGGCGGGCTCACGAGCAAGCTCCATCTGAGCTCCGACGG
>NZ_JAHLEM010001366.1 GCF_018883605.1 Streptomyces niphimycinicus | reverse complement strand
CGCGTCCCAGGCCGCCGTGGCTGCCCGTGCCATGACGGGCCAGAACAGCACACAGGGCGGTCGGCGAGTGCTGGGCGGCGTGTCCGCGTCTGGGCCCGGCTCAGTCGGCGGCGGGGCTGGTGGCCGGGGGCTCACCGGCATGCGGAGCCGGAGTACGGCGGCACGGCAGGCGGCGGCCACGGTCCGAGTCACCGTGCCGCTCGCGGCCACCGGGGCCGTCGTCCAGGGCGCCTCGACCACCATTGCCCACGAGCTGGCGCGGGGCAAGGGCGTACGGACACGGCGCGGCAGTTCGGCGAGGCGGCTCATCGCGGCGGTCGCGGCGGGCCGACGCGTGGCGGTTGCGGCGGGCACCGGGCACGGCGGTCCGCCGG
>NZ_JAHLEM010001365.1 GCF_018883605.1 Streptomyces niphimycinicus | reverse complement strand
GTGGCCGCCGTGGCCGGCGCGACCCCCGGAGCGGGCGGCCCCGCCGCCGGAGCGGGCGCGGCCTCCAGGGTCCGCTTCGCCGACAGGGCCAGCGAGTTGGCCGCCGGGAGGTCGATGAACCGTACGGGGACCTCGTGGGCCAGCGCCCACTGGATGGCCGCCCACTCCGGGGAGAACCCGGCCAGCGGCCAGAATCCGGCGCGCCCCGGGTCGTCCGCGGCATGGGCGAGCAGTGCGACGGGCGGGCGCATGTCCTTCTCGGCGGCGAGCCGCACGATCGCGTCCGCCTCCGGCGGCCCCTCGATCAGCACCACGCGCGGTGCGCACGCCTCCAGCGCGGCCCGCACCGCCCGCGCCGACCCGGGCCCGTGATGGC
>NZ_JAHLEM010001364.1 GCF_018883605.1 Streptomyces niphimycinicus | reverse complement strand
CGGCGCGGCTGCTGGCGAGCCGTCAGGGCCGGGCCGGGGAGGAGCCGGCGGACAGCGCGGCATGTGTGGTGCTGGAGCGTGCCGACGGCGCGCGTGAGCGCGGCGCGCCGGTACGTGCGGTCGTCACGGGTTGCGCGAGCTGGTCGGAGCCCCAGGCACCGGACCGGACCGAAGCGGCGGCGGGCGCCCTGACCCGCTGCCTTACGGCGGTCGGCGCGGACGGCGCCGACCGGCCGCACCTCTCGTACCACGTGGGCAAGGGCAATCTGTCCGACACCGGCGAGGTCAAGCTGCTCGCCTCCGGCTTCCAGCCCGAGGCACTCGGCGGCGCACTGGCCGCCGGGCCGCTGCTGGCCGTCGTCGCGGCGGTCGCACGGGTCGCCGTCGAG
>NZ_JAHLEM010001363.1 GCF_018883605.1 Streptomyces niphimycinicus | reverse complement strand
TCCTCGGCGGCGGGCAGGGCGGCCGGCGCGGCCGGTGAGGAGCTTCAGCTCACCGCGTACGGGCTGGGCGGTCCGGCCGGGCCGGAGGACCGGCTCGCGCTCGGGCTCTGCGCTCCCCGGCGGGACGGCGCGGACGGGGCGATCGTGGGGGTGGCCGTGGTGCTGCTGTCGCTGCTGACGGCGCGGCGGGTGGTCGGGGCCGAGGCCGAGCGCACGGCGGCGCTGGTACGGCTGATGCTCGGCGCCGAACCGGCACGGGTGGCCGGACTGCTGAGCCGCTCGCCGGGGCAGACGGGGACAGCCCCCGAGGTGAGATCCGGGCCCCCGGAGAGCGGCGGGCTGTGGACCGTGGTGCACGGGCGGCGGCGCGGCCGCGGCCGGGACGACGGG
>NZ_JAHLEM010001362.1 GCF_018883605.1 Streptomyces niphimycinicus | reverse complement strand
GGCTCGGGGCCGCCGCGAAGCGGGTGGCGCAGCCCGTGCCGGTATGGCGGGCCTACGCGGCGATGCTCCAGGCCGAACGGGAGCGCGCCGAGGGCCGGGACCGGCCCGACCTCTGGGCCGAGGCCACGGACGCCTTCGCCGCGCTGGACCGCCCGTATCCGCTGGCCCGCGCCCGGCACCGCTGGGCGGAGGCGCTGCTCACCTCCGGCCAGGGCGCTTCCCCGGCCCAGGCCGATCGCGAGCACGCCGCTGGACTGCTCGTCCAGGCATATGCCGTGGCCGAGTGGCTGGGCGCCCGCCCGCTGCGCGAGGAGATCGAGCTGCTGGCCCGGCGCGCCCGCCTGCCCCTGGCATCCGCCGCGACCCGCCCCGCGCTCGACGCCGCCCTGCCCCGCAC
>NZ_JAHLEM010000137.1 GCF_018883605.1 Streptomyces niphimycinicus | reverse complement strand
ATCGCCGTCCTGGACCGGCCCCGGCCGCCCGTCCTCGCCCCGGCGGGCCGCGCGGATCTGGCCGTCTTCGACGCGGACGGCACGTGCCTGGCCACGGTGGTGGCGGGACGGCTGGTGCACCGGCGCCGCTGAGGCACGCCGGGCCCCGGGCGGGGGCACGGGGCGCGGGAGGTGAACAATGGGGGCGTGAGCCGAGCATCCCTGGACAAGCAGCCGCACGAAGTCGCCGCCATGTTCGACGGCGTGGCGGCCAAATACGACCTCACCAACGATGTGCTGTCGCTCGGGCAGGCCCGGCTGTGGCGCAAGGCGGTCGCCCGGGCCGTGGACGCGCGCGCCGGTGAACGGGTGCTCGACCTCGCCGCCGGTACGGGGACGTCCTCGCTGCCGTTCCTGGAGGCGGGCGCGTACGTGGTGCCGTGCGACTTCTCGCTCGGGATGCTCCGGGAGGGCAAGAAGCGCCATCCGCGGCTGCCGCTGACCGCGGGCGACGCGACGCGGCTGCCCTTCGCGGACGGGGTCTTCGACGCCGTCACGATCTCCTTCGGGCTGCGCAACATCCAGGACACGCAGGGGGCGCTGCGCGAGATGCTGCGGGTGACCCGGCCCGGCGGGCGGGTCGTCATCTGCGAGTTCAGCCACCCCACATGGGAGCCGTTCCGCACGGTCTACAGCGAGTATCTGATGCGCGCGCTGCCGCCGATCGCGACGTCGGTCAGCAGCAACCCGGACGCGTATGTCTACCTCGCCGAGTCGATCCGCGCCTGGCCGGACCAGCCCCGTCTCGCCGCCCGGCTGCGGTCGGCGGGCTGGGAGCGGGCGGCCTGGCGCAACCTCACCGGCGGCGTGGTGGCCCTCCACCGGGCGTACAAGCCGTAAGGCGGCCACGAACGCGGCGTGCGAGCCGTAAGGCGGCCACGAACGCGGCGTGCGAGCCGTGAGGCGGTCACCGGCCGGGCCGCGGGGACGGCTCCTCGCGCCGCTTCGCGGCCCTTCGCGAGTGCCGGGGTTACGCCCCCCATAGACTGCATGTGTCCAGTGCCCGGCGTGACCGGCACGCCGTTACCGAGGCTTGGGGAGACCCCGCGTGAGCGAGACCGCACCCACCGAGAGCGCGTCCTTTGGGATCTCGGAGCGCAGCGCCGATGTGATCGTCGTCGGCGCCGGACCGGCCGGCTCCACCACCGCGTACCACCTCGCCAAGGCGGGTCTGGATGTGCTGCTGCTGGAGAAGACGGCCTTTCCGCGCGAGAAGGTGTGCGGTGACGGCCTGACCCCGCGCGCCACCAAGCAGCTCGTGGCCATGGGCATCGACATCTCCGAGGAGGCGGGCTGGCTGCGCAACCGGGGTCTGCGGATCATCGCGGGCGGGGTGCGGCTCCAGCTCGACTGGCCGGAGCTGGCCGCGTACCCGAACTACGGCCTGGTCCGTAAGCGCGACGACTTCGACGAGCAGTTGGCGCGGCAGGCCCAGAAGGCCGGGGCCCGGCTGTACGAGCGCTGCAATGTGGGCGCCCCGATCACCGACGAGCGCACCGGCCGGATCACCGGGGTCCACGCGAAGCTGGGCGAGGAGAAGGCGCCCGTCACTTTCCACGCGCCCCTGGTGGTCGCCGCCGACGGCAACTCCACCCGGCTCTCGCTCGCCATGGGGCTGCACCGGCGCGAGGACCGCCCGATGGGCGTGGCGGTGCGGACGTACTTCACCTCGCCCCGCCATGACGACGACTACCTGGAGTCCTGGCTGGAGTTGTGGGACCGGCGCGGTGCGCAGGACCGGCTGCTGCCCGGCTACGGCTGGATCTTCGGCATGGGCGACGGCACCAGCAATGTGGGCCTGGGCGTCCTGAACACCTCGTCCTCCTTCAAGGAGCTCGACTGGCGCGAGATCCTCAAGGCGTGGTGCGCCTCGATGCCGGAGGACTGGGGCTACACCCCGGAGAACATGACCGGCCCGATCCGCGGTGCCGCGCTCCCGATGGCCTTCAACCGGCAGCCGCACTACACCCGTGGGCTGCTGCTCGTCGGTGACGCGGGCGGCATGGTCAACCCGTTCAACGGCGAGGGCATCGCCTATGCGATGGAATCCGGACAGATCGCCGCGGATGTGATCGTCCAGGCCCATGCCCGCGCCACCGCCCCCCAGCGCGAACTGGCCCTCCAGCGCTACCCCAAGGTCCTCAAGGACACCTACGGCGGCTACTACACGCTGGGCCGGGCGTTCGTGAAGCTGATCGGCAACCCGAAGGTCATGAAGCTGGCGGCGCAGCGCGGGCTGACGCATCCGATGCTGATGCGGTTCACCCTGAAGCTGCTGGCGAATCTGACGGATCCGACGGGCGGCGACGCGATGGACCGCATCATCAACGGCCTCACCAAGGTGACCCCGCGAGCCTGACAGCGACCCAAAGGGGCGCGGGGCTGTATCGATATGCGGCTCCGCCGCGGGGCGCGACCAGCCACGACGGCGCCGCAGCCGACCGACAACGTATCGCGGCACTTCCAGCGGAGTATCGCGGCGCCCCCAGCGGAGCGCTACGCGCCGGGGCCGCCGCTCGCGATGACCCCGAACGGTGCCCGGACCACATCCGCCAGCCAGGCCATCCGGCCGATCCCCTCGGCCGACATGGCCGGCATCAGCACCGAACCGCCCAGGTCCTGCCCCTTGGCCACCACCGCGTCGCAGTCCGCCACCTCGAAGTACGGCAGCCACTGCGGTGGTGTCGAATGCCCCTCCTGGAGCTGGGCGACGCCGCCGAAGGAGCCCTCCCGGCCGGCGCCGGTGGTCATCAGCACCGTGTACGCCCCGCCGGGGAAGGACATCTCCTCGGCGTCCCAGCCGAAGACCTTGCGGTAGAAGGCCAGGTCCCTGGGGGGATCGGGGGAGTGCAGCTCGGTCCAGCACAGGGTGCCGGGGTCGTTGACCGCGTCCAGCCCCGCCGTCCGGCCGGGCTGCCAGATGGCGAAGCGGGCGCCGCCGGGGTCGGTGAACTGGGCCATCCGCCCCTCCTCGAAGACGTCGAGCGGAGCGAGCCGCACCGTGCCGCCCGACTGCTCGACGGTCCGCGCGGTCTCCTCGGCGTCACGGGTGTGGAAATACGGCGTCCAGGCGGACCGCGCGCCCTCCTCGGTGAGCGGCCCGACGGCCGCGACGGTCTTCCGGCCCAGGGTGAAGAAGCCGTACCCGCCCGCCTCGGGGCCCGCCGACTCGAAGCGCCAGCCCATCAGGGAGCCGTAGAAGGCCACGGCGGCTTCGGTGTCGGGGGCGCCCAGATCGAGCCAGTTGGGGGCGCCGGGAACGTAATCGGTGGTGAGCATGGGCGCTCCTTCGACGGTCGAGCGCGAAGACGCGGGAAGTTCTGCCGGTGATTGCCTCGTTCTGTCCGGGATTGCCTCGTTACTCAGTCTGGCACCGGGCACCGACAGCCGCCGCCGGGCACCGACAGCCGCCGCCGGGCTCGACACGACGCCGCCGGGCTCGACACGACGTCGCCGGGCTCGACACGACGTCGCCGGGCTCGACATGACGTCGCCGTGGGGCAGTGGTGACAATGAAGGCAGGGGGCGCCGTGCGCGCCAGCCGCGGTGACGCCGGATCGATGGGGCTCACAGGGCGGGTTCCACCGCCGGTGGGCCTGGCAGGAGGTACACCATGACGAAGGCAGCGGACATCATGCACCCGGGCGCGCAGTGGCTTCCGGAGAACGAGACGGTGCTGCGCGCCGCCCAGCTCATGCGGGAGCTCGACGTGGGGGCCCTGCCGGTCAGTGACAGCAACGAGCGGCTGTGCGGCATCGTGACCGACCGCGACATCGTCGTCGGCTGCATCGCGGAGAGCGCCGATCCGTCCGGGACGCCCGTCGGGGCGCTCACCAAGGGCACTCCGCGCTGGATCTCCGCGGACGCCGATGTCACGGACGTCCTGCGGGAGATGGAGGAGCACAGGATCCGCAGGCTGCCGGTGATCGACCAGAACAAGCGGCTGGTCGGAATGATCTCCGAGGCGGATCTGGCCCACCACCTCAGTGACGACCTTCTCGGCGAGTTCCTGGAGAAGGTTTACGCGCAGTAGGCGCGCGATGGGGCCGTGAGGCCGCCGTCCGCGATGGGAACGGCGGCCCCGGGCCCGTCTGTCTGTCGGGAGGTGCGCCTTACAGGACGCGCACGGCCCCGGTGGGCATGTCGTAGTCCAGCGGGCGCTCGACGATCCCGGTGCTCGGGTTCTGGGCGCCGATGAAGTTGCCGCCACCGACGTAGATGCCGACGTGGTACGCGCTGCCGGCGCTGCCCCAGTAGAGCAGGTCGCCCGGCTGGAGGGAGTCCAGCGAGACCGGGGTGCCGGTGGTGGACTGGTCCTGCGAGACCCGCGGCAGGCTCACGCCGACCTGCTTGAAGGCGGCCTGGGTCAGCCCGGAGCAGTCGTAGGAGGACGGACCGGTGGAGCCAGACACATACGCCTTGCCGAGCTGAGCCTTCAGGAAGCTGATCAGCGTGGCGGCGTTGCCGGTGGCATTGCTGACGGCGTTGCTGGTGGAGTTGCTCGCGCTGGTGGTGGACAGCGTGGTGCGCTCGGCGGAGCGCGACGCCTTCGCCGCCTCGGCCTTGGCCTCGGCCGCACGCTTGGCGGCCGCCTTACGGGCCGCCTCCCGGGCTTCCTTCGCCTTGCGTTCGGCCTCCGCCTGGGCCTTCTTGGCCGCGACCTTCGCGTGGGCGGCCGCCTGCTCCTGCTGTGCCTGGAGCTCGTAGTCGGAGGCGGCCTGCTGTGTGGCGTCAGCGGTCTGGGCGGCCGTGCTCGCCAGTGTGGCGCTGACGGTCGGCATTTCCAGGGTGGACTCGGCCGGGGCGGCCTTGGACTCCGTGGCGGAGGCGGGCACGGCGGCACCGGCCACCGCGAGGGTCAGGAAGCCACCGGTCATCCCTGCTCGGAGTGCACGCGTGGACGCGGCACGGCGGGGCTTCCGGTGGCTGGGTATGTGTGCGACTGGGGACATAGGTCACTGGCTACCAGGGTCCTAAGGCCCAGATCAACAAAAGTGGGGTGCGCCACATTTGATGTGCACACGCCCAAAAATCGCCCCAAACGATCTTCGTAGGCCCGTCGGCAGCCATGCCCGAATTTCTCGATCATGTCTCTACGCACGGCATTTGGCGGCCATGCGGTGTCTGCTGGCGATCTACCACCGATGCGGCCCGCGTACAAAGGGTTCCCGGCAAAACTAGATCCACAACCCGTCTGGGCGTGGGATACCTCACTCGCTCCGAGTCGCTCGTGAACGCGTGCGCGAGCCGGTGATCAATCGGTGACCGACCCGTGATCGATCGACGTCCGGGACGAAGGTCACCCACGAGGGTGGCGGGGCTCATATCAGGCGACAAAGTCCATCGCAAATTTGCATGTATGTACCATGTCTTGGTAGGGGCGCAACGCGCTCACCTGTGATGACATCTCGGAATGTCACTTCTCGTGGTCGTTCGGATGCTTCACGTACAAGATCACCGCTCATCCGACTTCATGATCCTTCGTCAGGTGGTGGAGATCACAAAGACGTTGTCGTACCCCGTGTCGCAGATCACAGACCGACGGGCATAGGATGCAGGCGAAACGGGCTTGTGAACTGCCTCACATGTGCGCGATCTTCGTGGGGCGACCGGCATGTCCGTGCGGTCCGCCAAGCAGTCATCGTCGACTGAAGGGAGCGAGGACGGTGAACGCATACGCGCCCATCCTCGTACTGGGAGCCCTCGGGGCAGGTTTTGCGATCTTCTCGGTGCTCATGGCCGCGATCATCGGCCCCAAGCGCTACAACCGGGCCAAGCTCGAGGCCTATGAGTGCGGCATCGAGCCGACTCCGCATCCGTCCGGCGGTGGGCGCTTCCCCATCAAGTACTACCTGACGGCGATGCTCTTCATCGTCTTCGACATCGAGATCGTCTTCCTCTACCCCTGGGCCGTCACCTTCGACGCCCTCGGGCTGTTCGGGCTCGTGGAGATGCTCCTCTTCGTGCTCACCGTCTTCGTGGCCTACGCCTACGTATGGCGGCGCGGCGGCCTGGAGTGGGACTAAAGGGGCTCTAGAGGAGATAGGGGAAACATCGCATGGGTATCGAAGAGAAGCTCCCGAGTGGGTTCCTGCTCACCACCGTGGAACAGGCCGCCGGGCTGGCCCGTAAGTCCTCCGTCTTCCCGGCCACCTTCGGTCTGGCCTGCTGTGCCATCGAAATGATGACCACGGGTGCCGGGCGCTACGACCTCGCGCGCTTCGGCATGGAGGTCTTCCGCGGCTCGCCCCGCCAGGCCGACCTGATGATCGTCGCCGGGCGGGTCAGCCAGAAGATGGCCCCGGTGTTGCGCCAGGTTTACGACCAGATGCCGAACCCGAAGTGGGTCATCTCCATGGGCGTCTGCGCCTCCTCCGGAGGGATGTTCAACAACTACGCGATCGTGCAGGGCGTCGATCACATCGTCCCGGTCGACATCTATCTGCCCGGCTGTCCGCCGCGCCCCGAGATGCTCATGGACTCGATCCTCAAGCTGCACCAGAAGATCCGCGAGGAGAAGCTCGGCGTCAATCGCGAGCGTGCGGCCCGTGAGGCGGAGGAGGCGGCGCTCAAGGCGTTGCCGATGATCGAGATGAAGGGGCTTCTTCGGTGAGCGACGCACACGAGGCCACCGGGCCGCAGACGGCGACGAAGGCCGCACCTCTGCGCCTCGTGGGCGGAGAAGCGAACGGAGGGGAAGGGCGTTGACCGAGGCCAATGGGTCCAACGGGGTCAACCCGGACAAGGACCTCAACGCTGAGAACCTCCCCGGCCGCCGCGGCGACCAGGGCGAGCCCGTCCGCGTCCAGCGCGGGATGTTCGGCGCCAACAACGGCGGCGACACCACCGGCTACGGCGGGCTGGTGCGCCCCGTACGGCTGCCCGGCCAGGCCACCCGGCCGTACGGGGGCTGGTTCGACGAGGTCGCCGACGAACTCGAGGGCGCGCTCGAGGAGCAGTCGCTGCTCCCGGAGAACGCGATCGAGAAGACCGTCGTGGACCGCGGTGAGCTGACCTTCCACATCGCCCGCGAGCACCTCCTGCGGGTCGCCCGGACCCTGCGCGACGACCCGGCGCTCCGCTTCGAGCTGTGCACCGGCGTCAGCGGGGTGCACTTCCCCGGCGACAAGGGCCGTGAGCTGCACGCCGTCTACCACCTGCGGTCGCTCACCCATGGCCGGGTGGTCCGGCTGGAGGTGAGCGCCCCCGACAGCGATCCGCACATCCCGTCGATCGTCGACGTCTATCCGACCAACGACTGGCATGAGCGCGAGACCTACGACTTCTTCGGCCTGATCTTCGATGGTCATCCCGCGCTGACGCGGATCATGATGCCCGACGACTGGCAGGGCTTCCCGCAACGCAAGGACTACCCGCTCGGCGGCATCCCCGTCGAGTACAAGGGCGCCCAGATCCCTGCTCCGGACCAGCGGAGGTCGTACAGCTAATGACTGCCCCCCATGCAACGCCCTCGGCCTCCGCGCGCGAGACCACCGAAGGCACCGTCTACACCGTCACCGGCGGCGACTGGGACGAGGTCGTGGCCGCCGCGGCGAAGGCCGACGACGAGCGGATCATCGTCAACATGGGTCCCCAGCACCCCTCCACCCATGGGGTGCTCCGGCTGATCCTGGAGATCGACGGCGAGACGGTCACCGAGGCCCGCTGCGGAATCGGTTATCTGCACACCGGAATCGAGAAGAACCTCGAATTCCGGAACTGGACGCAGGGCACCACCTTCGTGACGCGCATGGACTATCTGACGCCCTTCTACAACGAGGCGGCGTACTGCCTGGGCGTCGAGAAGCTGCTCGGCATCGAGGACCAGATCCCGGACCGGGCCACGGTGATCCGGGTGCTGCTGATGGAGCTCAACCGGCTCTCCTCGCATCTGGTGGCCATCGCCACCGGCGGTATGGAGCTCGGCGCGACCACCATCATGATCTACGGCTTCCGCGACCGGGAGCTGATCCTGGACATCTTCGAGCTGGTCACCGGCCTGCGGATGAACCACGCGTTCATCCGGCCCGGCGGGCTCGCCCAGGACCTGCCGCCGGGGGCGGTCGACCAGATCCGGGCCCTGCTGAAGACGATGCGCAAGAACCTGCCCGAGTACGACAAGCTCGCCACCGGGAACCCGATCTTCAAGGCCCGGCTCCAGGACGTGGGTTACCTCGACCTCGCCGGGTGCATGGCGCTCGGCGTGACCGGCCCGATACTGCGGGCCACCGGGCTGCCGCACGATCTGCGCAAGACCGATCCGTACTGCGGCTATGAGACCTATGACTTCGAGGTGCCGACCGCCGACACCTGCGATGCCTACGGCCGCTTCCTGATCCGGCTGGAGGAGATGCGCCAGTCGCTGCGGATCGTCGAGCAGTGCCTGGAGCGGCTGGAGCCGGGTCCGGTGATGGTCGCGGACAAGAAGATCGCCTGGCCCGCGCAGCTCGCGCTCGGCCCGGACGGCCTCGGCAACTCCCTGGACCACATCAAGAACATCATGGGCACCTCCATGGAGGCCCTGATCCACCACTTCAAGCTGGTGACCGAGGGATTCCGGGTGCCGCCCGGACAGACGTACGCGGCGATCGAGTCGCCCAAGGGGGAACTGGGCGCCCATATGGTCAGCGACGGCGGCACCCGCCCGTTCCGCGTCCACTTCCGCGACCCGTCCTTCACCAATCTTCAGGCCGTGGCGGCGATGTGCGAGGGCGGTCAGGTCGCCGATGTGATCGTGGCCGTCGCGTCCATCGACCCCGTGATGGGAGGAGTGGACCGGTGACCGATATTCAGCTTGGGATGCCGGAGCTGCCGGCCCCCGACTACCCCGCCGAGGTACGCGCCCGGCTCGAGGCGGACGCCCGCGAGGTGATCGCCCGCTACCCGGACAGCCGCAGCGCGCTGCTGCCGCTGCTGCACCTGGTGCAGTCCGAGGAGGGCCATGTCACCCGCACCGGCATGCGGTTCTGCGCCGAGGTGCTGGGGCTGACCACCGCCGAGGTCACCGCCGTCGCCACCTTCTACACGATGTACCGGCGCAAGCCCTCCGGCGACTATCAGGTGGGGGTGTGCACCAACACCCTGTGCGCGGTGATGGGCGGCGACGCGATCTTCGAGGAGCTCCAGAGCCACCTGGGCGTGGGCAATGGGGAGACCACCGAGGACGGCAAGGTCACCCTGGAGCACATCGAGTGCAACGCGGCCTGCGACTACGCACCCGTGGTGATGGTCAACTGGGAGTTCTTCGACAACCAGACCGTCGAGTCCGCCAAGGGGCTGGTCGACGATCTGCGGGCGGGCCGGACCGTCGAGCCGACCCGGGGCGCGCCGCTGTGCACCTACAAGGAGACCGCCCGGATCCTGGCCGGCTTCCCCGACGCCCGTCCGGGCGCCGTCGAGGCCGGCGGCTCCGCGGGCCCCGCCTCGCTGGTCGGGCTGCGGCTGGCCAAGGGGGAGGCCGCGCCGGGCCGGGTCGTCTCGCCGAGGTCCGCGGACGCCCCGCAGGACGAGGCGCCGCCGACGCATCCCAGCTCGCATGACGCGCCGCAGCGGACCTCCGCCTCCGATCCGCACCACCCCGCAGGTCCGGTCGCCGAGGAGGGGGAGTGATGACCGTGACAACCGAGATCAATGGGCACAGCCCCGAGAAGCTGCTGGCACCCGTGCTCTCCGCCTTCTGGGACCAGCCGAACTCCTGGGCCCTGCGCACCTATCTGCGGCACGAGGGCTACGAGGGCATGCGCAAAGCTCTCGCGATGGACCCCGACGCGGTGATCGCGCTGGTGAAGGACGCGGGTCTGCGCGGACGCGGCGGCGCCGGCTTCCCCACCGGAATGAAGTGGCAGTTCATTCCGCAGGGCGACGGCAAGCCGCACTATCTCGTCGTCAACGCCGATGAGTCGGAACCGGGCACCTGCAAGGACATCCCCCTTCTCTACGCCAATCCGCACTCGCTCATCGAGGGCATGGTCATCGCCTGTCATGCCATCCGCTCCGAGCACGCCTTCATCTATCTGCGCGGCGAGACCGTCCCCGTGCTGCGGCGGCTGCACGAGGCCGTTCGCGAGGCGTACGAGGCGGGCTACCTCGGCACGGCGGAACGGCGGCGGGACAAGCTCGGGGTGGACGGACTTCCCGGTCTCGACATCACCGTGCACGCGGGCGCCGGCGCGTACATCTGTGGTGAGGAGACCGCGCTGCTGGACTCGTTGGAGGGACGCCGCGGCCAGCCCCGGCTGCGGCCCCCCTTCCCCGCGGTCGCCGGTCTGTACGCGTGCCCCACTGTGGTGAACAACGTCGAATCCATCGCCTCGGTTCCCGCGATCCTCAACAAGGGCAAGGAATGGTTCCGATCGATGGGCAGCGAGAAGTCCCCGGGCTTCACGCTCTACTCGCTGTCCGGCCATGTGGCCAACCCCGGACAGTTCGAGGGCCCGCTCGGGATCACCCTGCGCCAACTGCTCGACATGAGCGGCGGGATGCGCCCCGGCCACCGGCTGAAGTTCTGGACCCCGGGCGGCTCGTCCACCCCGCTGCTCACCGAGGAGCACCTGGACGTCCCGCTGGACTACGAGGGCGTGGGCGCGGCCGGGTCGATGCTGGGCACCAAGGCGCTCCAGTGCTTCGACGAGACCACCTGCGTGGTGCGGGCGGTGACCCGCTGGACCGAGTTCTACGCGCATGAGTCCTGCGGCAAGTGCACACCCTGCCGCGAGGGCACCTACTGGCTGGTGCAGTTGCTGCGCGACCTGGAGGCCGGCAAGGGGCGCATGGACGACCTCGACAAGCTGGCCGACATCGCCGACAACATCAACGGCAAGTCCTTCTGCGCCCTCGGCGACGGCGCGGCCAGCCCCATCTTCTCCTCGCTGAAGTACTTCCGCGAGGAGTACGAGCAGCACATCACCGGCGGAGGCTGTCCGTTCGACCCGGCCAAGTCGACCGTCTGGGCCGACCAGCCGCGCTCCACTCACCTGGGGGTGAACGCATGACCGTGACCACCAACGCACCCTCGTCGGGCGGGGAGGCGGCGGTGCCGCGAGAGGATCTGGTCTCCGTCACCATCGACGGGATCGAGATCTCGGTCCCCAAGGGGACGCTGGTCATCCGTGCCGCCGAACTGCTCGGCATCGAGATCCCGCGGTTCTGCGACCATCCGCTCCTCGACCCGGCCGGCGCCTGCCGCCAGTGCATCGTCGAGGTGGAGGGCCAGCGCAAGCCGATGGCCTCCTGCACCATCACCTGCACCGACGGGATGGTCGTCAGGACACAGCTCACCTCGCCGGTGGCCGAGAAGGCACAGCGCGGGGTGATGGAGCTGCTGCTGATCAACCACCCGCTGGACTGCCCGGTCTGCGACAAGGGCGGTGAATGCCCGCTCCAGAACCAGGCGATGAGCGCCGGACAGGCCGACAGCCGCTTCGAGGGCCAGAAGCGCACCTTCGCCAAGCCGGTGCCGATCTCGACCCAGGTGCTGCTGGACCGCGAGCGCTGTGTGCTGTGCGCGCGCTGCACCCGATTCTCCAACCAGATCGCGGGCGACCCGATGATCGAGCTGCTGGAGCGGGGCGCGCTTCAGCAGGTGGGCACCGGTGAGGGCGACCCGTTCGAGTCGTACTTCTCCGGCAACACCATCCAGATCTGCCCGGTGGGCGCCCTGACCTCGGCGGCGTACCGCTTCCGCTCCCGCCCCTTCGACCTGGTCTCCTCGCCCAGCGTGTGCGAGCACTGCGCGGGCGGCTGCGCGACCCGCACCGATCACCGGCGCGGCAAGGTCATGCGGCGGCTGGCGGCGGACGACCCCGAGGTCAACGAGGAGTGGATCTGCGACAAGGGCCGCTTCGGCTTCCGCTACGCGCAGTTGCCCGAGCGGCTCACCACCCCGCTGGTGCGCGACCGCGAGACGGGGAAACTGGAGCCGGCGAGCTGGCCCGAGGCGCTGGAGGCGGCGGCCGAGGGGCTGGGGATGGCGCGCGGCCGCACCGGTGTGCTCACCGGCGGCCGGCTGACCGTCGAGGACGCGTACGCCTACGCGAAGTTCGCGCGGCTCGCCCTGGACACCAACGACATCGACTTCCGGGCCCGTACGCACAGCGATGAGGAGGCCGACTTCCTGGCCACCCATATCGCGGGCCGGGGCCGTGACCTGGACGGCGGCGGGCTCACCTACACCACGCTGGAGAAGGCCCCGGCCGTGCTGCTGGTGGGCTTCGAGTCCGAGGAGGAGTCGCCCGGCGTCTTCCTGCGGCTGCGCAAGGCGCACCGCAAGCACGGGCAGCGCACCTTCTCGCTGGCCAGCCACGCGACCCGGGGCCTTCAGAAGGCGGGCGGCCTGCTGCTGCCGGCCGCCCCCGGCACCGAGCCGGAGTGGCTGGACGCCATCGCGGGCCGCACCGGTCTGGACGAGAGCGGCGAGCGGGCCGCCGAGGCGCTGCGCCAAGAGGGCGCGGTGATCATCGTGGGCGAGCGGCTGGCGTCCGTGACCGGCGGGCTGACCGCCGTCGTACGGGCCGCCGCCGCCACCGGGGCCACACTCGCCTGGATTCCGCGCCGGGCGGGGGAGCGGGGCGCGATCGAGGCGGGCGCCCTTCCCGGGCTGCTGCCCGGTGGCCGCCCGGCCCACGACCCGCGGGCCCGCGAGGAGGTCTCCGCCGTCTGGGGCACCAGCGACCTGCCGCACCAGGTGGGCCGCGACACCGGCCAGATCATCGAGGCCGCGGCGGTCGGCGGGCTCGGCGCGCTGCTGGTCGCGGGCGTCGAGGTGGCCGATCTGCCCGATCCGGCGCGGGCGCTGGAGGCCCTGGACGCGGTGGACTTCGTGGTCAGCCTGGAGCAGCGGCCCTCGGAGGTCACCGAGCTGGCCGATGTGGTGCTGCCGGTCGCGGCGGTCGTCGAGAAGTCCGGCACCTTCCTCAACTGGGAGGGACGCGCCCGGCCGTTCGAGGCGGCGCTCAAACCCGACCAGATGACCCGCCGTCATACGCTGCCGGACGCCCGGGTGCTGCACATGCTGGCCGACGCGCTGGACGCGCCCCTGGGTCTGCCGGACATCGACGCCGTACGCGCCGAGATGACCCGGCTCGGCACCTGGCAGGGCCCGCGCGCCACCGCCTCGCTGGAGACGGGCGGTCCGCTGCCCCGGCCGGCCGAGGGCGAGGCGGTGCTCGCCGGCCATCGGCTGCTGCTCGACCAGGGCCGGCTCCAGGAGGGCGATCCGGCGCT
>NZ_JAHLEM010001361.1 GCF_018883605.1 Streptomyces niphimycinicus | reverse complement strand
GGGCGGGGGCGGCCGGACCGGGGGTCACTGGCTCGGAGGTGGCCGCCTCGGGAGCGACCGGATCGAGGGCCGCCGGACCGGAGGTCGCCGGCTCGGTGCCAGCCGGATCGGGGGCGGCGGGCGCGGGGGTGACTGGCTCGGGAGCGACTGGCTCGGAGGCCGCCAGATCGGGGGCGGCCTGATCGGGGCTGGCTGGACCGGAGGCGGCCGACTGAGGGGCCGCCGCCTCGGGGGCCGCCGGACCGGAGGTGGCTGGCTCGGTGCCAGCCGGATCGGGGGCCGCCGGACCGAAGGCGGCCGCCTCGGGGGCCACCGGATCGGGGGCCGCCGGATCGGGGGCCGCCGGATCGGGGGCCGCCGGACCGAAGGCGGCCGCCTCGGGAGCCACCGGATCAGGCGCA
>NZ_JAHLEM010001360.1 GCF_018883605.1 Streptomyces niphimycinicus | reverse complement strand
GCCGGAGCAGCCGCGAGCCCAGGAGCCGGGGCAGCCGCGAGCCCAGGGGCCGGAGCGGCCGCAGGCCCAGGGAACGGGGCAGCCGCAGGCGCGGGGGCGGGAACAGCCGCGAGCCCGGGGACCGGAGCAGCCGCTCGTCCGGGGGACGCGACGGCCAAGGGCCCAAGGGCCGGAGCAGCCGAGGGCCCAGGGAACGGGGCAGCCGCAGGCCCGGGGACCGGAACAGCCGCGAGCCCGGGGACCGGAACAGCCGCGAGCCCGGGGGACGCGACGGCCAAAGGCCCAAGGGCCGGAGCAGCCGCGGCCCCGGGGAGCGGAGCAGCCACGAGCCCAGGCGCCGGAACAGCCGCGAGCCCAGGGGGCAGGGCAGCCGAGGGCGCGGGGGCCGGAGCAGCCGCTCGCCCGGGA
>NZ_JAHLEM010001359.1 GCF_018883605.1 Streptomyces niphimycinicus | reverse complement strand
CGGCGGCCGGGGGAGCGAGCGGTGCACGCGGCGGGGGAGGCGCGAGCGGCACGGGAGGTGCGGGCGGCAGCGGAGCCTGGAGCGCGCTGGACCGTGGACGGCGCGCGCGAGTGCTCGCGCGCCGCCGCCGCACCACCGTGATCCTCTTCCTCGCCTTCACCCTCGGCGCGATCGTCGCCGCCGTCGGCGGCCTCGCCTTCCTGTGGGCCCCGGGCATTCCGGCCATACTCCTCAGCGCCTATATCGCCTACCTCCGCGCCCAGGAGCGCCGCCGCTTCGCGTTCACCATGGACCAGCGCCACGCCGAGCAGGCCGCACAGCGGCTGCGGGAGCGCCGCCCCCGGGCCCATCCGCCCGCCGAGAGCCGGACCGCCGACGACGTCCCCGCGGGCCCTCCCGCGCCCGCCGAGGCCGAG
>NZ_JAHLEM010001358.1 GCF_018883605.1 Streptomyces niphimycinicus | reverse complement strand
CCGGCCGCGTGACGGGTCAGGGGTCCGGCTGCGCGGGGACGCCCGGCTGGCTGACGTTCGCCGAGGTCGCCCGGCTCGCCCGGGCAGCCGTTGCCCACCTGGCAGGACTGGGCGCCGTCACCGGGGACCGGATCGTCCTCGCCCTGCCGAACAGCGTGGTCCTCCGCGTCCTCGACCAGGCCGTCCTCGGGTCCGGGCTGGTGAGGGTGGCGCTCTCCCCGCGGCTGCACGCACGGGAGATCGCCGATATCGCGGCGGACTGCGGGGCCCGCGTGGTGTGTTGCCGCCCCGAAGCCGAGGCGGAGATCCGGGCGGCCCTCGCCGCCGTCGGCCCGGCGGCGAGGGTGGTGGTCTGCTCCGACACCGCGCCGCCGACCGGCTCGGCGACCCGCCTGCCCACTGACCCGGCGACCGCGACCCTCT
>NZ_JAHLEM010001357.1 GCF_018883605.1 Streptomyces niphimycinicus | reverse complement strand
GGCCGCCGCCCCGGCGGGCGGGGCGGCGGGTGGGGGAGGCCGAGGCCGCCGCCGTGGAGGAGGCCGTACGACGGATCCGGGTGCTGGACGACCAGCACGGCGCCGATCCCCTCTACGCCCACACCGCCAAGCCGCTGAGCGCCGCCTACGCACTGCTCGACGCGGGCGGCTACAGCCGCTCGATCGCCGAGCGGCTCTTCGCGGGCGCCGGTGAACTGGCCATCTCGGTGGGCTGGCTGGCCCATGACTCCGGGCGGCTGTCCGACGCGCGGTCGCACTACGCCGAGGCCCTGGCCACCGCACGCGTCTCCGGCGACGCCGCCCTGGAGACCCACGCGTTCTGCAACACCGCCTTCCTCGCCCGCGACGCCGGGCGCCCCCGCGAGGCCGTACGGGCGGCGCAGGCGGCCCAGCGGGTCGCCGAGCG
>NZ_JAHLEM010001356.1 GCF_018883605.1 Streptomyces niphimycinicus | reverse complement strand
TGGCCGATCGGGGCACGGCCGACCGGGGCACGGCCGACCGGGGCGTGCAGGACCGGGCGGCGGAGGCCGCGGCGGCGCCCTCGTGGGAGTCGGCGACGGCCGGTGAGGTGCTGTCGGCGTATCTGCACGCCCAGGCCGGGGACTTCCTCCGCAGCCTGCGGCTGCACCGCGAGAGCGGCTCCGATGTGCGGGAGGCGGCCGAGGCCGCCCGGCTGCTGCGCCGCGCCGCACGGCGGATCAGCGGCGCACTCTACGTCTACCGCCCGCTCACCGATACGGCCTGGTCCGATCAGCTCCGGACCGAGCTGGCCTGGCTGTCGGGCACGCTGGCGCGGGAGCACGCCTACGCCGAGCGGCTGGACCGGCTGCGCGGCGCCCTGCACCGGCTCTCGGGCGCGGGCGGCCCCGCCGACCGGGCGTCGCAGGGCGAGG
>NZ_JAHLEM010001355.1 GCF_018883605.1 Streptomyces niphimycinicus | reverse complement strand
GGCTTCCGCGAAGCCGCGCCGCCGCCGCACCCGGGGTGCCGCCAGGACCGCCGAGGCCGCGACAGCGGCCGTCGAGACGGCCGAGGGCGCCGAGGGCACCGAGGGCGCCGAGAGCGCCACGCAGGAGTCCGCGAGCGCCGTCGCCGTCGAGTCGGCGGAGACCTCGGTGAGGACGGTGGAGGCCACGGAGGCTGCCGTAGAGGCACCCACGAAGCCGCGCCGCCGGACCCGCGCCAAGGCCGCCGAGGCCACCGACGCGGCCCAGGCCGCCGTGGAAACGGCCGAGGGCACGACGGACGCGGTGAACGCCGCCGAGACCGTCGAGGCGCAGCCGGAGGCCGTGGAGGCCCCCGCCAAGCCGCGCCGTCGCACCCGCGCCAAGGCTGCCGAGGCCGCGGAAGCGGCTGTGGACACGGCCGAGGGCACCGCCAAGGC
>NZ_JAHLEM010001354.1 GCF_018883605.1 Streptomyces niphimycinicus | reverse complement strand
GCCGGAGAGGGTCGCCAGGGCCGCCGTAAGGCGCGCACCGGGCCAGCCGGCCACATCGTCCAGCCGGGCCGCCGCCCAGCCGAACCGCCGGTAGCGCGGCGACTTGTGGCCCACCATGGCGTCCAGGGTGTTGACGGCGCGGAAGCCGATGAGCCCCGGCACGCCGCCCAGGGCCCCCCACACCAGCGCGCCCACGACGGCGTCGGAGGTGTTCTCGGCGACCGATTCGACGACCGCGCGGGCGATCTGCGGCCCGTCCAGCGCCTGCGGATCGCGCCCGCACAGATGCGGCAGCCGCTCCCGGGCGACCTCCAGGTCCCCCGCGGCCAGGGCCCCGCCGACGGCCCGTGCCTCACGGCCCAGCGTCGTACCGCCCAGCACGGCCCAGGTGGCGGCGGCGGTCAGCGCGATCTCCGCGCTTCCGCGCCCGCCCAGG
>NZ_JAHLEM010000136.1 GCF_018883605.1 Streptomyces niphimycinicus | reverse complement strand
TACGCGCCGAGATGACCCGGCTCGGCACCTGGCAGGGCCCGCGCGCCACCGCCTCGCTGGAGACGGGCGGTCCGCTGCCCCGGCCGGCCGAGGGCGAGGCGGTGCTCGCCGGCCATCGGCTGCTGCTCGACCAGGGCCGGCTCCAGGAGGGCGATCCGGCGCTGGCCGGGACCCGCCACGCGGCCGTGGCCCGGCTGTCGGCCGCCACGGCGGCCGAGGCGGGCGTCGAGGACGGCCGGATGCTGCGCGTCAGCGGCCCGGCCGGCTCGGTCCAACTGCCGCTGAGCATCACCCCGATGCCCGACCGGGTGGTCTGGCTGCCGCTGGCCTCGGTCGGCGGCGGTGTCCACCGCGATCTGGGCGCTCGCCCCGGTGATGTCGTCACGATCACTGCCCCCGCGACGGAGGTGACCCAGTGAGGTATCTCGCCGCAGAGGACCTGTCGATGTTCGGCACCGACCCGTGGTGGCTGGTGCTGATCAAGGCCGTCTTCTGCTTCGCGTTCCTGATGGTGACGGTGCTGATCTCCATCGTCATGGAGCGCAAGGTGGTCGGCTGGATGCAGTTGCGCATCGGGCCCAACCGGCACGGCCCCTGGGGCATGCTCCAGTCCCTCGCGGACGGCGTGAAGCTGATGCTCAAGGAGGACGTGGTCGTCAAGGGCGCGGACAAGGTGGTCTACGTCCTGGCGCCGGTCGTCGCGGCCATCCCCGCCTTCATGGCGGTCGCGGTGATGCCGTTCGGCCCCTCGGGCGGCGAGGTCTCGATCTTCGGCCATCGCACCGCGATGCAGTTGACCGATCTGCCGATCGCCGTCCTCTACATCCTCGCCACCGCCTCGGTCGGCATCTACGGCATCGTGCTCGCGGGCTGGTCCTCCGGATCGACGTATCCGCTCCTGGGGGGCTTGCGCTCCTGCGCCCAGATGATCAGCTACGAGATCGCGATGGGGCTCTCCTTCGCGGCGGTCTTCCTCTACTCCGGGTCGATGTCGACCTCGCAGATCGTCGAGGGGCAGCACGACCGCTGGTACGCGGTGCTGCTGCCGGTCTCGTTCCTCATCTACATCGTCTCGATGATCGGTGAGACCAACCGGGCACCGTTCGACATGCCGGAGTCCGAGGGCGACCTGGTCGGCGGCTTCAACACCGAGTACTCCTCGATCAAGTTCGCGATGTTCATGCTCGCCGAGTACATCAACATGGTCACCGTCTCGATGGTCGCCGTCACCCTCTTCCTCGGCGGCTGGCGGGCGCCCTGGCCGATCAGCACCTTCTGGGAAGGCGCCAACCACGGCTGGTGGCCGATGCTGTGGTTCGCCGGCAAGGTCGTCACCTCGCTGTTCGTCTTCATCTGGGTGCGCGGCACGCTTCCGCGGGTGCGCTACGACCAGTTCATGAAGCTGGGCTGGAAGGTGCTCATCCCGATCTCGATGGTCTGGCTGATGCTGGTCGCCACCGTCCGGGCGCTGCGCAACGAGAACTACGACTACCAGGACATCGTGCTGTACGTGGGCAGTGCGGTGATCGCGCTGCTGCTGCTGTCCTTCGTGGTCGACTTCTTCCGCGACCGTTCGGGGCCCGAGGCCGGAGCGGAACAGGGACCGGAGCCCGCCTTCGATCCGATGGCGGGAGGTTTCCCGGTGCCGCCGCTGCCCGGCCAGACCTTGCCGCCCGTCCCCCGCCGACGTCCGCGCACCGAGCGCGAGTTGATTGTCAGTGGTGGGCCCGATACTGCCAGTGACGGAAAGGAGGCCGACGGTGTCTGACTTCCAGAATCCGGTGGCCGGCTTCGGCGTGACCTTCAAGGCCATGTTCAAGAAGCGGCTCACCGAGCAGTACCCGGAGGAGAAGAAGCCCACCGCGCCCCGCTTCCACGGACGCCACCAGCTCAACCGGCATCCGGACGGGCTGGAGAAGTGCATCGGCTGCGAGCTGTGCGCCTGGGCCTGCCCCGCCGACGCGATCTATGTGGAGGGCGCGGACAACACCGACGAGGAGCGCTACTCCCCGGGTGAGCGCTACGGCCGCGTCTACCAGATCAACTATCTGCGCTGCATTCTGTGCGGCCTGTGCGTCGAGGCGTGCCCCACCCGGGCACTGACCATGACCAATGAGTACGAGCTGGCCGACCGCAGCCGCACCTCGCTCATCTACACCAAGGAAGAGCTGCTCGCGGGCCTCGAGGACGGGATGGTCGACTCCCCGCACGCCATCTACCCCGGCACCGACGAGCAGGACTACTACCGGGGTCTGGTGACCGAGGCCGCGCCCGGCACCTCCCGGCAGGTGGCGGTCAGCAAGGGCGAGACCCCGTCCGACCAGGCCGAGGGGAACGAGGAGCCGCAGGAGTCGCCGGAGCGGCAGCGGGGGGTGCAGGCATGAGCGGCACTCTGGCCGCCGCGGCCTCCACCACCTCCACGGGTGAGGCCCTCCAGTTCTGGGTGCTCGGCACCGTCGCCGTGATCGGCGCGCTGTGCACGATCCTGATGCACAAGGCCGTGCACAGCGCCCTGTGCCTGGCGGGCACCATGATCGTCCTGGCGGTCTTCTACCTCGCCAACGGGGCGTACTTCCTCGGCGTCGTCCAGATCGTCGTCTACACCGGCGCGATCATGATGCTCTTCCTCTTCGTGGTGATGCTGGTCGGTGTCACCGCGGCCGACTCCCTCAAGGAGACCCTCAAGGGGCAGCGGTGGCTCGCCGCCCTGTGCGGGCTCGGCTTCGGCATCCTGCTGTGCGCCGGGATCGGCAATGCCTCGCTGACGACGTGGAACGGCCTGGGCCAGGCCAACGCCGGCGGCAATGTGGAGGGCCTGGCGGCACTGATCTTCACCAAGTACGTCTTCGCCTTCGAGATCACCGGCGCGCTGCTGATCACCGCGGCGGTCGGCGCGATGGTGCTGACCCACCGCGAGCGCACCGAGCGGGCCCGCACCCAGCGCGAGCAGTCCGAGGCGCGGGTGCGCACCGGGCGGAACGTGCCGCCGCTGCCCGCCCCCGGCGTGTACGCGCGGCACAACGCGGTGGACATCCCCGGTCTGCTGCCCGACGGCACCCCGTCCGAGCTGACCGTCAACGCGACGCTGCGCGGCCGCGGTCAGATCCGGGACGTCTCCACCGATGCGCTGGCCGAGCTGGCGGCGCTGGAGCAGCGCTCACAGCGCTGGCTGGGCCGTAAGGCCAGGGACACCGGCAAGAAGGCCGAGGACACCGCGGAGCCGGAGCACGGCGAGAACGGCGAGAACGGCGAGAACGGCCAGAACGGTGAGAACACGGCCGGCGCGAACTCGAGGGGAGCCGCCAAGTGAATCCGGTCAACTACCTCTACCTGGCCGCCCTGTTGTTCACCATTGGTGCGGCCGGTGTCGTGATCAGGCGGAACGCGATCGTCCTCTTCATGTGCGTCGAGCTGATGCTGAACGCGTGCAACCTGGCGTTCGTCACCTTCTCCCGGCTGCACGGCAATCTCGACGGCCAGATCATCGCCTTCTTCACGATGGTCGTCGCCGCGGCGGAAGTCGTGGTCGGTCTCGCGATCATCGTGTCCGTCTTCCGCTCCCGCCACTCGGCCTCGGTCGACGACGCCAGCCTGATGAAGCTCTAGAAGGGGTCGCGTTCAAGTGGAGAACCTCATCGGATTGCTTGTCGCGGCGCCGCTTCTCGGCGCTGCCCTGCTGCTGTGCGGGGGGCGACGGCTGGACGGCAAGGGCCACTACATCGGCACGGTGCTCGCCGCCGCCTCCTTTGTGATCGGCGCCGTGCTCTTCGCCGAGATGCTCGGCCGCGGCGAGCACGACCGGGCCCTGCACAGCAAGGTCTTTAGCTGGATCCCGGTGGGCGGCTTCCGGGCGGACGTCGCCTTCCAGCTCGACCAACTGTCCATGACCTTCGTTCTGCTGATCACCGGTGTGGGCACGCTGATCCACATCTATTCGATCGGCTATATGGAGCACGACGAGCGCCGCCGCCGCTTCTTCGGCTATCTCAATCTCTTTCTCGCGGCCATGCTGCTGCTCGTCCTCGCCGACAACTACCTGCTGCTGTACGTCGGCTGGGAGGGCGTCGGCCTCGCCTCGTATCTGCTGATCGGCTTCTGGCAGCACAAGCCCAGCGCGGCGACGGCGGCGAAGAAGGCGTTCATCGTCAACCGCGTCGGCGATGTGGGCCTGTCGATCGCGATCATGCTGATGTTCACGACCTTCGGGACCTTCACCTTCGCCCCGGTGCTGACCAACGTGGACCATGCGAGCGAGGGCAAGCTCACCGCGATCGGGCTGATGCTGCTGCTCGCCGCCTGCGGCAAGTCGGCCCAGGTGCCGCTCCAGTCCTGGCTCGGGGACGCGATGGAGGGCCCGACCCCGGTCTCGGCCCTGATCCACGCGGCGACGATGGTGACCGCGGGCGTGTATCTGATCACCCGCTCCGGCGCGATCTTCAACGCGGCGCCGGACGCCCAGACCGCGGTGGTCACGGTCGGCGCGGTCACGCTCCTCTTCGGTGCGATCGTCGGTTGCGCCAAGGACGACATCAAGAAGGCCCTGGCCGGGTCCACCATGTCGCAGATCGGCTATATGATCCTGGCCGCCGGTCTCGGCCCGATCGGCTATGTCTTCGCGATCATGCACCTGGTGACCCACGGCTTCTTCAAGGCGGGGCTCTTCCTCGGCGCCGGTTCGGTCATGCACGCCATGAACGACGAGGTCGACATGCGCAAGTACGGGGCCTTGAGGAAGTACATGCCGGTCACCTTCGTCACCTTCGGACTCGGCTATCTCGCGATCATCGGCTTCCCGGGGCTGTCCGGCTTCTGGTCCAAGGACAAGATCATCGAGGCGGCCTTCGCCAAGGGCGGCACCGAGGGCTGGATCCTCGGCGGCGCGGCCCTGCTGGGCGCGGCCATCACCGCGTACTACATGACGCGGGTGATGCTGCTGACCTTCTTCGGCGAGAAGCGCTGGGTGCCCGATGAGGCGGGCCAGGAGCCGCATCCGCACGAGTCGCCCTCGTCCATGACCATCCCCATGATGGTCCTGGCCGTGGGATCGGTCTTCGCGGGCGGGCTGTTCAGCCTCAACGACTCGTTCCTGAAGTGGCTGGAGCCGGTCACCGGCCACAGCCACGGCGACTCCCCGCTGAGCGCCGCGGCGGTCACCGGCGGGACGATGGTGGTGCTGCTGATCGGAGTGGCGCTCGCCTGGATGCAGTACGGACGCCGGCCGGTGCCGCGCACCGCCCCCCGCGGCTCCCTGCTCACCCGAGCCGCCCGGCGCGATCTGCTCCAGGACGACTTCAACCATGTCGCGCTCGTCAAACCCGGCCAGTACCTGACCCGCGGACTGGTCTATGTCGACCACAAGCTGGTCGACGGGGTGGTCAACGGCACCGCGGCCGGAGTCGGCGGACTCTCCGGCCGACTGCGGAAGCTCCAGAACGGCTACGCCCGAACGTACGCGGTCTCGATGTTCGGCGGTACGGCGGTGCTCATTGCCGCGACCCTGCTGATGAGGGCGGTCTGAGTCATGTCATTTCCCCTGCTGACGGCCACGGCCGTGGCGCCCGCGCTCGGTGCGGTCGTCACCGCCGCCGTGCCCGCCGCCCAGCGCGCCGCCGCCAAGTGGGTGGCGCTGGGCTTCTCCCTGCTCACGCTCGCCCTCGCCGCGGTCGTGCTGGTCCGCTTCGATCCCGGCGGCGCCCGCTTCCAGCTCACCGAATCCCATGCCTGGATCAAGGACTTCGGCGTCCGCTACGAACTGGGCGTGGACGGGATCGCGGTCGCGCTGATCGCGCTCACCGCGGTGCTCATCCCCTTCATCATCCTGGCGGGCTGGCATGACGCCGATCCGCTGGAAGGCGCCCGGCCCAACAGCCGCTGGCGGCCGACCCAGGGCTTCTTCGCGCTGATCCTGATGGTCGAGGCGATGGTGGTGATCTCCTTCGAGGCCACCGATGTCTTCCTCTTCTACATCTTCTTCGAGGCCATGCTGATCCCGATGTACTTCCTCATCGGGGGCTTCGGGGACCGGGCCGGGGGCCGCTCCGAGGAGGAGACGGCCACTCAGCGCTCATACGCCGCGGTGAAGTTCCTGCTCTACAACCTGGCGGGCGGGCTGATCATGCTGGCCGCGGTGGTCGGGCTGTACGCGGTCACCGCCGATGAGCTCGGCACCGGCACCTTCTCGCTCCAGGAGATCGTCCAGGCGCGGGCGGGCGGCCATCTGGACATGGCGTCCAGCACCGAGCGGCTGCTGTTCCTCGGCTTCTTCTTCGCCTTCGCGGTGAAGGCGCCGCTGTGGCCGCTGCACACCTGGCTGCCCAACGCGATGGGGGAGGCCACCGCCCCGGTCGCCGTGCTGATCACCGCGGTCGTCGACAAGGTCGGCACCTTCGCGATGCTCCGCTTCTGCCTCCAGCTCTTCCCGGAGGCCAGCAAGTGGGCCACCCCGGCGATCATGATCCTGGCGCTCATCAGCATCATCTACGGGGCGCTGCTGGCGATCGGCCAGCGGGACATCAAGCGGCTGATCGCCTATGCCTCGATCTCCCACTTCGGCTTCATCATCCTGGGCATCTTCGCGATGACCACCCAGGGCCAGGGCGGCGCCACGCTCTACATGGTCAACCACGGCGTCTCCACGGCCGCGCTGATGCTGGTGGCCGGGTTCCTGATCACCCGGCGCGGTTCGCGGCTCATCGAGGACTACGGCGGTGTGCAGAAGGTCGCCCCGGTGCTCGCCGGCACCTTCCTGATCGGCGGCCTCGCCACCCTCTCGCTGCCCGGACTCGCGCCGTTCGTCAGCGAATTCCTGGTCCTGGTCGGCACGTTCAGCCGCTACCCGGCCTTCGGTGTGATCGCGACCGTCGGAATAGTGCTGGCGGCGCTCTACGTCCTGATCCTCTACCAACGCACCATGACCGGTCCGGTGAAGGCCGAGGTGCGCTCCATGCCCGATCTGCGGGTGCGTGAGCTGGTCGTCGTGGCCCCGCTCATCGCGCTGCTGATCTTCCTCGGCGTCTATCCGAAGCCGCTGGCCGACATCGTCAACCCGGCGGTCGACCACACGATGTCCGTGGTGGACAAGAAGGATCCCAGGCCCGATCACCCCGTCACCGACGCGGGCTGGTTCACCTACAGCCCGAAGTCCGACGGTGCTTCCCACGACGGTGCTTCCGGAGGTGCCAAGTGACTCACGCGGCCACTGTCCACAGCCTGTGGACAACAGCGGCGGCGGCGCCCGACAAGATCCCGTCGCCCGATATCGAGTACGGCCAGTTGTCGCCCACGCTGATCGTGCTCGGCGCCGCGATCGTCGGCGTTCTGATCGAGGCGCTCCTGCCGCGCCGCCAGCGGTACGTCGCGCAGGTGTTCGTCTCCGTGGTCGCCCTGGCCGCGGCCTTCGCCGCCGTCATCGGCCTCGCCGCCGGGGACTACGGCACCAGCAAGGCCCATGTCGCGGCCATGGGCGCGATCGCGGTCGACGGCCCGGCGCTCTTCCTCCAGGGGACCATTCTCCTGGTGGCGCTGGTGGCGGTGTTCACCTTCGCCGAGCGGCGGCTGGATCCGCTGGTGCACGGCAACCGTGTCGACTCCTTCGCGGCCCAGGCCGCCGCGGTGCCCGGCGGCGACGCCGAAAAGGCCGCGGTCAAGGCGGGCTTCACCACCACCGAGGTCTTTCCGCTGGTCCTCTTCGCGGTCGGCGGCATGCTGGTCTTCCCGTCCGCCAACGATCTGCTGACGCTCTTCGTGGCGCTGGAGGTCTTCTCCCTGCCGCTGTACGTGCTGTGCGCCCTCGCCCGGCGCCATCGCGCGCTGTCGCAGGAAGCCGCCGTCAAGTACTTCCTGCTGGGCGCGTTCTCCTCGGCGTTCCTGCTCTTCGGCATCGCCCTGCTGTACGGCTACGCGGGCACGGTCACCTACTCCGGGATCGCCGACGTCGTCGACGGCCAGGTCAGGAACGTCACCCCGGCGCTCGCCGGGACCATGGGCAATGACGCGCTGCTGCTGATCGGCGGGGCGATGGTGCTGATGGGGCTGCTGTTCAAGATCGGCGCCGTGCCGTTCCACATGTGGACGCCCGACGTCTACCAGGGCGCCCCCACCCCGGTGACCGGCTTCATGGCGGCGGCCACCAAGGTCGCGGCCTTCGGCGCGCTGCTGCGGCTGCTGTACGTCGTACTGCCGGGGCTGCGCTGGGACTGGCGGCCGGTGATGTGGGGCGTCGCCATCGTCACCATGCTGGGCGGTGCGATCGTGGCCGTCACCCAGACCGATGTGAAGCGGCTGCTGGCGTACTCGTCGATCGCCCACGCCGGGTTCATCCTGGCCGGTGTCATCGCCACCACCCCCGACGGCGTCTCCTCCGTCCTCTTCTACCTCGCCGCGTACTCCTTCGTGACCCTCGGCGCCTTCGCGGTGGTCACCCTGGTGCGCGACGCGGGCGGCGAGGCCACCCACCTGTCCAAGTGGGCCGGACTCGGCCGCCGTTCGCCCCTGGTGGCCGCCGTCTTCGCGGTCTTCCTGCTGGCCTTCGCCGGTATCCCGCTGACCAGCGGCTTCGCCGGGAAGTTCGCGGTCTTCAAGGCGGCGGCCGACGGTGGGGCGGGCGCGCTGGTGGTGATCGGTGTGATCTCCTCGGCGATCGCCGCGTTCTTCTACATCCGGGTGATCGTGCTGATGTTCTTCAGCGAGCCGCGCACGGACGGCCCGTCCGTGGCCGTGCCCAGCCCGCTGACCTCGTCGGCCATCGCGATCGGCGTGGCAGTCACGCTGGTCCTGGGCGTCGCCCCGCAGTACTTCCTGGACCTCGCGAGCCAGGCGGGCGTCTTCGTCCGCTAGCCCTCTTCCTTACCGCCCCAGGCCGGGCACGGACACCACGACGGTGCCGTGCCCGGCCGGAGCGTTTCCAGCGCCTCCTGGCGTTTGAGGAGCGGGGTCGGGGGCGGAGCAATTCCAGCCCCTCCGGCGGGAGCGGGGTCGGGGGCGGAGCAAATCCAGCCCCTCCGGCGGGAGCGGGGTCGGGGGCGGAGCCCCGGCGGGGGGCTGGGGGCGCAGCCCCCTGGTTCGGGAAGGGGCGGGGTGGGGGAAGGCCAGGCCCTCGCCGCGTAGACCCGTACGTCCGTGTCAGGGTCGGACCGAACCGAGGACAGCGCCTCCCGCGCCCCCACCTCCCCCTCCGCCAGCGGCAGCAACGCCAGTACCGCCGCCTGCGGTTTCGCCGTCGCGGCGGCAAGATCTGCCACTGTGCGCGGCGGGCCCCCGGCGCGGTGGCGCACCAGGGGCCCGGGGCGCCGAACGGGGCCGGCGCCGTGGCTCAGCCGGTCGGCAGGTCGGTCGGGATGGCGCTCGCCAGATCGGTCGGGATGCCGGAGGGGAGCGATGTCGGCAGGCCCGAGGGAAGGTCGCTGGGTGAGGTCACCTTGACGAAGGTGTCGTTCTTGGCGAGCGCGTCCCAGTCGACCGTGAGGGTCTTGCCGTCCGCGCCCAGGGTGACCTTGCCCGCGCTGCGCTCGGTGTTGCCGTCGGTGCACTTGAGCATGAGCATCTTCCCGCCCATGTCGGTGTATTCGCCGTTGCAGATGTGCTTGCCGGCCATCAGGACGGCCTGCTTGCCGCTGATGGACAGGATGACGGCCTCGTCACCGGACTTCGCCACATAGGTGCCGGAGACCTTCGCGTCCGCGCCCCCCTCCGCCGGGGCGCTCGACGCGGCGGAGGGGTCCTTGGAGGTGTCCTTCTTGTCGTCGCCTCCGTCACTGCCACATGCGGTCAGTAGCAGGGCGGCCGCCGCCACCGTGCCGGCGATGCCCACTGCCTTGTTCACGTGTCTCTCCTCGATCGTCAGGGCGGGAGCACGACAAATTAGCAGCCGGGTCAGGGCGTGGCCGGGACGACCTGGCCGGTCACCTCGCCCAGGCCGATACGGGCCCCCTGCGGGCCCGGCGCCCAGGCGGTGATGGTCACTTCGTCGCCGTCCTCCAGGAACGTCCGGGTGGCGTCGGGGAGACGCAGGGGCCGGCGGCCGCCCCAGGTGAGTTCGAGGAGACAGCCGAGCTCGTCCGGGCGGGGGCCGCTGACCGTGCCGGAGGCGAAGACGTCGCCGGTGCGCAGCGAGGCGCCGTTGACCGTCAGATGCGCGAGCTGCTGGGCCGCGGTCCAGTACATGGCGGAGAAGGGCGGGCGGGAGACCGTGTGGCCGTTGAGGGCCACCTCGAGGCGCAGATCGAGCCCGCCGGGCTCGGCGGCGCTGTCGTCCAGGTAGGGGAGGAGCGGGACGTCGCGGACGGGCGGGCTGGTACGGGCCGCGGTGAGGGCCTCCAGCGGGGTGACCCACGCGGCGAGGGAGGTGGCGAAGGACTTGCCGAGGAACGGGCCGAGCGGGCGGTACTCCCATGCCTGGATGTCGCGTGCGGACCAGTCGTTGAGCAGACAGACGCCGAAGACGTGGTCGTGGAACCCGGCGAGGGGCACCGGTGTATTAACAGTGGAAGGGGCGCCGACGACGAAGGCCACCTCCGCTTCGAAGTCGAGGCGCAGGGAGGGGCCGAAGACCGGAGTGGGGGAGGAAGCGTGTGGTGCGGAGGTATCGGCCGGGGGCAGATGCTGGCCCTGCGGGCGGACGATGGGCGTGCCCGAGACGAGGAGGGTGCCGGCCCGGCCGTGGTAGCCGATCGGCATGTGCTTCCAGTTGGGGGTGAGCGCGTCGCCGTCGGGGCGGAAGACCTTGCCCGCGTTGGTGGCGTGGTGCTCGCTCGCATAGAAGTCGGCGTAGTCGGCCACCTCGAAGGGGAGATGGAGTGCCACGGTGGGGAGGGGGTGCATCAGCGGCTCGATGGTCGACCGGTGGGCCGGGTCGGTGAGCCAGTCGAGCACCTCGGCGCGGACGGCCTGCCAGACCGGGCGGCCCGCGGCCATCAGCGGGTTGAGGGTGTCGGCGCCCAGTTGCTCGGCGTGCGGAGAGGCGGCGGCGGCCGCGGCGGCGCCGGCGTCCAGCACATGGTTTCCGTAGCGCACCCCGATTTTCCGCAGATGAGGAGCGTGCGGCGTGGTGAAGACGCCATAGGGGAGGTTGTGCGGGCCGAAGGGGTCTCCTTCGGGCAGGTCCAGCGGGGATCGCTGCGGCATCGGGGCTGCCTCGCCTTCTCCTGGTCAATGCTGGGGGTGCAGCACACCCTAAGGCGAGGGGAGTGCGGGGAAGAAGGGAAGGTGACACCGTGTCGGCTACCCCCTAAAGAGATGGCAATGTCCGGAAAATCCTTACTGGAGGCGGCGATTCCGAAGTAGCGTCCATCCTCGGGGTCACGCACAGTGGGGGGCACTGCGCTGCGGTGACCAAGGGGGGCTCGTGGCGAGCAGTGCCGTGCCGTTCGCGGTGGACCGTTCCGTATCCGCTCTGGTCGTGAAGATCGGCCACTATTCGCTGCATCACGGTGGCGTCGGCGCCATCCGGTCCCTGGGGCGTCTCGGTGTCCCCATGTACGCGGTCACCGAGGACCGCTGGACCCCGGCGGCGCTCTCGCGCTATCCGGCGAGGGCCGTCGTCTGGCCGACCACCGGCAGCGAGCGGCCGGAGCGGCTGGTGGAGGGGCTGCTGCGGATAGGGCGGGCGATCGGCCGGCCGGCGGTTCTGCTGGACTTCTGCCATGCGATGGGCGGCCCGCGCTATGAGTCGGACTGGGGCCTCATCCCCGTCGAGACCTTCTCGGCCTACGGCCTGTGGTTCCAGGAGCGGCTGGTGCCGGAGCTGGAGCGGGTGCGGGTGGTCTCGGTCGACCGGCGGGGCGGCCGGTTCGAGCTGAAGCTGGACTCGGGGGAGCAGTTCACGGCGCGCGCCGTCGTCGTCGCCAGTGGGCTCAGCGGACTCGCCCACCTCCCCCATGAGCTGGCCGCCGCCGTACCGGACGGGCCCGCTCCCGGCGGCCCCGTCTCGCACAGTTCGCACCACCGTGACCTGGGGCGCTTCCAGGGGCGTGAGGTGGTGGTCGTCGGGGCCGGGCAGTCGGCGCTGGAGAGCGCGGTGCTGCTGGCCGAGGCGGGCGCCGCCGCCGTGCGGGTGGTGGCCCGCGGCCCGCGCGCGGTCGCCTTCGGCTCCCCGCCGGACCACCAGCCCAGGCTGCGGCCCGAGTCCCCGTTCGGCCGCGCCTGGTCGCTGTACGCGCTGTCGTACCACGCCGTGGGCTTCCGGCGGCTGCCCGCACCGGCCCGGGAGTATCTGGTGCGCAGGGTGCTTGGGCCCAAGGGCGCCTGGTGGCTGAGGGATCGGTTCGCCGGGCGGGTGCGGGTCACCCAGGGGCGGCGGATCAGCCGGGTCACGGTGCGTGCCGACGGCCGACCGGTGGTCGGCCTGCACGGGGGCGGCCGGGTCGGTGAGCTGGCCGCCGACCATGTGATGGCCGCGACGGGCTACCGGATGAGTGTCGCCGCGCTGGACTTCCTGGGGCCGGGGCTCCACTCCGAGTTGGTCACCGGCGCCGGCGGCCCCTGGCTCGACGCCGGATACGGCTCCTCGGTCCCCGGGCCGTACTTCACCGGCCTGCCCGCGGCGGCGAGCTTCGGCCCGGTGATGCGGTTCGTCTGCGGCACGGAGTACGCGTCGCCCCGCCTGGCGAAGGCGGTGGCCACCACCCACGGATAAGCGCCCACCGCCCCCGGCCATCGGCCTGCACCGGTCATCGGCCTGCCCCGGTCATCGGCTCGCCCCGGTCATCGGCCCGCCCGGCCGATGGCCGCCTTGGCTGACGGCTGCCCAGGCCCCGGTCGCCCTGGGGCCTCTGGCCCGCCCCGACCGATGGCCTGCCCGGGCCTCTGGCCGTCCCGGTCGATGGTCCGCCCTGGCCCCTGGCCTGCCCTGGCCGATGCCCGTCCCGGTCGATGGCCTGCCTTGGCCCCTGGCCCGTCCGGGCTGATGGCCGTTCCCGGCCCGTGGGCTGCCCCGGCCCGTGGGCTGCCCCGGCCCGTGG
>NZ_JAHLEM010001353.1 GCF_018883605.1 Streptomyces niphimycinicus | reverse complement strand
GGCTTGGGGGCGGCTCGCGCCGTCCTCGGGGCCGGGGTGCGGGGCGTGCCCATGGGCCTCGCCCGCGAACCGGTCGTCCGCGAACGCGCCGAGCCAGCTCGTCTCCTGGGGCAGCCCGGGCGCCGGGCTGCCGTGCGGCGGGGTCTCCAGCCCGGCGTGCTGACCGTCGACCGGGAACTCGCCGGAGTCCCCGGCGGCCGGACCGCCGGACCGCCGCCCGGGGTCGTCGGCGGGCGTCCGCTCACCGGGCGCCGGGCTGTCGTAGGGCGGGGTGCCGTGGGGCGGGGTGCCACGGGGCGGGGTGTGCAGCCCCTGGTGCCCCTCGGCCGCGAACTCGCCCGAGTCCCCGGCGGAGGGCTCCGGCCATGCCGGGTCCTGCCGGTCGGGCATGCGCAGCCGGCGGCGGGCGGGCGGCTGGGTGGGGGTGGCCGACGGGGCGG
>NZ_JAHLEM010001352.1 GCF_018883605.1 Streptomyces niphimycinicus | reverse complement strand
TCACGAGTTCACGCCCGTACCAGGCGCACTTGTACTCCAGCATCATGCGCAGATCCGTCCACGCCGCATCCGAGATGGCACGCGCAAGCTTGCCGTTCTTCAGCAGGTTACGGACGGTGAGGTCCTCGATCACGACCGTTTGGTTCTCACGGACGAGCCGAGTCGACAGCTTGTGCAGGAAGTCCCGGCGCCGGTCAGCGATCCGCGCATGCACGCGGGCGACCTTCTGGCGGGCCTTCTCCCGGTTCGCCGACCCCTTCGCCTTACGGGACAGCTCCCGCTGCGCCTTCGCGAGCCGCTTACGGTCGCGCCGGGGGTTGGCCATCTTCTCCCCGGTGGACAGGGTCACCAAGGAGGTGACCCCGGCGTCCAGGCCGACCGCCGCACTCGAGGCAGGGGCAGGGGCGATGGTGTCCTCGACGAGCATCGAGACGAACCAGCG
>NZ_JAHLEM010001351.1 GCF_018883605.1 Streptomyces niphimycinicus | reverse complement strand
GGCCGGGCGCAGGGGCGCGAGCGCCCGCGCGAACCGCTCGGCCCACGCCGCCGACACCGCGTCCACGGTCACGGTCGTGGCGGCGCCGGTCGCACCGGTGAGCCCGGAGACCCCGGTGGCCCCCGTGACCCCGGCGATGCCGGACGCGGCCCGGTCCCCGTCCCCGTTCCCGTTCCTGTCTCTGCCCCTGTCCCCGTTCCCGTGGACGATCTGTAGCCCCGTGGCCACATCGCCGCTCAGCACGGCCGCCACCCCGGAGGCCGCGAAGGCCGCGGACGCGGCACAGGCCGCCTCATAGCTCATCGGCAGCGGGGACGCGGGCGACGCGGCGGGCGCCTCGGTCAGACAGAGCAGATGGATCCCGGCGGCGGAGCCGGTCACCGCCAGCCGGGCGAGCGTGTCGCGCAGCGCGGCCGGACCGGGCGCGCCGTCCACGACCACCAC
>NZ_JAHLEM010001350.1 GCF_018883605.1 Streptomyces niphimycinicus | reverse complement strand
GGGCACGGTGCGCTGCGGCTGGTCGCCGCGATGGCGGCGCCGAGCCCTCGCCGCTGCCCCCGGCTACGCGCCCCCGGACTCGTCCGGCGACGTATGGGCAGATGCGGCCGGGAGCCCCGCGCGCCTGGGGCGGGCGGCCCTGTGCAGGGCGGCTCGGTGCGAGGCGGGCCTGTGTGACGCGGCGCGGCACGAGGCGGTCTGTGAGGGGTAGCGCAGCACGAGGCGGGCCTGTGTGACGCGCGCTGGGTGGGCGGGCTTGTGCAGGGCGGCTCGGTGCGAGGCGGTCTGTGAGGCGTGGCGCGGCACGAGGCGGTCTGTGGTCTCCGAGGCGCGGCTCGGTGCGAGGCGGGCCTGTGTGACGTGTGCTGGGTGGGCGGACTTGTGCGACACGGCCCCTGCCCCCCCCCGACCCGTGAAGCCCCGGGCCGGGGCGCCGCGCACCCG
>NZ_JAHLEM010001349.1 GCF_018883605.1 Streptomyces niphimycinicus | reverse complement strand
CGCTCCGGCAGCACCCTGCCGCACCCCTGCCGCACCCGGCCCGCCCGGCGCCCGGTGCGGCGTCCCGCAACCTCGAGCGGGGGCAACCGGGAACGCGATACCCCGCTTCCCGGCCCCGCCGCTTCGCCGACCGCCGGGCGCGCCCATGGCCGAGCCACCAGCCCCAGCGCCCAACAGCGCCTCCCGGCAACGGGGACCGCCGCCGCCCCACGTCGGTCCCTTACGGGGTGTCCGGCGGATTTTTCCCCTCCCCGCCCCTTCCCGATACCAGGGGCTCCGCCCCTGGACCCCCGAGGTCTGGGCGACTCCGGCACGAAGTTCGGGGCGCAGCCCCGGCGGGGTCGAGGGGCGGAGCCCCGGCGGGGTCGAGGGGCGCAGCCCCGGCGGGGTCGAGGGGCGGAGCCCCGGCGGGGTCGAGGGGCGCAGCCCCGGCGGGGTCGAGGGGCGG
>NZ_JAHLEM010001348.1 GCF_018883605.1 Streptomyces niphimycinicus | reverse complement strand
GCACGACGCGCTGCTCACCGACGGCCATCTCGGGCAGGGGCCGCTGGGCGCGCCGCCGGTCTACGACCGTTCGCCACTGGCCCCGGCGGCGGCGCCGGATGGCTCGATCACGGTGGGCACGCCGCCCGGGGCGCCGGTCGCCGATGTGCCGGTGACCGCACCGGACGGCTCGGTCGTACGGCTGCGGGAACGGCTCGGCCGGGAGCTGCTGGTGGTGCTGGTCGCCCCCGGCACCGGGGTGTGGGACCGCCGCCACTGGATGCGCGCCGGGCTGATGCCGAGGCTGGCGGCGGCCGCCGCGGCGCTGCCCATGCGCACCGAGCTGCTGGTCGCCGAGGCGTATCCGGGAGCCCCGGCGCACACCGTGCTGCTGGTGCGGCCGGACGGCCATCTCGCCGCGGCCCTGTCGGGGGTGCGGCCGAGCGCGCTGTACGCGTGCGCGGACGCG
>NZ_JAHLEM010001347.1 GCF_018883605.1 Streptomyces niphimycinicus | reverse complement strand
CCGGGCGGGGCCGCACCGCGACCAGACCCGAGGTGGCACCGGAGTCGGAGCCAGGGCCGCTCCGGCGCCGAAGCCGGGGCCGGAGCAGGGGGCACGCGCGGCGGCAGCCGGGCCCGCATCTGCGCCGACGCCGAAGTCGTGCCGGGTCCTGAGCCGGGGCCGGAGCAGGGGATACGCCGGGCGGCTGCCGGGCCCGCACCGCGACCGGAGTCGAGGTCGCACCGGGGCCGGGGCCGCGCCGGGGCCGGAGCCAGGTCGTATCGAGGTCGGAGCCGAGGGCCGTACCGGCGCCGAAGCCCGGGCCGCAGCGGGGGTCACCCCCGGCGGGTGCCGGGCCCGCACTGGCGCCGGAGCCGAGGTTGTGCCGGGAACGGAGCAGGGGATACGCCGGGCGGCTGCTGGGCCCGCACCGCGACCGGAGCCGGGTCCGCGCCGCGACCGGAGCCGAGGTTG
>NZ_JAHLEM010001346.1 GCF_018883605.1 Streptomyces niphimycinicus | reverse complement strand
CGGAGCGGCCGCCGAACCGCCCGCGGCGGTCCGCGCCCAGTTGGCGGGCGAGCATCTGGCCGCCCGGCGCCAGGGGCGGCGCGGCCCGCAGCGGCTGACCGCCGCGGACGGCATGACGTACTCCCTCTTCCCCATCCACAGCGGGGAGGCGGGCGACGAGGTGCGCGAGACCGTGCTGTCCGACTGGCTGCTGGTGGTCGGCGCGGACGCCGACGAATGGCCGGAGGAACGGCTGGATCTGCTCTATGGAGTCACCCAGCTCATCGCGGTCGAGCGCGACCGGCGGAACGCGTCGCGCACCGTGCGGCGCAGGCTCGCCCAGGAGGTGCTGGAGCTGGTCCACACCGGCGCGCCGCCCGCCGAGATCGCGGCCCGGCTGCGGGTGGCCGCCCCGGTCCTGCTGCCGGGGCTCGGCACGGCGCCGCACTGGCAGGTGGTGGTGGCCCGGGTGGAGTGGG
>NZ_JAHLEM010001345.1 GCF_018883605.1 Streptomyces niphimycinicus | reverse complement strand
CGCCGAGCAGCTCCGGCAGCGCGGCGCGGGCGGCCTGCGAGTCGCCGAAGACCGGCCGCACCCCGCGCAGCACCTCGGCCAGCGGACCGCCCGCCTCCACCTCGCACAGCTCGGCGGCCGGGCCGCCGCCCACGGCGGGCGACAGATCCGGCTGGGAGGGCAGCAGGGAGAGCCGGCCGCTGTCGGTGTCCGGGTCCAGCGGGATCCGGTCGGTGCGGCGCAGCCGCAGCACCACCGGGCCGACCGGGCGCTCGTCGCCGACCGGCAGCGGATCGCGCAGATACACCAGGATCGCGTCGGCGAAGGTGGGCACGGTGGCCCGGCACAGGCCCAGCACGATCTCGTCCAGGTCGATGCCCCGGGCGATCCGCCGGGTCGCTGCCCCCACGAACCGCAGCCGGTCGCCGCCCCGGTCCCGGGTGGCGGCCTCGGCGGCGGCGGCGGTGGATCCGCCCGCGGG
>NZ_JAHLEM010001344.1 GCF_018883605.1 Streptomyces niphimycinicus | reverse complement strand
GGTCCGCCCACCGGCGGCCGCGGCCACGGCCGCCAGCCGCCGCTCGTACGTCCCGCGCCGCTCCAGCTCCCCGATCAGCGCCCCCAGCCGCCCCTCGGCACTGGCCGCCCTCGCCCGCCCGGCCAGCTCCCGCATCCGGCTGGGGAAGGGCAGCGGATCGAGGACGGCGAGCAGCTCGTCGACGAGGGCGCCGTGGAATTCGGGGCCATGGTGGACTTCGGAGCCCACCTGGGCTTCGAGACCACGGTGGGGCTCGGGGCCATGGTGGGGCTCGGGGCCACGGTGGGGCTCGGGGCCACGGTGGGGCTCGGGACCGCGGTCGGCTGCGGGACCGCGGTGGGCTTCGGACGCGTTGACCATGCCAGGGATTGTGCCGCTCACACCTCCGGTCACACGTATCGCCGGGAAATGGTTTCCCGGAGCACCCGTCACCCTGGCCCCCTCGCGTCCGGCCCCCCGCGCCCGGC
>NZ_JAHLEM010000135.1 GCF_018883605.1 Streptomyces niphimycinicus | reverse complement strand
TGGCCGATGCCCGTCCCGGTCGATGGCCTGCCTTGGCCCCTGGCCCGTCCGGGCTGATGGCCGTTCCCGGCCCGTGGGCTGCCCCGGCCCGTGGGCTGCCCCGGCCCGTGGGCTGCCCCGGCCCGTGGCGGCGTTGGGTGACCGGGCGGGGGTCGGGACGGCTGACCGCCCATTGCCGGGCCCGTTGACCAGTTGGCGGGCCGAGCCCCGTTGACCGGTCGGCAGGTCGGGTCCGGTTGACCGGTTGGCGGGTCGGGTTGGCTGCTCGGTCGGCGGGTCGGGCTGGTCGACTTGTGGGGGGGCCGGGGGATGAATGATCTGCGGCGATCGCGGTACCGCGATGTGAAGTAGCCGGTTCGGGAGAGAACGGTGAGAGGCGTACAAGGCGGGAAGGCGCCCACAGTGATCGATACCCGACCGGATACGCTGCCTGTTGGTGGAGGCAGCGACACATCGACATTCGCGTCATTCGTAGGCAGACAGGAGTACCCCGTGAGCTTCGTCGGGCCCTTGGGGCTGAGCGTGCGGGACCGGACTCTGGAAGCCGACACCCAGGCCGGGCTGACGGCGGTCGAAGAGGGCCTGCTGGAGGCCACCAAGAGCGAAGTGCCCTTCATCACCGAGGCCGCCCAGCATCTGGTGCGGGCCGGTGGGAAGCGGTTCCGGCCCCTGCTGGTGCTGCTGGCCGCGCAGTTCGGCGATCCCCACGCACCCGGAGTGGTGCCCTCGGCCGTGGTCGTCGAGCTCACCCATCTGGCGACGCTGTACCACGACGATGTGATGGACGAGGCGGAGGTGCGGCGCGGCGTCTCCAGCGCCAACGTCCGCTGGGGCAACTCGGTGGCGGTCCTCACCGGCGACTTCCTCTTCGCCCGGGCCTCGCACATCCTGGCCGATCTCGGCCCGGAGGCGGTGCGGATCCAGGCCGAGGCGTTCGAGCGGCTGGTCACCGGCCAGATCCTGGAGACGGCGGGCCCTCGCGACGGCCGTGACCCGGTCGACCACTATCTGGATGTGCTGGCCGGTAAGACGGGCTCGCTGATCGCCGTCTCCGGCCGGTTCGGCGCGATGATGTCGGGCGCCGACGAGGCCATCGTCAGCATCCTCACCCAGTACGGCGAGCGGCTCGGCATGGCCTTCCAGCTCGCCGACGATGTGCTGGACATCGCCAGTGACAGCCATGAGTCCGGCAAGACCCCCGGCACCGATCTGCGCGAGGGCGTTGCCACCCTGCCCGTGCTCTATGTGCGGGAGCGGGCCGAGGCGACCGGTTCGGCCGAGGACCGCGAGCTGTGCGAGCTGCTCGCGGGCGATCTCACGGATGACGCACGCCATGCCGAGGTGTTGCGGCGGCTGCGTGCCCATCCGGCGCTGGAGCAGGCCCGCCGGGTCACGGTCCGTTACGCGGCGGAGGCCCGTTCGATGTTGGCGCCGCTGCCCGAGGGTCCGGCGAAGGCGGCTCTTGAGGGGCTGTGCGACGCGGTGGTCCACCGGGCCGGCTGACGCCCCCCACCCAGCGCCCGCCCAGCCCCCACCCAGCGCCCGCCCAGCCCCCGCTCACCGGTCGGCCGACGTCCCGCCCGGCGTCCGTTCCCGCTCCCACCACCAGCCGACCCTGACTCCCGGGGGAGCGGTGTCATCCCCGAGCAGTACACCTAGGTGATCCTGCGGGTTGACGCGCCACGTCACACGATTTGGTGGGATGAAAAGACCACCACATGGCGGGATCGGGTGACAATGGCCCGAGAGGGTGGACGAGTGCAAGCTGACGAACCGCCGCCGACGACGGAGGTAGAGCACATATGGCACGGATCCGACCGACACAGGTCGCCGACGACGGCTTCTGGGATGACGAGCCGCCATCCCGGGGGAAGAAGGTCGCCCGGTACGCCGCCCCGGTCGCGGTCGCGGGCATCGCGGCGGCGACGATAGGGCTGGTCCCGGCGCTGGCCAGCACCGGTGACCCCAACCTGCCGAAGATCTCGGCAAAAGAGCTGATCAGCAAGATGGCGGCATCGGACGCCCAGCAGATGTCCGGTTCGGTGAAGATCACCACCGATCTGGGCATCCCTTCGCTCCCCGGCGGCGGCTCCCTCGCCGACCTCGGTGGGGCGCAGGGCGGCGAGGCGTCCGCCTCGCCCGACTCCCGGCTGATGGAGCTGGTCTCCGGCTCCCACACCCTGCGGGTGGCCACCGATGGCCCCGACAAGCAGCGGGTGTCGATCGTCGAGAACGCCGCCGAGTACAGCATGATCCACAACGGCGACGAGATCTGGGCGTACGACAGCGGGAGCAACTCCGCCTACCACGCCACCGCCCCCAAGGAGGCGAAGGCCAAGGGCGGCCACCGGCACGAGCTGCCGAAGGACCTGCGGGGCGCCACGCCCCAGGAGATCGCCAAGACCGTGCTCGCCTCCGTGGACAACACCACGGATGTGACGGTCGACGGCACCTCCCGGGTCGCCGGACGGGACGCGTACGACCTGCTGATCAAGCCCAAGGCGGACAGCGACTCCACGATCGGATCCGTCCGTATCGCGGTGGACGCTGACAACGGGGTCCCGCTGAAGTTCACGCTCTCCCCGAAGAGCGGCGGCAAGGCGGCCATCGACGTCGGCTACACCAAGGTCGACTTCGGCAAGCCCAAGGCCAGCACCTTCGACTTCACCCCGCCCAAGGGTGCCAAGGTCACCGAGGCGCCCAAGGCCGGCCGGCCCGAGGCCAAGGACTTCGGCGGCAAGGACTTCGGCGGCAAGGACTTCAAGGGCGCCCAGGGCGCCCTGTCCGGGCTGAAGGTCGTCGGTAAGGGCTGGGACTCGATCGCCCGGCTCGACACCCCCGGCGGCGCGGCGTCCACGAACCCCGGCGGCGACAGCGGCCCGGGTGCGGCCTCCGGACTCCTCGGCGGCTTCGGCAAGGAGGTCAAGGGCGACTTCGGCTCCGGCACGGTGGTCAGCACCCGTCTGGTCAACGCGCTGCTGACCAACGACGGCAAGGTGTTCGTCGGCGCGGTCGACAAGGACGCCCTGGTCAAGGCCGCCAACGCGGCCAAGTGAGGC
>NZ_JAHLEM010001343.1 GCF_018883605.1 Streptomyces niphimycinicus | reverse complement strand
GGGGCGGGGGACCGGCCCAAGGGCCGCCAGGCCCAGGGCGGTTCGGCCGCGGCCGAGCAGAGCGGCCAGGCCCGCCGCCGTGCCCGTGCGGCGAACCGTCGGCCCAGCGGGCGCGAGCGCCACGACGAGAAGATCACGGTCTATGTCTCCGCCGAGGAGCTGATGGATCTCGAGCACGCGCGGCTGGTGCTCCGCGGCGAGCACGGGCTCGCCGTCGACCGCGGCCGGATCGTCCGCGAGGCGGTCGCGGTCGTCCTCGCCGACCTGGAGTCGCGCGGCGACGCGAGCATCCTGGTGCGCCGCCTCCGCGGCCGTTGACCGGGCCGGGCGATAGCCTGCCCGGTCGTACGGGCTGCCCCGCCCGGCCCTGAGCACCCTGGACCGCGATGCCGACGAACGACGACCCCGCCCCGCCGCCCCGCCCCTCTCGCCGCACCCTCGGCCGAGGCCCGGGCGCGGCGCCCCCGGAC
>NZ_JAHLEM010001342.1 GCF_018883605.1 Streptomyces niphimycinicus | reverse complement strand
GGTGGCCGGATCCGGCCACCGTGTTGATGACGGCGCTGGGGCCGGGCTCCCGGTTGTGGGAGCGCGCCCAGGGGCATCCGGACACGCTCACCGTGCGGCTCGGGTCGGCCGACCAACTGGCGGCGGACGGCGGGTTGCTGGCCGCCGCGCCCGTGACCGTCGATCTGCGGCAGTGCGGTTCGCTGGGGCTGGCGGGGCCGCGGGCGCGGGTGGCGGGGCTCGCCCGGTCCGTCGTGGCGCAACTCGCGGCGCTGCACTCACCGGCCGCGCTGGAGATCGTGCTGATCAGCGGCGAGGAGCGGCTGGCGGAGTGGTCGTGGCTCGGCTGGCTGCCGCAGGTCCAGCCGTTGCGCGGGCAGGACTGCCGGTTGCTGCTCGCGTACGACGGGGAGCAGGCCACGGCCCGTACGGACGAGTTGACCCGGCGGCTGGAGGACGGGCCGCTGGGCCCCGGCTGGGCGAGCGCCTCCCCCGCCGCCGCG
>NZ_JAHLEM010001341.1 GCF_018883605.1 Streptomyces niphimycinicus | reverse complement strand
CGCGGCGGCCAGGGCCCAGCCCGCCGGGCCGCCCCGGAAGCGCTCGTCCAGCAGGACGATCCCGATGGCGGCGGCCGCCACCGGGTTGGCGAGGGTCAGGGTGGCGAGGGGTGCGCCGAGGCCGCTGCCGTAGGCGCTCTGGGCCAGCAGCAGACCGCTCACCGCGAAGACCGCGACCAGGACGGCCACGATCACGGTCCGCCAGGACACCAGGGCCGCCCCGGGCGCGTGGGAGCCGGCGAGCGCGACGGTGAGGGTCTGGGTGAGCGCCGAGGCGACGCCGGAGGCGACCCCGGACGCGGTGGCGTACCGCAGACCCCGGCCCGAGGCCCCGCGCCCGGTGCGCCCCGGCCGGACGCACAGCGCGATGAACACCAGCACGACGCTCGCGAGCCCGACCGCCTGCGGCAGGCTGAGCGTGTCGCGCGGGGCCTCCCCGGCGGTGACCGGCAGCAGGGCGCCGAGGCCGATCAGCGCGAGGG
>NZ_JAHLEM010001340.1 GCF_018883605.1 Streptomyces niphimycinicus | reverse complement strand
CGTGCTGCCCGCGCTGGAGGCGGCCGGATGGGCCATGCCCCGGCCGCGGCCGGTGTTCGGGCACGGCGCGCGGAGCACACTGCGGGCGGCCGACGGCGGGGCGCCGCTCACGCTCTTCGGCTGCTATCACGTGAGCCAGCAGAACACCTTCACCGGACGGCTCACCCCGGCCATGCTGCGCGAGGTGCTCGGCGCCGCGGCGGCGGTGGCCGGGCTTCCGGTCTCCGGCCCGGATCCGTCCTGACGCGGGCCTTCCGGCAGGGGCCGTCCGATGTGCGGAGGCGGGAGGGGAGGCCCCGGGCGCTGGGGCAGGAGGGCGCCCGGGACCTCCGATCATGGGGTGGGCCGGATCAGTTGAGACCCTGGCCCGTGTCGTTGCCGGTGTCACCGGCCCCGGCGGCGGCACCTGCGTCGCCCGCGTTGCCCGCTCCGGCGTTGCCCGCACCGGCGGCGTCACCGGCACCGCCCGCCGCGTCACCAGCGCCACCGG
>NZ_JAHLEM010001339.1 GCF_018883605.1 Streptomyces niphimycinicus | reverse complement strand
CGGGGCCGTCGTCCCGTACGGTGGCGCGCAGCTCGCCGTCGCCGACCTTCCAGCCGACGTGGACGCGGCGCACCGGGCGCGGCGCGCCGTCCTGGCCCGGGCCCTGCTCGTCGAGCATGGCGTGCACCACGGCCTGTACCACCGCGCGGGCCGTATTGGCCACATCTGCGGGGAGCAGCCGGTCGGCGCCCTCCTCGGTGCCGGGCGGGCCCAGGTCGAGCCGTACGGCAAGGCCGCGCAGCACCGGGCGCAGTGCCTCGGCGAGCCGGGCGAAGGCGTCCCCGGCCGACTCCTCCACCAGCGCCTGATCCCGGTCGGTGCGGTCACGCAGCTCGGCCAGGGCGGTGACGGCGAGGTCCACCGCGCGGGCCCGGGCGGTCGGGTCGTCCAGATCGCGCCGGCGCAACACCCCGAGCAGCGCGGACAGGGCGGCGCCGTGGGCGTCCACGAGCTCGGTGATGGCCGTGGCCCGGGCCGCCGCCGCGGCCCGCGACT
>NZ_JAHLEM010001338.1 GCF_018883605.1 Streptomyces niphimycinicus | reverse complement strand
AGGCAGAGAGGCGGGATGTCGATGCGTGCCCAAGTCGGCGACCAACTGATTGTCGAAAGCCCCACCAGCGGTGCCACCAAACGGGATGGTGAAATCGTCGGACTCCACCATGACGACGGAACACCTCCCTATGACGTGCGGTGGTCGGACAACGACCAGGTCACCCTTGTGTTCCCCGGTCCGGACGCACACATTCACCCCAGCGGGCACCGGCCGGAAGGGCGACGGGAGACGACCGGCCCCCACAGGTCCGCAGCGACGCACCGCACTGCTCGTTCGCTCTCCGAAGCGGTGGTCATGGCTCTGGTACGGGACGCCACGGCCGCCCCGTCGATGCACAACGCCCAGCCCTGGCGCTTCCGGTACTCCCGGCGCAGCCGCGTCTTCCATCTGCGGGCCGACCTCCGGGGCTCTCTGCCGCACGCCGACCCCGTACTCCGGGCGCTGCACATCGGCTGTGGCGCCGCCCTGATGAACCTGCGGGTCGCGGTCGCCCATGAGGGCTGG
>NZ_JAHLEM010001337.1 GCF_018883605.1 Streptomyces niphimycinicus | reverse complement strand
GCCTCGCCTCCGTGGCCCGCCCGTCGGTCACCACGACCAGCAGCGGACGGCGCGCGGGATCCCGCAGCCGCTCCACCCGCAGCACCTCCCGCGCCTTCAACAGCCCGGCCGCCAGCGGCGTACGGCCGCCCGTCGGCAGCCGCTCCAGCCGCACGGCCGCCGCGTCCACCGACGAGGTGGGCGGCAGCGCCAGCTCGGCGTCCGCGCCCCGGAAGGTGATCAGCCCGACCTTGTCCCGCCGCTGGTAGGCGTCGAGCAGCAGCGACAGCACCGCGCCCTTGATCGCGCTCATCCGCGTCCGCGCGGCCATCGAGCCCGACGCGTCCACCACGAACAGCACGAGATTGCCCTCCCGGCCCTCGCGCACCGCCTCGCGCAGATCGTCCCGGCGCACCAGGAGTCCGGGACCGCGCCGTCCGCGCGCCCGCTGATGCGGGGCGGCCGCCCGGACCGTCGCCGTCAGATGCAGTGCGGAGAGCGTCCCCCGCGGGCGGCGCGCCCCGGTGGTGCGGCCGT
>NZ_JAHLEM010001336.1 GCF_018883605.1 Streptomyces niphimycinicus | reverse complement strand
GGGCCTTCCCTGCCTCACCCCGGGCGCCCCGGGGGCCGAGGTGCTCGGGGTGAGGCTGGGAAGGCCCGCGGCCGAGGCAGGGGCAGACCCGGGGCTGCGGCGGGGGCGTCTTGGGGCTGAGGCGGAGAATCCGGTTGTCTGGAGCCCGAGGCGTCGTTTGGGCGCGGATAGCGGTACGTTCGCGGCTAGCAAGGGCGACACGCGAGGGAACGACGAGCGCGGTGGGGCGAGCCGCACCGTGGGGGACTCGGCGGTGTGGAGCCGCGGCGCAGGACGGACCCCAGACCAGGAACTCCGGAGGCGAGACGTGAGCAGCACGGCGATGGTGCGAGGCGCGACCGAGGACGCGGACCCGTTCGGGACCGCGCGGCTGCGGCGCGGCGTGCTGGACGCCTGGGCCGCGTCGCCCGCCCGGTTCCGGGAGGACGCCAACGCCGAGGAGGACCTGGCGCTGGGCGGCCACCGCGACCGGCTGGTCGTCGAGATGGCCCAGAACGCGGCGGACGCCGCCGCCCGCGCCGGGGTGCC
>NZ_JAHLEM010001335.1 GCF_018883605.1 Streptomyces niphimycinicus | reverse complement strand
GGGCTCGCGCTCGGCCTCGCCTTCCCGCCGTTCGGGGTGTGGCCGCTGTCCCTGGTGGCCGTCGCCGCCCTGGCCCTGCTCACCCATGGCCGGACCGCCCGCCAGGGCGCCTGGACGGGCTTCGCCTTCGGGGTGCCGTTCTTCCTGCTGCTGCTGAAGTGGCTCAACGTGGTGGGCTGGGACGCGGTGATCGGCCTGTCGATCATCCAGGCGGCCTTCCTGGCGCTGATGGGGGCCGGCCTGGCCCTGGTCTCCCGGCTGCCGGTACCGGCCCTGTGGCCGCTGTGGACGGCCTGTCTGTGGATCGCCGAGGAGTGGGCCCGCGACCGGGTGCCCTTCGGCGGCTTCCCCTGGGGCCGGCTGGCCTTCGCCAACACCGGCTCGCCCTACACCCCGCTCGCCGCGCTCGGCGGCGCCCCGCTGGTCACCTTCGGCGTCGCGGTGACGGGCGGGGCGCTCGCCTCCGCCGCGCTCCTCCTGTGGCGGCTGCACCGCGCCGGGGGCCTCTCACCGCGCGGCGCCCTGCCC
>NZ_JAHLEM010001334.1 GCF_018883605.1 Streptomyces niphimycinicus | reverse complement strand
GGTCCACCTGCGCAGACGCCCGCGGCGCCCTCCGCGCCCTCCGCGCCGACCGCGTCTTCCGGACCGACCTCGCCACCCGCGTCCGCCGCGCCCTCCGCACCCGCGCAGGGCGCACCGAGCATGGCGCAGGGCGCCGTGCAGGTACGGCAGATGTGGCCGGACATCCTGGAGGCGGTCAAGAACCGCCGCCGCTTCACCTGGATCCTGCTGAGCCAGAACGCGACGGTGTCCGGTTTCGACGGCACCACCCTCCAGCTCGGCTTCTCCAACGCGGGCGCGCGCGACAGCTTCGTGGGCGGCGGCAGCGAGGACATCCTGCGGCAGGCGCTCCAGGACGCCATCGGCGTGCAGTGGCGGATCGAGGCGATCGTCGATCCCTCGGGCGGCTCCGGACAGCAGGGCGGCGGCCCGGGCGGTCCGGGCGGCCTCGGCGGTCCGGGCGGTTCCAGCGGATTCGGCGGAGGCGGTGGCGCCACCGGCGGCGGCTTCGGCGGTGGTGGCGGCTCCGGCGGCTTCGGTGGCGGGAGTG
>NZ_JAHLEM010000134.1 GCF_018883605.1 Streptomyces niphimycinicus | reverse complement strand
GGAGGTCAAGGGCGACTTCGGCTCCGGCACGGTGGTCAGCACCCGTCTGGTCAACGCGCTGCTGACCAACGACGGCAAGGTGTTCGTCGGCGCGGTCGACAAGGACGCCCTGGTCAAGGCCGCCAACGCGGCCAAGTGAGGCGCCGGGCGCGCACGGCGTAGAACACGACGCATAACGAAGGGGAGCCCGTGGAGCAGCGATCCACCGAGGGGGACGACGCCGCGGTGGAGACCCGCGGGCTCACCAAGCGCTACCGGGGCGGACAGCTCGCGGTCGACGCACTCGACCTGTCCGTGCCGCGTGGCAGCGTCTTCGGCTTCCTCGGGCCCAACGGCTCGGGGAAGACGACGACGATCCGCATGCTGATGGGCCTGATCGAGCCCACCTCGGGCCGGGCCAGACTGCTCGGCGAGCCGATGCCGCGCGCCGCCCGGAGCGTGCTGCCCAGGGTGGGCGCCCTCATCGAGGGGCCCGCCCTCTACCCCTTTCTGACCGGCCGCGACAATCTGCTGCGCTTCGACGCCGCCGACCCCACGGCCGACCCGCGCACCCGCGTGCCCCGCGTCGAGGCCGCACTGGACCGGGTCGGGCTGGCCGCGGCGGCCGGGAAGAAGGCGCGCGCCTATTCGCTCGGCATGAAGCAGCGTCTGGGTCTGGCCGCGGCGCTGCTCCAGCCGCGTGAGCTGCTGGTCCTGGACGAGCCGACCAACGGCCTCGATCCGCAGGGCATGCGCGAGATCCGTTCCCTGGTGCGCGAACTGGCCGAGGAGGGCACCACCGTCTTCCTCTCCTCGCATCTCCTCGACGAGATCGAACAGGTGTGCACTCATGCCGCCGTGATGGCCCAGGGCCACCTGATCGCCCAGGGCACGGTGGCCGAGCTGGCGGCGGGCAGCCGGGGCAGGCTGGTCGTCACCACCCCGGACCCGGCGGACGCGGTCCGGATCCTGAAGGAGCACGGTGTGACGGATCTGGTGATCCTGGACGAGCGGGTCTCCGGCGAGCTGCCGATGTCCGGCCCCGGCGCGGACGACGCACCGCTGGAGCTGGCCGATCTCAACGCCGCCCTCGTCCGTGCCGGGGTGCGGGTCCGGGCCTTCGGGGCCGAACGCGCCTCGCTCGAGGACGCCTTTGTCGCACTGACCGGGGAGGGCTTCGATGTCGCGGGCTGAGGAACTGGGCCCGCGGGCCGAGCGAGCAGGAACGGTTGACCTCGGCGCACCGGCCACGGTCGGCACCGGCGCACCGGCCACCCACATGGGCGAGAGAACGGGCGCGAGAACGGGTGAGAGAGCCGCGAACGCGCCCCGCCCGAACCCCCTCTGGGCCCTGGCGCTCTTCCGCTCCGAGCTGACCACCACCCTCCGCCGCTGGCGGACCCTGGCCCTGCTCGGAGTGCTCGCGCTGATCCCGATCCTCATCGGCGCCGCCGTGAAGATCGAGACGAGCGACGGCGGCAGCCTCGGCGGCGGCCGTGGCGCGGACGGGCAGGGCCCCGCCTTCTTCTCCCAGATCACCAACAACGGGATCTTCCTGGTCTTCGCGTCACTGGCGGCGACGCTGCCCGTCTTCCTGCCGATGGTGATCGGCGTGATCACCGGTGACGCCATCGCCGGTGAGGCGGGCGCCGGAACGCTGCGCTATCTGCTGGTCGCCCCCGCCGGGCGGACCCGTCTGCTGCTGGCCAAATTCACCACGTCCATGGCGTTCTGCCTGATCGCGACCCTGATCGTGGCGCTCTCGGGCCTGCTGACGGGGGCGCTGCTGTTCCCGCTCGGCGATGTCACGCTGATCTCGGGCATCACGGTCTCGTTCGAGGAAGCGCTGCTCCGGGCCCTCGGCGTGGCGGCGCTGGTGGCCCTGTCGCTGGTGGGGATCGCGACGGTGGGGCTGTTCATCTCCACCCTGACCAACAGCGGGATCGCGGCCATGGCCACGACCGTGGGGCTGGTGGTCACCGCGCAGATCGTCGACAGCATCCCGCAACTGCACGCGATCCACCCGTATCTCTTCCCGCACTACTGGCTCAGCTTCGCCGATCTCCTGCGCGAGCCGGTCTACTGGGACGAGCTGGTCAAGAATCTGGGACTGCAAGGGCTGTACGTCGCCGTGTTCGGCTCGGCGGCCTGGGCCCGGTTCACCGCGAAGGACATCACGGCCTGAGCCGGTTGGGGCCGAACATCCAGCCGGACACCGAGCCGGACACCGAGCCGAGCATCGAGCCCGACACCGAGCCGAACACGGCACGTCAGCCGGGATCAGGCGCCGCCGAGCGTCCAGACCGCGTACGCGATGGCATCGCTGTTGCGGTCCAGGGCGGTGTCGTTGATGTTGCTGATGGTGTCGCAGGAGCGGTGGTAGCAACTGTCGAACGCCCGGCCGGAGGTGCCACCCCACTTCTGGGCCTGGGCGGAGGTCTTGATGTAGTCGGCGCCGCTGAAGAGCCCGCCCACCGGGATGCCCACGTTCTTGAACGGCGCGTGGTCGGAGCGGCCGTCGCCCTCGGTCTCGATCTCGGTGGGAACTCCCTTGGCGGAGAAGAACGCCTTGAACACCGACTCGATCCCGGGGTCGTCGTCATAGACGAAGTAGCCGGGGTTGGGCGAGCCGATCATGTCGAAGTTGAGATAGCCGTCGATCTTCGCCCGTTCGGATGACGGCAGGTTGTTGACGTAGTAGCGGGAGCCGACCATCCCCAGCTCCTCGGCGCCCCACCAGGCGAACCGCAGATGCTTGGTGGGCTTCGCCCCCTGGCGGGCGACGGTGAGCGCGGTCTCCAGGATTCCGGCGGAGCCCGAGCCGTTGTCGTTGATCCCGGGGCCCGCGGTGACCGAGTCGAGATGGGCGCCGGAGAACACCACGTTGTTGGTGTCGCCGCCGGGCCAGTCGGCGATGAGGTTGTAGCCGGTGGAACCGCTGGAGGTGAACTGCTGCACGGTGGTGGTGAATCCGGCGGCGTCCAGCTTGCCCTTGATGTAGTCGAGCGACGCCTTGTAGCCGGGGCGGCCATGGGCGCGGTTGCCGCCGTTGGCGGTGGCGATCGACTGGAGCTGGGTCAGATGGGCCTTCACATTGGCCACGGAGATGTCCGGCACCGCGAGGGCGGTACGGGCGTCCGCCGCGGGCCGGGCCGATGCGGCGGCAGTGGCGGAGGTGGCAGGGGCGGCCGAGACCAGGGCGGCGACGGCCGTACCGGCGGCGGCCATGGCGGCCGTCCGGCGTATCAGGGATCTTCGGGGGCGGCGCTCAGCACATGACGACATGGGGGGCTCCGGTTCCGAACGGTGACAGGACGGAATGACGTGACGCTGTGTGGTGCACGTGCCCGTGGGGGCGATGGAGCGGTGAAACCTGCGGTGCGGTGAAGCCTGCGGTGCGGTGAAACCCGCGGTGCGGCGAACCCGCGGTGCGGTGAAGCGGCGATGATGCGAGGCTGATGCTCCGGGTGTGGCTGACTCCGCGTCAAGGGCGGGAACCGGACATCAGCCGCCGGATATCGATCCCGGCCGGGCATCGGGCACGGCGGCATCCGACACGGCGGCATCCGGTACAGCGGCATCCGCTATGGCCACATCCGAGATGACGGTCTCCGGAACGAGACCGGCCTCCGGAAGGACATCCGCATCCGGAACGACACCGCCCTCCACTGTCGCCGACAGCGCGGCCGCCCGCGCGGTGGCGTCGGCCAGCTCCCGCCGCGCCCGCCGCGCGGTGCGCAGCGCGTCCCAGGTGAGCAGCGCGAGGGCGAGCCAGACGAGGGAGAAGCCTGCCCACCGTTCGGGTGGCATCGTCTCGTGGAAGACGGTGATGCCGAGGGCGAACTGGAAGGTCGGCGCCACGTACTGGAGCATCCCGATCGTCGACAGCGGCAGTCGCACCGCCGAGGCCCCGAAGCAGATGAGCGGCAGCGCCGTGACGAAGCCACAGCTCGCCAGCAGCGCCGCATGTCCGGCGCCCTCGCTCGCGAACGTGCTGTCACCGCGCGCCCCGAGCCAGATCAGGAAGCCCAGCGCGGGCAGGAACTGTACGGCGGTCTCGGCGGCCAGCGACTCCAGCCCGTCCAGCCCCACCCGCTTCTTGGCCAGGCTGTACGTCGCGAAGCTGAAGGCGAGCGTGAGCGCGATCCACGGCAGCTTGCCGTAACCCACCGCCAGCACGGCCACGGCCACCGCCCCCACGCCGACCGCCGCCCACTGCGCGGGCCGCAGCCGCTCACGCAGCAGCAGCACCCCGAAGGCGATGCTGACCAGCGGGTTGATGAAGTATCCGAGCGCGGCCTCCACCACATGGCCGCTGTTGACGCCCCAGATGTACAGGCCCCAGTTGATCGAGATCACGGTCGCGGCGAGCGCGATCATGCCCAGCCGTCGGGGCTCCCGCAGCAGTGGCCGTATCCAGCTCCAGCGGCGCAGCGCCAGCAGCACAAGACCGACGGCCGCCAGCGACCACACCATCCGGTGGGCGAGGATCTCCACCGCGCCTGCGGGCTCCAGCAGCGGCCAGAAGAGCGGCACCAGCCCCCAGAAGGCGTATGCCGCGAAGCCGTAGAGGAGACCGGCGCGATCGGCCCGGTCCTGCTGGTCCTGCGGCGTCACGGCACCCTCCCCGACGGCATGGCGAGCCCAGGGCGGGCCCGTTCCGAGGGTCCGAAGGTAGCGTTGGTGAGGCCCGCCTGTCATTCCCGTATCGCATGACGGTCATGACAGGTCGGCTGACGGTCATGACGGGTCGGCCGGCGGTGATGACGGGTCGGCCGGCGGCGATGACAGGCGGGCCGTGGTGCGTACGGGGCGGGTCAGCCCTTCAGCGCGGCCGCGACCGAGTCCGCGATGGGGGTGGTCGGGCGGCCGATGAGCCGGGACAGATCGCCCGGGGTGGCGGCCAGCCGGCCGCGTTCGATGGCCGTCTCGACGTCGGAGAGGATCGCGGCGAGCGGCTCGGGGACGCCCGCGCCGGTGAGGATGGTCTGGTACTCCGCCGCGGGGACGGCGCCGTAGACGATCTCCTTGCCGGTCTGCCCCGCGACCACCTCGGCGTACTCGGCGAAGCTCCAGGCGGTGTCGCCGGACAGCTCGTACGCCTTGCCCTTGTGGCCCTCGCCGGTCAGCACGGCGACGGCGGCCGCGGCGTAGTCGGCGCGCGAGGCGGAGGCGACCCGGCCCTCGCCCGCGGCGCCCACGACGGCGCCGTGCTCCAGGACCGGGGCGAGGTTCTCGGTGTAGTTCTCGTTGTACCAGCCGTTGCGCAGCAGGGTGTACGGCAGACCGGAGTCGGTGATCGCCTTCTCGGTGACCTGGTGCTCCTCAGCCAGGGTGTAGTCGGCGGCGGGGCCGCCCAGGATGCTGGTGTAGGCGAGCAGTGCGACACCGGCCTCCTTGGCGGCGTCAATGACCGCCTGGTGCTGCGGACCGCGCTGCCCGACCTCGCTGCCGGAGATCAGCAGCACCTTGTCGCCCGCGGCGAAGGCGCCGGCCAGCGTCTCGGGCCGGTTGTAGTCGGCCTCATGCAGCCGTACCCCGCGGTCGGCGAAGTCGGCGGCCTTCGCGGTGTCGCGCACGACCGCGGTGATCTGGTCGGCGGGAACCTTCTCCAGCAGCCCCTCGACGACGAGACGGCCGAGGTGGCCAGTGGCTCCGGTGACGACGATGCTCATGGGTGTGACTCTCTCCTGTTGGACCTGTTCGGGGTCGGCACACCTACCTTACGGGAAGCGCTAACCAAAAGAAAGGTACTTCCGGTTAAGTAAGTGTGTTCATCCGGAGCCGGGTCCGGAACCGGAGCCGGGTCCGGAACCGGAAACCGCGTCACTCCGTGGCCTCGCTCTCCCGCGCCGCGAGGCTGACCGCGAACGGCAGGATCGTCACCGCGACACCCGGCAGATGCTCCAGCACCCTCGCCAGCGACTCCGCCGTCCCCCGGTGCAGCAGCTTGCCCAGCGGCGAGGTGTAGGTGCGGCGCGGCACCAGCAGGGTCAGCGCGGTCTGCCCGTCCTCGGTGGTACGGGCCGCAAGCTCCATCACCGCATGGCGCAGCCGCCGGTCCGGGCAGGCCACCACCTCCAGCGCCACCGTCACCCCCGCCGTAGCCTCCCACCGCGCCATCAGCCGGCGGGCATGGCTCTCGTCCACCATGAAGTGCACCGCGCGTACCTCGTCGGGCCGCAGCTCATGGGCGTAGCGCAGCGCCTTGACCGTCGCGAGGTCGATGGTGTCCGCCAGGACGAAGACGACATGGCGCCGCCAGCGCGGGACGTCGTCCCCCGGGCGCGGCACCGCCTCCAGGGCGGCCGCCTCCGCGCGGTATTCGCGGTTGATCCGGATCAGCGCCCAGACCCCCAGCGGGAAGACCACCACGACCAGCCAGGCGCCCTCGGTGAACTTGGTGATCCCGAAGATCAGCACCACGGCGGCGGAGACGGCCGCGGTGGTGAGGTTGACCGCGACCTTCCAGCTCCGGCCCGGCTCCCGGCGCCGCAGGTGATAGGCGGTCAGCCCGGCCCCGGCCATGGTGAAGGCGGTGAACACCCCGATCGCGTACAGCGCCACCAGCCGGTCCACATTGGCCTCGGTGACCACCAGCAGCGCCAGCGCCACCACGGCCAGCGCGATGATCCCGTTGGAGAAGGCCAGCCGGTGGCCGCGCCGGGTGAGCTGCCGGGGCAGAAAGCGGTCCTCGGCCACGAAGCTGGCCAGGAAGGGGAAGCCGGTGAACGGTGTGTTGGCGCCGGTGTAGAGGATGAGCGCGGTCGCCAGTTGGACGAACGCCAGCCCCAGGGCGCCCACCACCCCGTTGCCGAAGACCAGATGGGCCTCCTGCGCCAGGACGGTCGGGGTGCCGTCCCGGTACGGGATGGCGTGGGTGAAGTGGGCGAGGGCGGAGACCCCGAGGACCAGCGTGCCCAGGATGCAGCTCATCGTGATCAGCGTGCGGCGGGCGTTGTGGCCCTTGGGATCGCGGAAGACCGAGACGCTGTTGGAGATCGCCTCCAGACCGGTCAGCGAGGAGCCGCCGTTGGCGAACGAGCGCAGCACGATGAAGAGCGAGGCGCCATACAGCCATCCGCTGCCCGAGGTGCCGAGGGGCACGGCGCCCGCGGCGTGCACATCGGCGTGCGGAAGCCGCCCGGTGAGCCCGCGGACCACGCCGACGACCAGCATCAGGCCGACGGCGACGATGAACAGATAGGCGGGCACCATGAAGACCCGCCCGGCCTCGCGCAGTCCGCGCAGATTGCCGTAGGCGAGGATCAGGATCACCAGGGCGCTGAGGGGCAGTTGGAGATGGTCGATACCGGTCCAGGTGCCGCCGACGAGATGGGCGAACGAGATGATCGCGTTGGTGCCCGCCGAGACCTGGACCGCGACGGTGACGATGTAGTCCACCAGCAGCGCCACGGAGGCGATCTGGGCGATGTCCGGGCCGAAGTTCTCCCGCGCCACCACATAGGAGCCGCCCGCCCGGGTGTAGATCATCACCACATCGCTGTAGCAGAGCGTGACCAGCAGCAGCACCAGCAGAATCGCCCCGGTCACCGGGAGGATCAAGGAGAACGCCGCGACCCCGATGACGGGCACCAGCACCCGCAGCATCTCCTCGCTGCCGTACGCGGTCGACGAGATGCAGTCGGAGGCCAGCACGCCCAGCGCGGCCGGATTGCCCAGCTTCTCGCGCCGGATCCGCTCGGTGACCAGGGGCGGGCCGAGCAGCAGCCGCTTGAGGCGGTAGGCGGGGCGGTCGGGGGGCTGGAGGGGGGCGGCGGGGTCGGCCATGCGGACAGCAGAGCGGGTGCCCGGCCGGGGCGTGGTCAGACGCTCCGGTCGGGCACCCGCCTGTGCCCGGATGTACGAATGTGCCCGCCGCCGTACGAAGGTGCCTGCCGACTGTACGAAGCTGCCCGTCGGCGGGGCGGGGCAGGTGCCCGTCGGCGGGGCGGGGCCCGCTGGGGTCAGCCCACGACGGTCCAGGTGTCGCCGCCCGCGAGCAGCGCGCCGAGGTCGCCCTTGCCCTTCAGCTCCACGGCGTTGTCGAGCTGGTGGGACATCAGGGTGTCGTAGACCGGCCGGTCCACATCGCGCAGCACCCCGATGGGTGTGTGGTGGAGCGTATCGGCGTCGGCGAGCCGGGTCAGCGCGAACGCCGTGGTGGGCGAGGTGGCGTGGGCGTCGTGCACCAGCACCTGGTGCTCGTTCTCGGCGGTGACGGTGACCACTTCGAGGTCGCCGGTGCTCTGGTTGCGGATGACGCCCTTGGCCTGGTCGACGCCGAAGCGGATCGGCTGCCCGTGCTCCAGCCGGATCACCGCCTCCTGGGCCTGCTCCTTGTCCTTCAGGGCCTCGAAGGCGCCGTCGTTGAAGATATTGCAGTTCTGGTAGATCTCCACCAGCGCGGTGCCCGGATGGGCCGCCGCCTGCCGCAGCACCTCGGTCAGGTGCTTGCGGTCGGAGTCGATGGTGCGGGCCACGAAGCCCGCCTCGGCGCCGAGCGCGAGCGACAGCGGGTTGAACGGCGCGTCCAGGGAGCCCATCGGGGTCGACTTGGTGATCTTGCCGACTTCGGAGGTGGGGCTGTACTGACCCTTGGTCAGGCCGTAGATGCGGTTGTTGAAGAGCAGGATCTTCAGGTTCACATTGCGGCGCAGCGCGTGGATCAGGTGGTTGCCGCCGATGGACAGCGCGTCGCCGTCACCGGTGACGACCCAGACCGACAGATCCTGCCGCGAGGCGGCCAGACCGGTGGCGATGGCCGGGGCGCGGCCGTGGATGGAGTGCATCCCGTAGGTGTTCATGTAGTACGGGAAGCGCGAGGAGCAGCCGATGCCGGAGACGAAGACGATGTTCTCCTTCGCCAGCCCCAGTTCGGGCATGAAGCCCTGGACGGCGGCGAGGATCGCGTAGTCACCGCAGCCGGGGCACCAGCGGACCTCCTGATCGGACTTGAAGTCCTTCATCGTCTGCTTGGTGTCGCTCTTGGGCACCAGGGAGAGCGCGCTTCGAGCCGATGCCGCGCCCTCGGCGAGGGTGTCAGTCATCGATGGCCTCCTTGAGGGCGGTGGCGAGCTGTTCGGCCTTGAAGGGCAGCCCGCGGACCTGGGTGAAGGAGCGGGTGTCGACCAGATAGCGGGCGCGCAGCAGCGTGGCGAGCTGACCCAGGTTCATCTCCGGCACCACGACCTTCTCGTAACCCTCGAGCACCTTGCCGAGGTTGGCGGGGAAGGGGTTGAGATGGCGCAGATGGGCCTGGGCGATGCGGTCGCCCGCGGCGCGGACGCGGCGCACCGCGGCGGTGATCGGGCCGTATGTCGAACCCCACCCCAGGACCAGGGTGCGGGCGTCGCCGGTCGGGTCGTCCACCTCGATGTCCGGCACGGTGATGCCGTCCACCTTGGCCTGGCGGATGCGGACCATGTGCTCGTGGTTGGCCGGGTCGTAGGAGATGTTCCCCGAGCCGTCCTGCTTCTCGATGCCGCCGATCCGGTGCTCGAGACCGGGCGTTCCCGGCACGGCCCAGGGGCGGGCCAGGGTCTCGGGGTCGCGCTTGTACGGCCAGAAGACCTCGGTGCCGTCGGCCAGCACATGGTTGGCGCCGGTCGCGAACTGGACGCGGAGGTCGGGCAGCTCGTCGACGTCCGGCACCCGCCAGGGCTCCGAGCCGTTGGCCAGATAGCCGTCCGACAGCAGGAAGACCGGGGTGCGGTAGGTCAGGGCGATCCGGGCGGCGTCGAGCGCGGCGTCGAAGCAGTCGGCCGGGGTCTTGGGGGCCACGATCGGCACCGGGGCCTCGCCGTTGCGCCCGTACATGGCCTGGAGCAGATCGGCCTGCTCGGTCTTGGTGGGCAGCCCGGTGGAGGGGCCGCCGCGCTGGATGTCGATCACCAGCAGCGGCAGCTCCAGCGAGACCGCGAGCCCGATGGTCTCCGACTTCAGGGCCACGCCGGGGCCGGAGGTGGTGGTCACGGCGAGGGAGCCGCCGAAGGCCGCGCCCAGCGCGGCGCCGATCCCGGCGATCTCGTCCTCGGCCTGGAAGCTGCGCACACCGAAGTTCTTGTGCTTGGACAGCTCATGCAGGATGTCCGAGGCCGGGGTGATCGGATACGACCCCAGGAACAGCGGCAGATCCGCCTGGCGGGAGGCCGCGATCAGCCCGTACGACAGCGCCAGGTTCCCGGAGATGTTCCGGTAGGTGCCGGTCGGGAAGGCCCTGGTGGCCGGGGCGACCTCGTAGGAGACGGCGAAGTCCTCGGTGGTCTCGCCGAAGTTCCAGCCCGCCCGGAAGGCCGCCACGTTCGCCTCGGCGATCTGCGGCTTCTTCGCGAACTTCTGCCGCAGGAACTTCTCGGTGCCCTCGGTCGGCCGGTGGTACATCCACGACAGCAGCCCGAGCGCGAACATGTTCTTGCTGCGCTCGGCCTCCTTGCGGGACAGGCCGAATTCCTTCAGCGCCTCGATGGTCAGCGTGGTGAGCGGCACCGGGTGGACGTGATAGCCGTCCAGCGAGCCGTCCTCCAGAGGGCTTTGGTCATAGCCGACCTTGGCCATCGGGCGCTTGGTGAACTCGTCGGTGTTGACGATGATTTCCGCCCCGCGCGGCACATCGGGGAGGTTGGCCTTCAGCGCGGCCGGGTTCATCGCCACCAGCACGTTCGGCGCGTCACCTGGTGTGAGGATGTCGTGATCGGCGAAGTGGAGCTGGAAGCTCGACACTCCGGGCAGGGTGCCGGCGGGCGCGCGGATCTCCGCCGGGAAGTTCGGCAGGGTCGAGAGGTCGTTTCCGAATGACGCCGTCTCCGAGGTGAACCGGTCACCCGTGAGCTGCATACCGTCACCCGAGTCGCCCGCGAACCGGATGATCACCCGGTCCAGGCGGCGGACCTCTTTGCCGCCCTCCGCTGTTCGCTGCCCCCCGGCGGGCGTCTGCCCGCCCTGCTGATCGGCTGGTTCGGCCTGCTCGGCCGGGCTACTGACCTGGCTGGTCACTGCTTCGGACCTCCCTTGAGGCGGCGCTCCTGGACAGTCGGTGCCGACCGGTTGTTGTCCCATGACCATCGTACGTCGGTAAGGGTGGCCTTCCTTGGCCGGATCACATGGTGGACGTCCAAAGGAGAACCATATATGTCACGGTTTGGCATGACGTGTCCCATCCCCCGTGCTGTCGTTTCCGCTGACCCCCCGTTCAGCCTTTGGCCCGGCTTTGGCCCGCGGAAGTCTGCTTTCAGGAATTGAGGTACGTGAGCACGGCGAGCACCCGACGGTGATCCCCGTCACTCGGCGACAGACCCAGCTTCAAGAAGATGTTGCTCACATGCTTCTCGACCGCGCCATCGCTCACCACGAGCTGCCGGGCAATGGCCGAATTCGTACGCCCCTCGGCCATCAGCCCCAGGACCTCCCGCTCCCTCGGGGTGAGCCCGGCCAGCACATCCTGCTTGCGGCTGCGGCCCAGCAACTGGGCGACCACCTCCGGGTCGAGCGCCGTACCGCCCTCGGCGACCCGCACCACCGCGTCCACGAACTCGCGCACCTCGGCCACCCGGTCCTTGAGCAGATAGCCGATGCCCCGGCTGTTCCCGGCCAGCAGCTCCGTCGCGTACTGCTCCTCCACATACTGCGACAGGACCAGCACGCCGAGGCCCGGATGGTCCCGGCGGAGCCGGATGGCCGCCCGCACCCCCTCGTCGGTGTGCGTCGGCGGCATCCTTACGTCGGCCACCACCACATCCGGCAGCACGCCCTCGTCGGCCAGCTCCCGCACCGACTTGATCAGCGCTTCCGCGTCCCCGACGCCCGCGACCACCTCATGGCCCCGGTCGGTCAGCAGCCGGGTCAGCCCCTCCCGGAGCAGCACCGAATCCTCGGCGATGACCACCCGTACTCTGTCCGGCACGATGCTCGGCCCCTGATTCACTCGGCCCCCGTTTCGCTTGTTCCGTGGGGACCAGCATCCCAGGGTTGGGCCGCCCGCGTCGCGCAGAACCGGCCGACGCCGAAGGGCGTCGGCCGGTGCGGTCGTGCGTCCTCGGCGTCGGGCCGGTGCGGTCGTGCGCCCTCAGCGCCAGGGCAACTCGGCGGTCACGGTGGTCGGACCGCCCGCCGGGGAGTTGACGACGAGGATCCCGTCCACCGCGTCGATCCGCTCGGACAGCCCGGCCAGCCCCGAACCGGCGGAGGTGTCCGCCCCGCCCCGTCCGTCGTCCGTGATCTGAAGCATCACCCGGTCCTCGGTACGCCAGACATCGACCTCGGCGGTGCGGGCGC
>NZ_JAHLEM010001333.1 GCF_018883605.1 Streptomyces niphimycinicus | reverse complement strand
GGGCGGACGGCCCGAGCGGCCCGGCCGGCCGGGCCCTGGTCGAGCGCGCCCGCACCGCCCTGGCGGACTGAGCGTCCGCCCGCCCCATTGACAGCCCACCAGGGCAGATTCCAGAATTGCGGCATGATCAGGCACCGGTTCGACTCGACGGGACACCTTCGCGCCCCGGACCGGACCGGGTGTGAGCGCTCGGGCCTCTGACCGGGACTCTCCGCATCCTGCGGCCATCGCCCCCGCGCCCCCGAGACCACGCCGGTCATTCCTCTGACGATCGCCGGTCATTTCCCTGTCGATCCGGACATCGTGACGACTGACGAACCGGATATCGCGACGATCCGGACGACGTTCCCGTGGTCCCCCTCGGCACGAGGGCATCTCCCCCATTACCGTTTTCGTGGCCCCGCAACGGGGCTCCCGGCCTTCGGAGCTGGCATGACTTTCTCCCCCTGTCGAACGCATGGCCTGGGGGGTGGTGTCACCGGCTCCGGAGGCACTGACAGACCGCTAATTAGGGGCATGACCACCGGCTTCTCCGGA
>NZ_JAHLEM010001332.1 GCF_018883605.1 Streptomyces niphimycinicus | reverse complement strand
GTCCGGCCGCCCGGTCCGCCGGCGACCGCGTCGCCACGCTCTACGCCCAGGCGGAGCGGGCCACCGAGCGCTACAACGCGGCGCAGACGCGCACCCGGACCCTGCGCCGCGAGGTCGACCGGATCCAGGACCGGGTCGCCCGGGGCCAGGGGCGGGTCAACCGGATGCGGGTGGCGCTCGGCGCCCTCGCGGGCGGGCAGTACCGCACCGGCGGGATCGACCCCGGCCTCGCCCTGCTGCTGTCCGGCGACCCGGCGCAGTACCTCGACCGGGCCGCCACCCTGGAGCGGATCACCAGCCGCCAGGCCGCCCAGTTGCGGGTGGTGCAGAGCGCTCAGCGCACCCTGCGGCAGGAGCGTGCGGAGGCCGCGGCCAAGCTGGTGAAGCTGGAGCACAGCCGCCGGACCGTGGCCCGCCACAAGCGGGCGGTCCAGCACCGGCTGGCCACCGCGCGGCGGCTGGTGAACGCGCTGCCGCCCAGGGAGCGGCAGACCTATGGGCAGCACCGCGCCTCGCGGGCGGGCGGCCGGGAGCCCGGCGCCCTCGCAGGGC
>NZ_JAHLEM010001331.1 GCF_018883605.1 Streptomyces niphimycinicus | reverse complement strand
GGATGGCACGGGGTGGTCCGAGGGTGCGGGCATGCTGCTGGTGGAGCGGCTGTCGGATGCGCGGAAGAACGGGCATCCGGTGCTCGCCGTGGTGCGTGGTTCGGCGATCAACCAGGATGGTGCGTCCAATGGTCTGACGGCGCCGAACGGTCCGTCGCAGCAGCGGGTGATTCGTCAGGCGCTGGCGAACGCGGGTCTGTCGACTGGTGATGTGGATGCGGTGGAGGCGCATGGCACGGGTACCAGTCTTGGTGACCCGATCGAGGCGCAGGCGCTGATGGCGACGTATGGCCAGGAGCGGGATGCGGAGCGGCCGTTGCTGCTCGGTTCGATCAAGTCGAACATGGGTCATACGCAGGCTGCTGCCGGTGTTGCGGGGATCATCAAGATTGTGATGGCGATGCGGCATGGTGTGTTGCCGCGGACGTTGCACGCTCAGGAGCCGTCGCCGCATATCGACTGGTCGGCGGGTGCGGTGTCGTTGTTGCAGGAGTCGGTGGAGTGGCCGGAGTCGGGTCGTCCCCGGCGGGCGGCGGTCTCCTCGTTCGGCTTCAGCGG
>NZ_JAHLEM010001330.1 GCF_018883605.1 Streptomyces niphimycinicus | reverse complement strand
CGCGGCCGAGCGGCCCGAACCCCCGGCGGGCAGCGTGATGGCGGACATCCCGGGCGGCGGGCCGGGGCCCGGCTCCGTACGGGCGCGGCTGACCGTCCTTCCGGTGGCCGGGCCGCTGGGGCCGGTGCACCGGATCGCCGCCGAGCGGACGGCGGATCTGCTGGCGGTGGTGCTGCTGCGGACGCGTCAGGAGGAGGAGCTGGCGGCGCGCGGGCGCGGGGACTTCCTCACCGATCTCGCGGAGGGCCGGATCGAGGCGTCGGACGCCCCCGCCCAGGCCCGGGTGCTGGGCTTCAGGCCGGGTGCGGACGGTCCGTTGCTGCCGGTGGTGATGCGGCTGGTGGAGGATCCGCGCCCGCTGGCGGGGGGCGGGGAGAGCTGGGCGGCACTGGCCCACGCCCTTCACGAGGAGCTGGCGGCGGTCGGGGTGCCGGTGCTGCTCGGCGTACGGCTTCCGGAGGGCCGGGTTCCGCTGCTGGCGGGGCTGCGCGGCACGACCGAGCGCGGCGCGGTGGCCGAGCGGATCGCGGCGGCGCTGCGGGCCGGGGTGGAGCGGGCCT
>NZ_JAHLEM010001329.1 GCF_018883605.1 Streptomyces niphimycinicus | reverse complement strand
GGCCCGGACCCGCCCGGCCCGGAGCCACCCGGCCCGCCTGCCCCGTCCGGCTGCTGCCACACCTGGTCGAGCACCTCCAGGGCGTACCGCCGCAGCCGCAGCAGATGGCGCACCTGGTGCCAGGGGGCGTCCTGGCGCTCGCTGGCGGGCGGGGCGTCCGCCGCCGAGGTCGCGGCCAGGCCGTGGACCAGCGCCTCCGCGTTGTACGGATGTCCGGCGCGGAGCAGCGGCAGCGCCTCCACCGCCTCGGCCAGCCGCCGGTTCGCCAGCTCGGCGAGCGGCGGCAGCACCTGCCCGGCCGGGCGGGCCGCGTTGGCCTCGTCGAGCGGGGCGTCGGAGGCGAGCAGGGCGACGGTGTCGGCGACCGCGTGGAAGCGGGAGGAGCCGAGCGCCTCCAGGGCCGCGGTGTGGGCCCGGGTCCTGGCCAGGGTGAGCTGGCGCTCCAGCAGCGCTCCGGCACGGGCCGCGCCCACGGTCAGCGCACCGCCGCGGGCCTCCTCCTCGGCACCGGCGCGCTGATGGGCCGCGCCCGGCCGGCCGGGCCGGTCGGCCTTCTCGCCCTTGGCGC
>NZ_JAHLEM010001328.1 GCF_018883605.1 Streptomyces niphimycinicus | reverse complement strand
GCCCGGGGGCCGATCGGTCGTGGTGGCGGAGCGGGCCGGGCGTCTGGTCGCCGCCCAGGCGATCGCCGCGCCTGCCGCGAGGGCGCCGAGGGGGGCCGCTGAGGAGCCGCCGGTGGCCTCTCGGCGGGAGACCGTGGTCACCGCGAGGGTGTGGGCGCCCAGGAGGGCGGCCGGGGGAAGGGCGGGGCGCAGGGTGGCGGGGGCGGAGGCGGCGG
>NZ_JAHLEM010001327.1 GCF_018883605.1 Streptomyces niphimycinicus | reverse complement strand
CCGCTTCGCGGTCGCGGCCCGGGGGCCGATCGGTCGTGGTGGCGGAGCGGGCCGGGCGTCTGGTCGCCGCCCAGGCGATCGCCGCGCCTGCCGCGAGGGCGCCGAGGGGGGCCGCTGAGGAGCCGCCGGTGGCCTCTCGGCGGGAGACCGTGGTCACCGCGAGGGTGTGGGCGCCCAGGAGGGCGGCCGGGGGAAGGGCGGGGCGCAGGGTGGCGGGGGCGGAGGCGGCGGCGCCGAGGAGGAGGTCCAGGGCGCGGGCGGCGGCCATGGCGGACGGGCCCGCGGGGGTGTTCTTCAGCCCCAGGTCGTACGCCCACACCGTGCCCGCCAGGGCCGTCGCCGTGGCGAGGGCCGGGC
>NZ_JAHLEM010001326.1 GCF_018883605.1 Streptomyces niphimycinicus | reverse complement strand
GCCCCTGCGCACCAGCCAGCCCCGCCTGCGGACGATCGGCAGCCGCCGGGGGTCGGACGCCCCGCCCGTGCCGAGCGAGGGCACCGTGACCGTGCTGCTGCCGACGTCCGGCTCGGGCGCCGACCGGATCAGGGACCGCAGCCAGCCGCGCAGCTCCTCGAAGTCCGGGCGCTCGGTGGGGTCCTGGCGCATCAGCGACTCGACGACGGGGCGCAGCGGACCGCACTCCTCCGCGTACGCGGGCGCCTCCCCGCAGACCATCTGCACCAGCTCGGCGGCGCTCTCCTCCGGGTACGGGGCATGGCCCTGCACCGCGCGGAACAGCAGCACGCCGAGCGCCCACAGGTCGGCGGCGGGGCCGACCGGGGGCGCCAGCCGCCAGTTCTCATGGACCGGTCCGGCCTGCTCGGGTGCCCACCGCTCGGTGACGGCGCCGACCACGACGATACGGGCCTGGCGGGCCCGTTCGGCGGCGAGCGCGGTGGCGGGGCCGCCAGTGGCGGTTCCGCCGGTGTCCCAGGAGCCGCCGCCCTCGGAGGCGGCCGGGGCGCTCTCCTCGCGCTCCGGCTCACCGGGCCATCGGGCGCCGCCG
>NZ_JAHLEM010000133.1 GCF_018883605.1 Streptomyces niphimycinicus | reverse complement strand
GGAGTTGACGACGAGGATCCCGTCCACCGCGTCGATCCGCTCGGACAGCCCGGCCAGCCCCGAACCGGCGGAGGTGTCCGCCCCGCCCCGTCCGTCGTCCGTGATCTGAAGCATCACCCGGTCCTCGGTACGCCAGACATCGACCTCGGCGGTGCGGGCGCCGCTGTGCTTGCTGATGTTCTGGAGCAGTTCGGAGACGGTGAAGTAGGCGATTCCCTCGATCGCGGGCGCGGGCCGCTGCGGAAGGTCGACGGTCACCGTGACGGGGACGGTGCAGCGGGCCGAGAGCGCGGAGAGGGCGGGGCCGAGGCCGCGGTCGGTGAGGATCGCGGGGTGGATGCCGCGGGCGAGGTCGCGCAGTTCCTGGAGGGCGAGCTTCACCTCGCCGTGGGCCTCGTCGACCATCTTGGCGGCGGCCTCCGGATCCTCCTCCAGCTTCTCCTTCGCCAGGCCCAGGTCCATGGCGAGGGCGACCAGCCGGGCCTGGGCGCCGTCGTGGAGATCGCGTTCGATGCGGCGCAGATCCGCGGCGGCGGTGTCGACCACCGTGCCCCGGTCCGACTCCAGCTCCCAGACCCGGCTGGCCAGCCGCGACGGACCGAGCAGCCCGGCCACCATGATCCGGTCGACCGAGGTCAGC
>NZ_JAHLEM010001325.1 GCF_018883605.1 Streptomyces niphimycinicus | reverse complement strand
GCCCGCGGCCCCTGCCCGTACGCGCCGTCGTGCGAGCCGTAAGGCCACCGCCCCCGCGGGCCCGCCGCAGGCGGAGGCCGCCGACGCGGACGCGTCGTCTGCGGCGGCCGCTGGTGGCAGTGGTGACGAGGCCACGGCCCCAGCCGCAGTCGCAGCCGATGCCCCGGCCGATGAGGCCCCGGCCGACGAGGCGCCGCGTACCCGTGCGCGTCGCCGTGCGACCCGTAAGACCACCGCTCCGGCGGGTGCGCCCGCGGAGGCGGAGGCCGTCGAGCCGACAGAGCCCGAGCAGGCCGAGGAGCCCGCCGCGGCTCCGGAGGCCGAAGCGGAGACCGTGCCCGCGGCGCCCGCCCGTACCCGTCGCCGTGCGAGCCGTAAGGCCACCGCCCCCGCCGGAACGCCCGCGGAGGCCGAGGCAGCCGAGGAGCCCGCCGCGGCTCCGGAGGCCGAAGCGGAGACCGTGCCCGCGGCGCCCGCCCGTACCCGTCGCCGTGCGAGCCGTAAGGCCACCGCCCCCGCCGGAACGCCCGCGGAGGCCGAGGCAGCCGAGGAGCCCGCCGCCGAGCAGCGGGGCGAGAGCGCCGAGGAGCCCGCCGGTGCGCAG
>NZ_JAHLEM010001324.1 GCF_018883605.1 Streptomyces niphimycinicus | reverse complement strand
GGGCCGGGGCGGACCGGGTGGACGCGGCGGCCGTCGTGGCGGCACGGGCGGTGGACGCGGCGAGCGGGCGGCCGGTGGCGGGCGTCGCGAGCAGTGCGCTCATGGCCAGCGACAGGGACAGCGGGCCGAGGATGCCGCACAGCGCTGCTGCTCTCACTGGCCCTCCCTTCGTGCATCGCGTCGTGCATCGCGCGATGAAAGGGATATTTGGCGCGGCGGATGACCATGTAAAGCACCGGGCCGCGGTGTCGGGGTCAATGACCCCAATGCCCCTTCAGCGCCGCGCGCAGCTCCCGGTCGGGGAGGGCGACGGTGCCGTGCACCGCGAGCGCGGTCAGCAGCTCGCCGTCGCCGTCACCGCCGTCCGGGCCGCCGCCGGAGCGCTGGGCGAGGGTCCGCCGCGGGGGCACGTCGATCCGGCCGAGCAGCCGCTGACCTGCGGGGGAGGCCCACCGCGAGTACGGATGCGCCTCGACCCGGGCGATCAGCAGACAGCTCACCGTCAGTAGCAGCGGCAGCATGAACCACGAGGCCGCCGGGCCGCGCCCCGCCGCGGGCGGCACCAGCAGCAGCGCGGCGGCCGCCGTCGCCAGAACCAGCGCGCAG
>NZ_JAHLEM010001323.1 GCF_018883605.1 Streptomyces niphimycinicus | reverse complement strand
GGGGCGGCGCTGAGGGCGGCGCGCCGGGGCTCGACGCGCGCGTGCCGCAGTCGGCGGACGGCGGATCCCGGCGCGGCCGACGGCCCGCCCGATCCCGCGTCGTCAATGCGGTCGATTTCGATGCATCCGGCCTCGGCGACACGTACCAGCGCGCCCCGCATCGCCTCCCGGGGCGCGACGATCGCCACCCGCCGCATGCGAACCGGAGCCATCGCCTCAAGCCGGAACATCGAGGACCTCCAGCCGTCCCCCACCCCGCGCCGCCAGCTCAAGCGCGCCACGTACCCGCCATGCGTCGGCGGAGAGCACGGCAGCCGCACCCACCACCGGTGCGGAGCCCAGCCGGGCGCCGTGCAGCAGTTCCCGTCCGTCCTCCTCGACCCGGTACCACCACCGTGCCTCCGCCCGCCACAGGTCGCCCGCGCTCTCGACGCCGTTCACAGCCCAGCGTGCGGTGGCCGGCAGATGCCGACGGAAGTCCGGATACGACGTCGCCGTCATGGCCTGGGCGCCGAGCAGCCGCCCCGCCCGCCGCCCGGCGGCCCGCGTCAGCGGGCGGTGGGCGACGAACACCTCACGGCCGACCAGCAGCGCCAGCCGACCCGCCGCCCAGCGCACGGCCTCCGGCAG
>NZ_JAHLEM010001322.1 GCF_018883605.1 Streptomyces niphimycinicus | reverse complement strand
GCCGCCTACGAGGGCGCCCGGACGGCGCTCCAGGCCACCCCCGGCCAGCTCGACGTCCTCGCCCGCGCGGGGGTGGTCGACGCGGGCGGCTACGGCCTGGTGACGGTCCTGGGCGGGCTCGCCGAGGCCCTGTCGGGCGAGGCTCCCGCGGCGCTCGCGCCCGTCCGCTCGCGCGATGACGGCCTGACGCGTGACGCCCCGGCGCGTGACTTGGCGCCCGCCGGGACGCATGGGCAGGACCCCGCGGGCTGTCCCGCCGACAGCGCCGCGGCCGGTGGGCCCGCCTTCGAGGTGATCTACCTCCTGGAGGCCGGCGACATGGCCATGGCCGCCCTGAGGGAGCGGCTGGACGCCCTCGGCGACTCCCTGGTGATCGTCGGCGGCGACGGCCTGTGGAATGTGCACATCCATGTGGACGACGCGGGGGCGGCCGTGGAGGCGGGCATCCAGGCCGGGCGCCCGTACCGCATCCGGATCACCCACTTCGACGGTGCCGCCGCCCGTAAGACGGGCGCCGACGGCCCGGACCGGCCGGGCCCGGCCGTCGTCCTGCCGGATCAGCCCGGCGCCAAGGGCCCCACGGGCGGCCCGCGCACCGAGCACACGGGCCGTGCCGTGGTCGCCGTCGTCCCCG
>NZ_JAHLEM010001321.1 GCF_018883605.1 Streptomyces niphimycinicus | reverse complement strand
GCCGTCCGGCGCGCTTTCCGGCCCCCTGGGCGGCCTTACGGCGGGCGGCCCGGCCGCCGGGCGGGGACTCGGCCCCGCTGTCCCGGTCCGGTTCGACCTTGCGCAGCGCCATGGTCCGGTCGGCGGGTCCCGCCTCTACGGCGCGCAGGGCGACCGTCTCGTCATCGCACCGGGGCGTCACCGGGGGCAGGATGGCAGTCTCGTCGTCGCGCGGGGGCATCACCGGGGGCAGGATGGCCGTCTCGTCGTCGCGCCGGGGCATCACCGGGGGCAGGATGGCCGTCTCGTCGTCGCGCCGGGGCATCACCGGGGGCAGGATGGCCGTCTC
>NZ_JAHLEM010001320.1 GCF_018883605.1 Streptomyces niphimycinicus | reverse complement strand
GTCTCGTCGTCGCGCCGGGGCATCACCGGGGGCAGGATGGCCGTCTCGTCGTCGCGCCGGGGCATCACCGGGGGCAGGATGGCCGTCTCCGCGGCGTCCGGGAGGCGTGCGGACGGCTCGGCGGAACGTGAGGGCGTCCCCGGGGCGCGTACGGGCGTCTGAGCGGCGTGTGCGGACCCTGAGGGCCCCGAGGACGCTGAGGGCCCGGAGGGGGCCGCGCGGGCGCGTCGGCGCCCCGTGGGCGGCCCGGCCGGC
>NZ_JAHLEM010001319.1 GCF_018883605.1 Streptomyces niphimycinicus | reverse complement strand
GGGCCGAGCTCCGGCGGCAGCGCGCCGGGCTGCGCCCGGTCGGCGGCGGCCGGGGGCAGCGCGAAGGGCGAGCGGACGAGACCGGGCTCCCCCGCGGACTGCGGCTGCGGCTGGGCTTGCTGCGGCTGAAGTTGGGGCTGCGCCTGGTCCTGGGACTGGCCTTGGCCCTGGGGCTGACCCTGGCCCTGCGTCTGGCCCTGGCCCTGGGGCTGTGCCTGGTCGGGCGCCGACAGTTCCGACGCCTCGGCCAGCGTGCGG
>NZ_JAHLEM010001318.1 GCF_018883605.1 Streptomyces niphimycinicus | reverse complement strand
AGCGGACGAGACCGGGCTCCCCCGCGGACTGCGGCTGCGGCTGGGCTTGCTGCGGCTGAAGTTGGGGCTGCGCCTGGTCCTGGGACTGGCCTTGGCCCTGGGGCTGACCCTGGCCCTGCGTCTGGCCCTGGCCCTGGGGCTGTGCCTGGTCGGGCGCCGACAGTTCCGACGCCTCGGCCAGCGTGCGGCGGGCGCGGCGACGTCCGGTGGGCGGGAGGTCCTGCGGCTGGCCGCCGCCGGTGTCCTGGCCCCAGTTGGGCTGCTGTTCCTCGGGCGTACGGGCGGCGGGCAGCGCGGGCATGCCCGATTCGACCGGCTGGGCGGGCCGCTGGGGCGTGTCGGAGGCGGCAGCGGGCAGGGCGAGGGCAGGCCGACCGCCCGAGCCCTG
>NZ_JAHLEM010001317.1 GCF_018883605.1 Streptomyces niphimycinicus | reverse complement strand
CGGGCCGCTGGACATCCGCTGGTCGCGTCCCCTCCCGTCGGGTGCCCAGCCGACGACGGTGACGGTGTCCCGCGACAGTGCGGGCCGCTGGTTCGTCTCGATGCTCGTCGAGGACACCATCACCCCTGCCCCCGCCTCGAGTGCGGCGGTCGGCCTGGACGCCGGGGTCACCTCCCTGGTGACCCTGTCCACCGGGGAGAAGATCGCCAACCCCCGGCATG
>NZ_JAHLEM010001316.1 GCF_018883605.1 Streptomyces niphimycinicus | reverse complement strand
TGCTCGTCGAGGACACCATCACCCCTGCCCCCGCCTCGAGTGCGGCGGTCGGCCTGGACGCCGGGGTCACCTCCCTGGTGACCCTGTCCACCGGGGAGAAGATCGCCAACCCCCGGCATGAGCGCCGCGACCGTAAGCGGCTCGCGAAGGCGCAGCGGGAGCTGTCCCGTAAGGTGAAGGGCTCGGCGAACCGGGAGAAGGCCCGCCGGAAGGTCGCCCGCGTGCACGCGCGGATCGCTGACCGGCGCCGGGACTTCCTGCACAAGCTGACCACTCGGCTCGTCCGTGAGAACCAAACGGTCGTGATCGAGGACCTCACCGTCCGTAACCTGCTGAAGAACGGCAAGCTTGCGCGTGCCATCTCGGATGCGGCGTGGACGGATCTGCGCATGATGCTGGAGTACAAGTGCGCCTGGTACGGGCGTGA
>NZ_JAHLEM010000132.1 GCF_018883605.1 Streptomyces niphimycinicus | reverse complement strand
TTCGATGCGGCGCAGATCCGCGGCGGCGGTGTCGACCACCGTGCCCCGGTCCGACTCCAGCTCCCAGACCCGGCTGGCCAGCCGCGACGGACCGAGCAGCCCGGCCACCATGATCCGGTCGACCGAGGTCAGCGCCCGCATCACCCACGGGGTCAGCAGCAGGACCAGCACCCCCACCACACAGGTCGCGGTGATCTCGAACGGGGTGTCCAGATAGAACGCGCGCCCGTGGTCGTCCCCGAAGACCTGAAGGCCCGGCTCGTCCACGTACCGGGGGAAGACCCAGCGCCACAGCGGATAGGTCGCGAAGCCCCAGCCGTAGCAGGTGAAGGCGATCGCGAAGGCGAAGGAGAAGACCGCCCACGGCAGATGGATCAGCGCGTAGATCACATGACGCCAGGAGGTGCCGCTTCTGAGCAGCGCCCCCACCCAGGCGACCGGCCCGCGCCTGCCCTCGCGGCCGCCCTTCCGGCCGAGGACGGGCTCGGGCTCGGCCACGTCCAGCCGCAGCAGCGCACGGGCGCGGGCCCGCTCGACGACGCCGAGCGCCCGGCAGCCCACGAGGGCGGCGCCGAGCACCGGGACGCCGAGGAAGGTGATCAGCAGCCCGGCGCCGAGCGCCATCATCGTGATCGTGTAGACGAAGGTGAGGACGGCCATCGGCAGGCTGATCACGAGATAGAGGAACTCACGCCAGACCCGGGCCTGGAACGGCGCCTTCAGCGCCGCGGGCACCAGATGGCCACGGGGCTCGGTCCCCGGCTCGTACGGTCGGTATGCGGTGGCCATCGTCTCGTCCGTCCTCCGGGAGCCTGGTGGGTCACGCGATCCCCGGTGAGGTGGTCGCGTCGTCTGCGTACCCCCAAGAGTCCCGGAGCGCGGTCGGCGCGACCATCGGGCGGATCGGCCTCTTCACCGGGGGGTTAGCCCTACCTTCGGGGGCTTGGGGCTTGGGGCTTGGGGCTTGGGGCTGGGGGCCTTGCCGGGGACCGGCTCTGTCTCCTTCTTTGAGGGATCTGCCCTCCGGCGTCAGGCGCCCTGCCGGGAACGTGCCACCGCCGTGCCCGCCGCCGACCCCGTCCGGTGGCGCCAGGGCAGCTCGGCGGTCACGGACGTCGGCCCGCCGGGCGGCGAGTCCACCGCGAAGAGTCCGTCGACCGAGCCCAGCCGCTCCGTCAGCCCCGCGAGCCCCGTGCCCCCGTCGGTGGACGCCCCGCCGTGTCCGTCGTCCCGTACCTGGATCAGCAGCCGGTCCTCGGTGCGCCACAGGTCGACCTCGGCGGTGCGGGCGGCGCTGTGCTTGCTGATGTTCTGGAGCAGTTCGGAGACGGTGAAGTAGGCGATTCCC
>NZ_JAHLEM010001315.1 GCF_018883605.1 Streptomyces niphimycinicus | reverse complement strand
GCCCGGCCCGGCCACGCCCGGCCCGTCGGCTTCGGCCGGTGAGCGGCCGTCCCCCGCCGGGACGCGGCCGGGGCGGCGGTCCATGGTCCCGGCCGCCGCATGGGTCCGGGTGGAGGCCGAGGGAACGCCCGGGGCCGAGCTGCCCGCCGGGCTCCCGGGCGGGGCGGTGCGCGAGTACGACCCCGCCGCGCACGGGGGCGGGAGCGGTAAGGCGCCCGCCGGTCCGGCGGGCCAGGTCGTACGGCTGACGGTCGCCGCCACCCACTCCGACGCCCTGCTCCGCACCCTCCTGACCGCTGCCCCGCCGTGGCACATCCGCACGGTGACAACCGTCAGCGACCCCCACGAGCCCACCGAAGCGCCGCAGGAACCCACCGAGGCGCATGGGCCCGCCGAAAGGCTGAAGGAGAAGGCATGACCGCGCTGCTGCGCTACCAGGCGGCCCTGCTGGCCCGCTCGCACCGCTGGTTGCCGCCGCTGCTGCTCTACGGCGCCTTCCTGGGGATCGGGGTGCAGTCCGGGCAGCCGATTCTCGACTCGCTCGGCTACGCCGCCGCCGCGCTGCTGCCCGTCGCCGCCTGGCTGGTGCGGGTGTGCGTCACCCAGGAGCCCGCCGCGGCGCGCGACTGCGCCTCGGCGGCGGCCGGCCCG
>NZ_JAHLEM010001314.1 GCF_018883605.1 Streptomyces niphimycinicus | reverse complement strand
GTCGGCGTCGTGCCGCAGGGCGCGGCCCAGTTCGGCCAGTTCGGGCGGGTCGGCGCGGACGATCCGGCGCAGCACGGCCCGGTCCAGCCGGCGCCGGGTGCCGCTGTGCTCGGGGGCGAGCAACAGCCGCAGCGTGGCGCCGGGTTCGGCCGCCACCAGCGCGGACAGCCGGGCCCGTACGGAGGCGGGCAGCGGGCCCTGGCAGTGGTCCTCCAGCAGCTCCAGCACCCGCTGGGGCTCGGCGGGCGCGGCGAGCGCGACACAGGGCGCGTAACGGGTCCACCAGTCGGTGCGCAGCGATGCGGGCAGCGCGGTGAGTTGGCGGGCCGCCTCGTCCAGGACGGCCACCGGATGACGGGAGACGAGGGATCGCCAGGCGCGGACGGCGTGGAACAGCCCGGGCAGCAGCCGCGCCACGGTCTCCGCCCCGCATCCGGGGAGCAGCCGGGCGGCCTCGCCGTCGCCCCAGCGCTCACGGAACGGCTCGATCAGCCGGTCCGCGAGCGCGGTGCGCCGCCCGGCCACGACGGTGCGCACCAGTTCGCGCCGTACGGTGGCGGGCGCGTCCTCGAAGGCCGCCTCCAGCGCGTCGTCCGCGATGGCGGCGGGGCCGCCACGGCGGGCGGTGTCGAGGGCGCGGTGCCGCACCACGGG
>NZ_JAHLEM010001313.1 GCF_018883605.1 Streptomyces niphimycinicus | reverse complement strand
TCACGCCCGTACCAGGCGCACTTGTACTCCAGCATCATGCGCAGATCCGTCCACGCCGCATCCGAGATGGCACGCGCAAGCTTGCCGTTCTTCAGCAGGTTACGGACGGTCAGGTCCTCGATCACGACCGTTTGGTTCTCACGGACGAGACGAGTGGTCAGCTTGTGCAGGAAGTCCCGGCGCCGGTCAGCGATCCGCGCGTGCACCTTGGCGAGGTGGCGGCGGGCCTTCTCCCGGTTCGCCGAGCCCTTCGCCTTGCGGGACAGCTCCCGCTGCGCCTTCGCGAGCCGCTTACGGTCGCCGCGCTCCTGCCGGGGGTTGGCGATCTTCTCCCCGGTGGACAGGGTCACCAGGGAGGTGACCCCGGCGTCCAGGC
>NZ_JAHLEM010001312.1 GCF_018883605.1 Streptomyces niphimycinicus | reverse complement strand
ATCTTCTCCCCGGTGGACAGGGTCACCAGGGAGGTGACCCCGGCGTCCAGGCCGACCGCCGCACTCGAGGCAGGGGCAGGGGCGATGGTGTCCTCGACGAGCAGGGAGACGAACCAGCGCCCGGCGGCATCGCGGGACACCGTCACCGTCGTGGGCTCGGCACCCTCCGGGAGGGGACGCGACCAGCGGATGTCCAGCGGCTCGGCCGTCTTCGCCAGCGTCAGGAGCCCGTCGCGCCATGTGAAGGCGCTGCGGGTGTACTCGGCCGACGCCCGCGACGTCTTCCGCGACTTGTAGCGCG
>NZ_JAHLEM010001311.1 GCF_018883605.1 Streptomyces niphimycinicus | reverse complement strand
GGGGCGCGGCAGCCGGGGAACCCGCCCCGGCGGTGGGCGCTTCGGCAGCCGCGCCCGACACCCCGCCCGCTTCCGAACCGCCGCCGGGCTCCGGCCCGAAGGCGGGAACAGCGGAACTGGTCGCCGCCGGGGCAGCACCCTCGGCCACCGGAGCGACGGCCGATCGCGGCGGGGTCACCTGCCCCGGCTCACCCGGCTCACCCGGCACGGCCCCCTCGGCCCGCGTCCCCGGCACGAGGGCGCCACCGCCCGGCGCAGGTTCACCGGAGGCGGCGCGCGGGGCGGGTTCACCGGAGGCGGCGCGCGGGGCGGACTCACCCGAGGCGGCGCCCGGCGCGGACTCACCGGAGGCAGCGCGCTGCATGGGCTCACCAGAGGCGGCACGCGGGGCGGGCTCACCGGAAGTGGCACACGGCATGGGCTCACCGGAGGCGGTGCGCGAAGCGGGCTCACCGGAGGCTGCGTACGGCGCCGGTTCACCAGAGTCCGCGTGCGAAGGGGGCTCGCCCGAGGTCGCGCGCGAAGCGGGCTCGCCCGGAGCGGCGTGCAGTGAGCCGGAATCGCCCGGCTCCACCGCGGCGCCCGGGCGCTCCGCTCGGTCGGGGGTGGCCGTGGTCAGGAGGAGGGCGGCGCGGCCGGCGTCGTCGGTGCGCAGGAGGCGGATCGCCTCGGCCGCCG
>NZ_JAHLEM010001310.1 GCF_018883605.1 Streptomyces niphimycinicus | reverse complement strand
CTCCCACTCGGGCGCGCCGGGGCCGCCCGTGGGCGCCTCGCCGTCCGCGGCGCCGCCCTGTGGTGGGACGAAGGTGCTCGCCAGCCGGGCGAGCGCGTCGGCCAGGCTCTCCTCCGCCAGGGCATAGCGGTCCAGCCCCAGCAGCACCCGCACCGGCTGCTCGGCTTCCTCGTCGTCGGCCGCCTGGGGACGGGCCCCCGGCGGGGCGTCGAGCGCGTCCTGGAAGACCAGCACCGCGCCCTCCGCGATCGCGGTGCGCAGCGCCTCGTCCGGGTCCGGCACGGACACCTTGGCGAGCGCGTCGCGCAGCGTGGACGACTCCAGGGCGGTGTGTCCTTCGAGGGCGGCGCGCTCCAGCAGCCAGCCGGTGAGCGCCAGCGCACGGCGCTCGTCGCCGGGCTCGCAGTCCGGGCCGAGGAGGGAGCGGGCGAAGCCGTCCGCCTGCTCGGGGCGCACACCGGGCACGGCCAGCAACTGCCAGGGGTCCTCGCGCAGCGCCTCGGCGGCGCGCTCCCCGAGGGTTTCGGCGACCGGCCCGGCCAGGGTCTCGGGGGCTCCACCCGCCGCGAGCACCTCCCGGACGTCCCCGCTGCCGGGGATCTCGCCCCCTGGCCCGGACACCGGCCGGACCGACGGCGGGCGCACGGCCGCGGGCGCGACGGCGGAAGCCGCCACACGG
>NZ_JAHLEM010001309.1 GCF_018883605.1 Streptomyces niphimycinicus | reverse complement strand
GGCCTGGACCGCGCAGGCCACGGCGGTGCCGGTCAGCGCGGCCCTGCGGAAGCCGTGGACGGCGAGCAGCCGGGCGAGGAACAGCAGCGCGCAGAGCGCCACGACGGCCGCCTCGGCCATCGAGGGCGGCGCGGCCATCGAGGGCGGCGCGGCGGCGGGGGGTGATCCGGGCACCGTGAGCCGAGCCGCGAGCACCAGGGCCGCCAGACCGCAGAGGAAGGCCGTCACCACACCCGCGAACAGCGGGCGCACTCCCGCCGCGAACTCCTCAAGACCACGGCTGACCGCCAGCCTGCGGCGCGCCCTTACGGCGAGCCGGCGGGCACACCACGCGGCGGGCGCGACGGCCAGGGCGAGGAGGACGGCGGCCCGCGCCGCGGGCGCCGCTTCGTAGGGACGGCGTCCGTCGAGGAGCCCGGTGAGCAGCCAGTCCCCGACGGCGGCATAGCCGAGGAGCCAGCCGGAGCCCAGGGTGTACGCGATACGGCCTCCGCGCCCGCTCCCCTGGACGCGCAGCGGCCCACGGCGCAGGCACAGCCACAGGGCGATGACGGTCAGGGCGGCGCCGCCCGCGCCCACGGCGAGGCCGATGGTGGCGTCCTTACGGATGGCATCGACACGGAGGGCGGCGAAGGCGGTCGCCGCGCACAGGGCGCCCGGCAGCAGCCACAGCGCCCCGAGCGCCAT
>NZ_JAHLEM010001308.1 GCF_018883605.1 Streptomyces niphimycinicus | reverse complement strand
CGCCGCCTCAGCCGTCTTCGCCCCGCTCGCCGTCTCCGCCGCGTCCACGGCGTCCGCCGCGTCCACGGCGTCCGCCGCGTCCGCCGCCTCGCCCCCGTCCTCCGGCGGGCGGCCGATCATCGACGCCACCCGCTCCAGGGCCAGGGTGTAGACCGCCGACTGGCGGGCGGCCGCGCCCACCTTGGCCGGGTCGGCGGAGCCGTCCACCATGGGGAAGGACTTGATCTCGACGACCGTCCACGACCCGTCGGGGTGGACCACGACCGCGTCCGGCTCCAGGAAGGCGGGCGAGCCGGCGACGTCCAGGCTCACCATCGGATGGTCCAGCAGCGCCCAGCACCCCGCCTCCGTGGCCTCGCGCAGCGCGAGCGCCGTACGGGCCGTGCGGCCCTGCGGCCCGGGCGCGGTCAGATCGGGGGTCGCGACGGCGCCCGGACCGGGCGGCTCCGAGCCGTCACGCAGCCGCTCATGCAGCAGCCGCACCAGATCCGCGCCGCCGTCCGCCTTGACCCGGGCCTCGAAGGAGTTGCCGCGCTGATGCGCGAACTGCGACTGGCCGAAGTTCGCGGGAGCCCCCAGCGCCGACGCCAGCGCGCCCTTGTCGATCCCGGCCCCGTCCAGCAGCGCGCGGCGGCGGCAGCCCGGGTTGGCGGCCAGCGCAGCCAGCGCGCGGGCGTCCATCGGATGCGGAACGGCGGCCGG
>NZ_JAHLEM010001307.1 GCF_018883605.1 Streptomyces niphimycinicus | reverse complement strand
ATCAACTGGGCGGAGGCGGCGCGCAGCGCCAGCGGCAGCCCGTCGCACAGCGCCACCAGCTCCCGTGCGGCCTCCGGGTCCTCGGCGACCCGGGCGGGGCCCAGCAGCGCGCCCAGCAGGGCCGCCCCGTCCTCGGTGCCGAGGGCGTGCAGCCGTACGGGGCGGGCGGCGTCGGTGGCGATCAGCCCGTCCAGCCTGCTGCGGCTGGTGACCAGCGTGGCGCAGTGGGGCCCGCCGGGCAGCAGCGGGCGCACCTGGGCGGAGCTGCCCGCGTTGTCCAGCACCACCAGCAGCCGGCGGCGGGCGGCCAGCGAGCGGTACAGCGCGGAGGCGGCCTCGGTCGAGGTGGGGATCTGCTCGGCCGGGGTGCCGAGGGCGAGCAGGAACTCGCGCAGCACCTCGGCGGGCACCGTCGCCTCGCCGCCGCTGAAGCCGCGCAGATCAGCGAAGAGCCGTCCGTCGGGGAAGGCGGCGGCCTGGGCATGGCCCCAGTGGACCGCCAGACCGGTCTTGCCGACCCCGGCGGGCCCGGTGAGCAGGGCGATACCGCCCTCCTGGGGGTAGCCGCCGGAGCCGCCCTGGGCCGGTTCGGCGCTGCCCCGGGTCAGCCGGGTCAGCTCGGCCAGCTCCGCGCCCCGGCCGTGGAAGCCCGCCGGGGGCCGGGGGAGCAGCTCGGGCACGGGCGCGGCGGCCGACGCGGCGGT
>NZ_JAHLEM010000131.1 GCF_018883605.1 Streptomyces niphimycinicus | reverse complement strand
CGTCGGTGGACGCCCCGCCGTGTCCGTCGTCCCGTACCTGGATCAGCAGCCGGTCCTCGGTGCGCCACAGGTCGACCTCGGCGGTGCGGGCGGCGCTGTGCTTGCTGATGTTCTGGAGCAGTTCGGAGACGGTGAAGTAGGCGATTCCCTCGATCGCGGGCGCCGGGCGTTCGGGCAGCTCGACCGTCACCGTGACCGGGACGGTGCAGCGGGCCGAGAGTGCGGAGAGGGCCGGGCCGAGGCCGCGGTCGGTGAGGATCGCGGGGTGGATGCCGCGGGCGAGGTCGCGCAGTTCCTGGAGGGCGAGCTTCACCTCGCCGTGGGCCTCGTCGACCATCTTGGCGGCGGCCTCCGGGTCCTCGTCCAGCTTCTCCTTCGCCAGACCGAGCCCCATGGCGAGGGCGACCAGCCGGGCCTGGGCGCCGTCGTGGAGATCGCGTTCGATACGGCGCAGATCCGCGGCGGCGGTGTCGACCACCGTGCCCCGGTCCGACTCCAGCTCGGCGATCCGCCGCTCCAGCTCATCGGAGGGGAAGAGCAGCCCGCGCACCATCGCCCGGTCCACATGCGTCAGCCCCCGGGCGATCCACGGCAGCACCGGCCAGGCGACGAAGAGCGAGGTCAGGGTGAGAGCGAAGGTGACCACCGACCAGGGCAGCCG
>NZ_JAHLEM010001306.1 GCF_018883605.1 Streptomyces niphimycinicus | reverse complement strand
GCGAGCATCGTGGTCGGCGGCGGGGGCGGCGAGGCCGGGGCCACGGGCGCGGAACCGGCCGAGGACACGGCCGCCGCCGACCGGGTGGAGCTCCAGTCCCTGGGGACCGGGCGCCGTACCACCCGCGGTGTGCTCGCGGTCGGTACGGGCGCGCCGCTGGGGACCGCCGAGCGCTATGCCGTGCACTCGGCGGTGGCGCTGCTGACCCTGACCACCGAGCGTTCCCGCGCCCTGCGGGAGGCCGAGCAGCGGCTCGGCGCCGCCGTGCTGCGGATGCTGCTCGCGGGCGAGCCCGACCATGCGCGGGCGGTCGCCGGGCGGCTGTACGGCGGGCTGCTCGACGCGCCGTTCCGGATGCTCGTCGCCGAGGTGCCGTTCGGCGGCGCCGCCCAGCAGCCCATAGCGGCCACGCCCGGGACGGACGAGGCCCCTCCGGAGCCCTTCGCCGAAGCCACCACCACGGCCACGGGCACGGCCATGGGCACGACCCCGGGCGAAGCCGAGGCGGCCGACCCCCTCGCCACGCTCACCGACACCATGGAGGCGGCCGCGGCCCGCATCGGCGAGTCCGTGCTGGTGGTGCCCGACGGCGAACGGCTCATCGTGCTGGCCCCCGACGGCGGCGCGGCGGTCGCGGCATGCGCCGAGCACGCCCGGGCCGTCGAGAGCCGCCGCGGCGCCAAGGCCCGCCCCCGCGACCGTACGGCCG
>NZ_JAHLEM010001305.1 GCF_018883605.1 Streptomyces niphimycinicus | reverse complement strand
GTCCGGAGGGGCTGGGCGCGGCGGTCGCGGGCGCCGTGCCGTGGCGTTCCGCCGGTGTGGTGGCGGCGGTGGTGGTGCTCGGCTGCGCGGCGGCGGCCCTCCCCTTCGGCCCGTACGCCGTCGTCCGCCACGCCTTCGCGGCCCTGGCCGCGCTTGCGGCGGCCGAACTCCTGCTGCACCACTGCCGCCGCCGTCTCGGCGGGGTGACCGGCGATGTCTTCGGCGCGCTGGCGGAGACGGCCGCGACGATGGCCCTGGTGGTCCTGACCTTCAGGTAGGGCCCGGCGGGTGCGGACGCCGACGGAC
>NZ_JAHLEM010001304.1 GCF_018883605.1 Streptomyces niphimycinicus | reverse complement strand
GCGCTTGCGGCGGCCGAACTCCTGCTGCACCACTGCCGCCGCCGTCTCGGCGGGGTGACCGGCGATGTCTTCGGCGCGCTGGCGGAGACGGCCGCGACGATGGCCCTGGTGGTCCTGACCTTCAGGTAGGGCCCGGCGGGTGCGGACGCCGACGGACCGTGACGCCTGCGGCGGGCTGTTCCCCTCCCCGCCCCTTCCCGCAGCATCGATATGCGGCTTCGCCGCGTGGTGGGGCTCCGCCCCAGGCTCCGGGCTCCGAGGGCGAAGCTCCTGGTAACCGGTGCGGGCGGGTTGCTCGGCGCCTTCGCGCGGTATCGGTGTGCGGCTTCGCCGCGTGGTGGGCTCCGCCCCGGGCCTCGGGCTACGGGGGCGAAGCTCCTGGTAGCGGGCGTGGGTGGGCCGTCCCC
>NZ_JAHLEM010001303.1 GCF_018883605.1 Streptomyces niphimycinicus | reverse complement strand
GCCGCGCGACGTGGCGCCCAGGAGGCCGTCGCGCGGCTCGGCCGACTCCGGGCGGCGGGCCGCTCCGGCGAAGCCCATGTCGTGTTGTGCGAGGCCGCCGCCTGGCCCGCCCCACGGCTGCCCGTCCTCGCGGAGGAGCTTGAGCACGCCGGACTCGGGGCCGATGTGTCCACGCTGCTGTGGGAGATGGCGTGTCTGCCGCCCACGCGGCTCGCCGCAGCCGCCGAGGCGCTGGTCGCGGCGGACCGCGAGACCGACGGCGAGCGGCTGTTAAGGCAGAGCGTCTCGCGCCCCGCCCACGAGGTGGCCCACACCGCCCAGGCGCTCCTCGCGGCGGGCGCCTCTCGTAGGGCTGCGTTTCTGCTGGAGGCGCTGGTACGGGCCCGTACGCCGGAGGAGGCGGCGCGGGCGGCGGCGGAGGACCCCGCCACGTTGGTGCCCCTGCTGCTTGATGCTGCCGCCGGTGTGTCCTCCAGCAGCCACCACGATCTCGCCCATGCGATGCGCGCCGCGGGGCTGCCGGGCGTACCCGGTCCCGTCTGAGCCTGAGCCTGAGCCTGAGCATGAGCCGGAGTTCCGGGTGGTGCTCGTGGTTGGGTGCGGCGCCGTTTCGCGCCTTCGGCGCAATTGAGCAGCGGCGGCGGTGGTGGGGGGCGCGGCGCCGCTGCCGGGCGCCGGGTTGGTGGGTGTGGGCGCCGGTGGCGGCCGCGCTGGTCGGG
>NZ_JAHLEM010001302.1 GCF_018883605.1 Streptomyces niphimycinicus | reverse complement strand
GGGCGGCGAGCCCGGGGGCGCCGCCGTCGGAGTCGTCGGCGACGTCGGCGGTGCCGACGGGGCCGGCCGCGGTGGCGGTGAGCCGCTCCATGACCCGGGCCAGGGTGGGCGGCTCGGGGGCGCTCGCGGGGGCCGGTGCGCGAGCGGCGCCGACGAGGTCGTGGGTGTCCTCCCGCTCGTCCAGCAGCCGGTTGAGCCGGGCGGCCTCCTGCCGCCACTTACGGTCCACGACCTCTTCCGGATACGCGCTCCAGTCGACCGGGGACCAGTCGGGGCCCGGCTCCGGCGGGCCGCCGTGGAAGAGGCGGGCGGCCAGCAGCGAGGTGGCCTCGTCCATCACCCCGGGCTCCTCCAGGAGGTCGCAGGCCGGGCGCTCGCTCAGCCGGGAGGTGAACCCCTCGGCGAGCCGGTCGCGGCGGGAGAGCTCGGTGAGCGCCGAGACCACGCCCGCGTCCAGCCGGGAGGGCCAGCGGCCCATCCGCCAGGCGGGCAGCGCGACCCGGGTCAGCAGCCGGTCCCAGCCCGCGTAGGCCAGGCCCACCTGCTCCTGGGCGACGATCCGCAGCCCGTAGTCGACCGACTGGGCCCGCTCGGAGGCCGCCGCGGCGACCGCGCGCTCCATCTCGGCCGCATGGTCCCGGCAGCCGCGCAGCAGCAGCCGGGCGACCCAGCCGACGAAGGCGAAGGCCGGGCGGCGCACCAGCGCCACCAGGGCGGGCGCGGGGC
>NZ_JAHLEM010001301.1 GCF_018883605.1 Streptomyces niphimycinicus | reverse complement strand
CCCGGCGCACCCGGTCCACCCGGATACGACGGCCCGGCCGCGCCCGGCGGGGGCGGCGGCGTATGCGGACCACCCGCACCGGGGACACCGGGTGGGCCGGGCGGCTGCGGGCCGGATGGGGCACCCTGGCCCGGAGCGCCGGACATACCGGGCGGCTGCGGGGCACCGGGAGGCGGGGTCTGACCACCGCCCGCGAGCATCGTCGCGGCGGCGTGCACCCCACCGCCGGGCGTACCGGGCGCACCCGGCGGAGGCGGCGTCTGCCCACCACCGTGCCCACCGGGGGGCGTCTGCCCGGCACCAGGCACCCCGGGAGGACCAGGGGGGCCGGGCGGACCGGGAGGACCAGGCGGACCAGGCGGCTGCG
>NZ_JAHLEM010001300.1 GCF_018883605.1 Streptomyces niphimycinicus | reverse complement strand
ACCGGGTGGGCCGGGCGGCTGCGGGCCGGATGGGGCACCCTGGCCCGGAGCGCCGGACATACCGGGCGGCTGCGGGGCACCGGGAGGCGGGGTCTGACCACCGCCCGCGAGCATCGTCGCGGCGGCGTGCACCCCACCGCCGGGCGTACCGGGCGCACCCGGCGGAGGCGGCGTCTGCCCACCACCGTGCCCACCGGGGGGCGTCTGCCCGGCACCAGGCACCCCGGGAGGACCAGGGGGGCCGGGCGGACCGGGAGGACCAGGCGGACCAGGCGGCTGCGGGGCACCCGGGGGCGGCGTCTGACCGCCGGGCACACCCGGACCACCCGCGAGCATCGTCGCGGCAGCGTGCACCCCACCGCCGGGCGTACCGGGCGCACCCG
>NZ_JAHLEM010001299.1 GCF_018883605.1 Streptomyces niphimycinicus | reverse complement strand
GCCGCATCGCCGGCGCCGGCCGCCGCGTCGCCGCCACCGGCGCCGCCGTCACCTGCGCCGATGACCGCACCGGTGGCCTCCAGCGCGCCGGTCACCGGCTGGAAGAACGTCTCACCGCCCTGGGTGCAGTCGCCGCTGCCGCCGGACGTCAGCCCGACCGCCGCGTCCTCGGCGAACATCGCGCCACCGCTGTCGCCGGGCTCGGCGCACACATCGGTCTGGATGAGGCCGTTGACGATGTCGCCGTTGCCGTAGTTCACCGTGGCGTTGAGGCCGGTGACCGTGCCGTCGGTGACCCCGGTCGTGGAGCCGGAGCGCTGCACCTTCAGGCCCACGCTCGCCTCGACGGCGCGCCCGATCTCCTGGGTGCTGCCGTTCTGGAGGTCGACCGTGCTGGACGCCTCGGTGGTGGCGTCGTCGTACATCACCAGCGCGAAGTCGCTCTCGGGGAACTTGGAGTCCTGCACCGTGCCCACCTGCTGGGCACCGGCCTCGTCCGAGGTCCAGGTCTGGGACGCGTTGCCACAGTGCCCGGCGGTCAGGAAGCCCGGCGCGCCGTCGACGCTGACGTTGAAGCCCAGCGAACAGCGGGCGCCACCGCCGAAGATGGCATCGCCGCCATCGAGCCCTCCGGCCGCGGCGTCACCACCACCGCCCGCGTCACCCGCACCACCGGCGTCACCGGCACCACCCGCGCCCTGCTCCCCGCCGTCGGCGCCTCCGGCACCGGCGTCCCCGGCACCGCCCGCGCCCGCG
>NZ_JAHLEM010001298.1 GCF_018883605.1 Streptomyces niphimycinicus | reverse complement strand
CGGGGGCGGCGAGGGGACGGGCGACGGGGCCGGGGGCGGCGAGGGGACGGCCGACGGGGCCGGGGTCGCGCTGGTGCAGGCCGACGCCACGGCACTGCCCTTCCGGGACGGCTCGTTCGACCTCGCGTGCTCGGCGTACGGGGCGGTGCCGTTCGTGGCCGAGCCGGTGCGGGTGATGCGCGAGGTGCGCCGGGTGCTGCGGCCGGGCGGGCGGTGGGTCTTCTCGGTGACGCATCCGATCCGCTGGGCGTTCCCCGACGAACCGGGGCCCGAGGGGCTGTCCGTCGCCGGTTCCTACTTCGACCGCACGCCCTATGTGGAGCAGGACGAGTCGGGCCGGGCCGTCTACGTGGAGCACCACCGGACGGTGGGCGACCGGGTGCGGGACGTGGTGGCCGGGGGCTTCCGGCTGGTCGACCTGGTCGAGCCGGAGTGGCCCGAGTGGAACCACCAGGAGTGGGGCGGCTGGTCCCCCCTGCGGGGGAACCTCATCCCGGGCACGGCGATCTTCATATGCGAGCGGGACTGAGCGGAATCGGAGCAGAGCCGTTGACCACTCCTGGGGACCCGCGCGCCGAGGCCCTCGACCGCCTTCCCGTACGCGAGGCCGTGCCCGCGCTGCTGCGCGCGCTCGACGACCGCGGGGTCGCCGTGCTGTGCGCGCCCCCGGGGACCGGTAAGACCACCCTGGTGCCACTGGTGCTCGCCGGGCTGGTGGGCGGCGGACCGGTGCGGCGGGTGCTGGTCGCCGAGCCGCG
>NZ_JAHLEM010001297.1 GCF_018883605.1 Streptomyces niphimycinicus | reverse complement strand
GACGCCGCCCGCGCGCTGGGGCAGGCGACCGCCGAGGTCCATCTGGCGATGGCCCGCGCCCTGCCCACCGCCGTGCTGCGCCGCCCGCAGATCGAGCACCTCGCCGCCGCCATGAGCGAACGGCTCGACTCTGCCGCCGCCGCGGTGCCCGCCCTCCAGCCGTACCGCGCGGAGCTGCACGGCGCGTACGAGGACCTGGCCGCGCTGGGGCGCGCGGGCCGCACCTGGGCGGCCCAGCGCATCCACGGCGATCTGCATCTGGGGCAGGCGCTGCTGACCGGGGACGGGGATGGGGATGGGGATGGGGATGGGGATGGGGAGGGGGATGGGGATGGGGAGGGGGATGGCGACGGGCGCGGAGGCGGTATCGGTGGCGGGCGGTGGTCGCTGATCGACTTCGAGGGCGAGCCGTCCCGTCCGCTGGCCGAGCGCCGCCGCCCGCAGCCGCCGGTGCGCGATATCGCGGGCATGCTGCGGTCCTTCGACTACGCGGCGGCCGTGGGACGCCATGAGCGCCCGCAGGAGTGGGCGGGCCGCACCCGCGCCGCGTACTGCGCGGGCTACGCGGAGGCGTCCGGCACCGATCCGCGCGCCGAGCCGGAGCTGCTGCGCGCCCATGAGACCGACAAGGCCGTCTACGAGGTGCTCTACGAGGCGCGGCACCGCCCCGACTGGCTGTCGGTCCCGATGACCGCGATCCGCCGCCTCGCCACCGCCCGCGCCTGAGCCATGGGGCCACGGGCGGCGCGGGCCCGTGGCCCGG
>NZ_JAHLEM010000130.1 GCF_018883605.1 Streptomyces niphimycinicus | reverse complement strand
GGCGATCCGCCGCTCCAGCTCATCGGAGGGGAAGAGCAGCCCGCGCACCATCGCCCGGTCCACATGCGTCAGCCCCCGGGCGATCCACGGCAGCACCGGCCAGGCGACGAAGAGCGAGGTCAGGGTGAGAGCGAAGGTGACCACCGACCAGGGCAGCCGGATCAGGGCGTACAGCGTGGCGCGCCAGCCCACCGGATCCCGCAGACTCGTCCACAACCGGCTGAGGACGCCGCTGTCCGGCCGGTACGGCAGGGGGCTGGGCTCCTCGATGCGCACCGAGAGCAGCGACCTGGCACGGTTCCGCTCGAGCCGGCCGAGGAGGCGGCTGAAGCGCAGCCCCAGGGCCAGCAGCGGCAGCCCCACCACCGTGACGGACAGCCCCATGCCCACGGCCAGCCAGACCAGCGTGAGGATGAAGCAGACGATGCCCACCGGCAGATTGGCCAGGAGATAGGCGATCTCCTTCCAGGTCTGCGCGGGAAAGGCGAACGCGGGCGGCCGCGGCAGCCGCTCGCCGTCGCGGTCACGGCCGCCGCCGCCGTCGGGGCCGTGGACGGGGGAACTGGAGGTCATGGCAGCAAGACTGCCCGGCCCGGCGGGGGGACCGCCATGGGGGTAGCCCTACCGCATGGCGGACGGGCCGCCCGGGCGGGCGGCGGCAGGGCCTAGACTTCCGGTCCGTACGGATCGTCGAACACGCGAGGTCGACGAGGAGCGGGCAGGGACCACGAGACCAGGGAGCGAGGGCGGACGTGCCGGAGGCGACGACCGTACACACCACGAGTGGCGCCGGCGTCCAGCTCGCGGACGGCTACTTCCAGGGCTATGCGGTGGTCGGGCTGCTGGCGGCGATCGGCGTGATCTTCGTCGCCGTGGCCTTCGGGGCCGGGCGGCTGCTGCGGCCCGTCGTGCCGACGCCCGAGAAGCTGCTGACCTACGAGTGCGGAGTGGACCCGGTGGGCGAGGGCTGGGCCCACACCCAGGTCCGCTACTACGTCTACGCTTTTCTGTATGTGATTTTCGCCGTGGACTCGATCTTCTTGTTCCCGTGGGCGACGGTCTTCGCGGCACCCGGCTTCGGGGCCGCCACGCTGGTGGAGATGTTCATCTTCCTCGGGTTCCTCGCCGTAGGTCTGCTGTACGCATGGAAGAAGGGCGTCCTGGAGTGGACGTGACACCCAACCCGACGCCGACACCGCCCGCCGCGGCGGTCCCCGCATCGGCCCCCGCATCCGTCCCCGCATCCGCTCCGGTGGACCTGCCGGAGCCGCGCCGTCTCGGCACGCTGGCCCGGCTGGCTCCCGAGCCGATGAAGGTGGTCCTGAACTGGGGCCGCCGCTACAGCCTGTGGGTCTTCAACTTCGGGCTCGCCTGCTGCGCGATCGAATTCATCGCCGCGTCGATGGCCCGCCACGACTTCATCCGGCTCGGCGTGATCCCCTTCGCGCCGGGGCCGCGCCAGGCCGACCTGATGGTCGTCTCCGGCACGGTCACGGACAAGATGGCGCCCGCGGTCAAGCGGCTGTACGAGCAGATGCCGGAGCCGAAGTACGTGATCTCCTTCGGGGCCTGCTCGAACTGCGGCGGCCCCTACTGGGACTCGTACGCCGTGACGAAGGGCGTCGACCAGATCATTCCCGTGGACGTCTACGTCCCCGGCTGCCCGCCCCGGCCCGAGGCGCTGCTCCAGGGCATCCTCAAGCTTCAGGAGAAGATCGCGCGCGAGTCGCTGGGCGAGCGCTACGGGACGCCGGGGCGCGGTGCCGGATCCACGGCCTCGGGCCGCCCGTCCGCGGCCGCGCTGCGCAGCGGGCTGGTCACGCCTCCGGGGCGGGAAGACACGACATGACCGAGCCGAACGAGCCGAACGAGCCGAACGAGACGCCGGAGCGGACCGGGGCGGCGCAGGCCGCCGGCGCGGTGGAGCCGGCCGGAGCGGCGGAGCCCACTGCGGCGGCGGAGCCCGCTGCGGTGGCCGCCCCGCCCGTGGGCTGGCTGCCGCGTTCCGCCACCGAGCTGTTCGGCGAGGGCGCCACGGCGGAGGAGGCGTACGACCTGCTGACCGTCGACGTCCCCGCCGACTCCTGGATCGCGTCGCTGGAAACGGCCCGCGACACCCTCGGCTGCACCTACTTCGACTGGCTGAGCGCGGTCGACGAGCCGGGCACCGGCTTCCGGGTGGCCGCGTACGTCGTCGCCCTCGGCGGGAGCGGGAGCGGGAGAGGCAGCGGGAGCGGGGGTGCGGCCGGGCGCGCGGTGCGCGGTCTGCTGGTGCGCACCACCGTGCCGCACGACGCGCCCGCGCTGCCGACCGCGACCGGCGTCTACGCCGGGGCGGCCTGGCATGAGCGCGAGACCCACGAGATGTTCGGCATCGGCTTCACCGGCCACCCCGGTCTCGCGCCGCTGCTGCTCCCCGACGGCTTCGAGGGACATCCGCTGCGCAAGGACTTCGTGCTGGCGGCCCGGGTCGTCAAGGCGTGGCCGGGCGCGAAGGAGCCGGGGGAGTCCGAACACGGCGGCCCCAAGCGTCGGCAGATGCTGCCGCCGGGCGTCCCCGACCCCAACGAGTGGGGCCCCCTCAAGGGCCAGCTACCCCCCGCCCCGGCCCGCCCGGCCCGCGGCG
>NZ_JAHLEM010000013.1 GCF_018883605.1 Streptomyces niphimycinicus | reverse complement strand
GGGCAGCGGCGGGACGAGGGGGCGGCGCGTGCGGGGCCGCGACACGTGGCCTGCGTGATGGACGGCAACGGCCGTTGGGCGCAGCGGCGTTCGCTTCCCCGCACGGCGGGTCACCGGGCCGCGGTGACCGCCGTCATCGACGTCATCGAGGCGGCCCGGGCCGCCGGCGTGGAGTGGCTCAGCCTGTACGCCTTCTCCACCGAGAACTGGAACCGCCCTGGCACCGAGGTCGAATTCCTGATGCGTCTGGTGCGCCGGGTTGTGCGCAAGCATGCGCCGCTACTGCTCGCGCGCGGCATCCGCTGCCGTTTCCTCGGGGTCGCCGACTCGCGCATCCCCCGTGAACTGGCCCAGGACTTCGACGACTTGGCGACACTGACCGCCGACAACCGGGGGATGACGCTGACCGTCGCCTTCGACCACGGCGGGCGCCGTGACATCGTCGAGGCTGCGAGGTCGCTGATCCGCAGCGGGACGCCCGCCGACGAGGTGACCGAGCGGCTCTTCGCGGACCACCTGCCGTTCCCCGACACCCCCGATGTGGATCTGGTCATCCGCACCTCCGGTGAGCAGCGCATCTCCAACTTCATGCTCTGGCAGGTCGCCTACGCCGAGTGGGTCTTCCCCGAGGTGCTCTGGCCGGACTTCCGGGCTCCCGACTTCCTCGCCTGCCTGCACACCTACCGGCGCCGCGACCGCCGCTTCGGCGGCGTGCCCGCCCGGACGAACGGAGACCCATCATGACCACCGAAACCACGGGAACGGCCGACGAGGCATCCCTGTTCGGCCCGACATCGCAGTTCAGCGCCTTCTTCGACGACCCGCGCTGGGCCCTGGCCATGATCCGCGCCACCGTACTGGAGGCCGCTCACCCGCAGATCGGCGCCGCCCTCGTCGACAACTCCACCTTCGTCGCCCACCCCTGGCGCCGACTGCGCAACACCTTCCTCAGCATGCGGCGCATGTTCGGCACCGACCCAGCGGTACGCGAACGGGAGGCCGCCCGGCTCAACCGGCTGCACGCCCGCATGAGCGGCTCCGACTCCCGCGGCCGCGCCTACGACGCGATGGACCGCGCGACCCGCGCCTGGGTGGTCGCCACCCTCTTCGAGAGCGCCGTCACCATGTGCCGGCTGAGCGGCCAGCCGCTCGACCAGGACACGATGGAGCGGATGTACGCCGAGTACCGCGCGTTCCTCGCCGCGCTCGACGGCGACGCCGCGGAACTCCCCGAGGACCTGGGCGACTTCTGGCGATACTTCGACCGGGTCGTCGAAAGCGAGCTGGAGAACACCGAGGCGGCCCGCGTCATCCTCTACCGGCTCTTCGACCACCTGCCCGCCCCTGCGCTGCTCGACGGCGCGCCGACACTGTGGGCGGCCGGCCGCGCTGTCGCCGGTCCGCTCCTCGGCGCGATCACCGTCGCCTCGCTCCCCGAGCCCTACCGGCGCCGGGCCGGCCTGCCCGAGATGCCCGGCGCCCCAACCCTCATGCAGGGCGCCTACCTCGCCGCCGGGCTCGCCCGATTCCTGCCCGAGGGCTGGATCAACGCCGAAAGCATCATCGAAGCCCTCTCACTCTCGCCCGACAGCGACGACCCCCGCGCCCGCACCATAACCGCCCTGCGCGCCCGCATGAAGCGGGCATCGGCCCTGCTCCGCCTGCTCACACCACTGGGCGACACCAACCCCGACCCGGCACCTTCGGCGGCCACAGAAGAGAACCGGCGCTCGGCGGAGGAGTTCTTCCGCCGAGTGCTGGACCAGACCGGCGACGGCCACCTCGACTGGCCTGACCTCGCCGCCATGGCACGCGAACTCTCCACCCGCCTCGACCTGGACGAACCCGAGGAGACCCGGCTCTACGACGCCTTCGCCGCCTGGTGGCGCGAGCTCCAGGCCGCCCTCGACACGGACGGCGACGGCCGCGTCAGCGCCGAGGAGTACGCCACCGCCGTCCCCTCCCTCGCCGGACCCGCGCTCATCCGCGTAGCCGAGATCCTCTTCGACGCCACCGACAAGGACGGCAACGGGAGCATCGACGCGGACGAGTACCGAACCCTCTTCCGCACCGCCTTCCACCACGACCTCACCACCACCGACGGCGCCTACGGCCGGAGCGCCTTCGTGGGCGACTTCCTCTCCTTCATGGCGGGCCGCCGCACGGGCACCCCGTACGACCCCCTCCTCGCCGACGCCTGACGAGCTCATACATGGGTAGGGGTTGGCGGCCACGGCTGCACGCTCCCGCACCTACGTCCCTTCTTGCGACTCAGGTACCCGCGAAACGCCGACCTCGCCGCCGTGACCACCGCCTAACTGCGCGAGGTCGTCGAGCGGCTGATCGCCGCCGGGCAGTGGTACGACGGAGACCCTGACATCCTGGTCGTGCTCGACTCCGGGTACGACGCCCCGCACATCGCGCACCTGCGATGCCGGCATCGCGGCGCGCGAGCGGATCGAGGTGGAGACCGACGAGCACTGCGCTGCGCTGTGGACGCCGATCGGCGACGCCGACGTCCGTCGCCTCACCTCGCTCATCATGCCGATCCACGACGCGTTCACCGCGGCCAGCACATACCCCTTCCGCGTGGAGATGGGAGACACGCGGTCCGCCGATCCGGAGGCCGCCAGGTAGGCCCTGTTCTCGTATAGAAGCGGCGAACGGACATGTAGCGCAGGGTGACGCTGGGGGCTGGACCGGGCGCGAGGGTCGACGGTACAGCGATCAGCGGCGCTCGCACCGGAACACCGCCGCGGCCGCGGGGCCCTGTGCGGCGGTCTCAACCGGGGCCGGATCGACGGACTTTTCGAGCGGCACAGGATCATCGCTGCCCGCCGTCACGGTGTTGCCACATCCGGTGCGCCGGCCCGCGGATGAGTCGCGGGCCGGCGCACCGGTCGTCGGGGACGGGGGCTGTCAGCTCTCCAGTACGGTCGTGCGGGTCAGCGGCAGCCGCAGCGTCTCCCGGAAGGCGAAGCGGACGACCAGCGCCGAGACGACGGCCAGGCCCGTCAGGTAGAAGCCGGGGGCGAGCGGGGAGCCGAAGAGAGCGACCAGACCGGTGGCTGCGAACGGGGCGGTGCCCCCGAAGATCACGTAGGCGGCGGTGTAGCCGAGCGCCGATCCGCTCGCGCGCAGTTGGGCCGGGAACATCTCGACCATCGCGGGCACGTTCGAGGTGCCGATCACCGCGACGAGCACGGCCAGGACCGCGGTGCCCACCAGTGCCCCTGCCAGGGAGGTCCCGATCAGCCAGAACGCGGGCAGGGTGAACACGGCGAAGCCCGCGCACGCGGTGAACAGCATCGGCCGGCGCCCGTAGCGGTCGCTGGCCGCCGCCAGGAACGGGCAGGCGGCGCTGTAGGCGAGCATCGCCACACACCCCGTCAGCATGGCCTGAGACTTGCTGTAGCCGACCTCTTCCGACATGTACGCGATCAGGTAGCTGCTCATCAGGTAGTAGCCGACGGCGTTGGTGATGCTGTACCCGAACAGGGTCAGCACCTGGCGGCGGCACACCAGCCACGCGTCGCGGATCGGGGCGTGGCGCACCGCCTCGCGCCGTTCCATGGACCGGAAGACCGGGGTGTCCTCGATCCGGCTGCGCAGATACAGGCCGATCAGGCCGAGCGGCCCGGCCAGCAGGAACGGTATGCGCCAGCCCCAACTGCGCAGGGAGGCGTCGTCCAGCGAGGTGGTGATGAGCAGTCCCGTCAGGGCGCCGGCCATCGACGCGAGGCCCACGGTGAGCGGGACGATGCTGGCGTAGCGGGCGCGACGTCCTTCGGGGGCGTACTCCATGATGAACGCGGAGGCGCCGGTGTACTCGCCGCCGGTGGAGAATCCCTGGACCGCCCGCAGCAGGAACAGCAGCACCGGTGCCGTGATGCCGATGACCGAGTAGCTGGGCAGCACCCCGATCAGCAGTGTCGAGCCGCTCATGCACAGCACGCTCAGCGCGAGCATCCGGTTGCGGCCGATCCGGTCGCCGTAGTGGCCGAAGAACACCGCGCCCAGCGGACGGGCGACGAAACCGCCGGCGAAGATGGCCCAGGTCGCCAGCAGGGCGGCGGTGGTGTCGTACTCGGGGAAGAACAGGCTGGCGAGGGTGGCCGACATGACGGCGTAGGCGCCCGAGTCGAACCACTCGACGAAGTTGCCGACCGCGGTGGCCGCGGCCACTTTCCGGCGCGCCGCGGGGGCGGCGGCCGGGCCGGGCGCAGGGACGGCGCCGTCGGTGTCGGCGGTGGGCGGGCTGCTGGGGCTGGGGCTGGGGCTGGTCATCTTGGTCCGTCCTTCCGGCTTGGTGTCCCTGCGGCGGGAGAGGGGGTGGGTGTGCCGAGGTCGCGTGCGCGCAGGGCGGCCCGCTGGATCTTTCCGGTGGCCGAGCGGGGCAGTTCGTCGATGAACTCGATCAGCCGCGGACAGGCGAATCGGGAGTGGGCCCTGCGGGCGTGCTCGGAGATCTCGCGGGCCAGGGCTTCGGAGGGCCGGTGGCCGGGTGCGAGTTCGATCCACGCCTTGACCACCTGGCCACGGAGCGGGTCGGGGACGCCCACCACGCCGGCATCGGCGACGGCGGGGTGATCGCGCAGGACGGCTTCCACTTCGTATGGACCGACACGGTACCCGGAGGTCTTGATCACGTCGTCGGTGCGGCCGAGGAACCAGAAGTATCCGTCCTCGTCCCGCACCGCCTGGTCCTTGGTGTGGTACCAGGTGCCGCCGAACGTCTCGGCCGACGCCTCGGGGCGCTGCCAGTACCCGAGCGGGTACTGCGGGTTGGATTCGGCCCGCAGGCAGATCTCGCCCGCCTCGCCCGCGGGCACCTCGCGGCCGTCCTCGTCCAGCAGGGCGACGTCCCAGCCGGGCAGCGGACGCCCCATGGAGCCGGGCTTGACGGGGACGCCGGGGAAGTTGCCCAGCAGCGGATAGGACTCGGTGGAACCGTAGTAGTCGAGCAGGGTGAGGCCGAACTGCTCGCGGAACCAGTCGATGAGGTCCTCGGTCAGCGGCTCGTTGGAGCAGCACACCGCCCGCAGCGCCTGCCGGTGGCGGCGGCCGGCGTCCGGCACCTCCTGGCGCATCTTGCGCAGGAACGTCGGGTTGACCAGGGCGGTGGTGACCCGGTTGCGGGACATGGCGGCCAGCAGGCCCGGCGGGTCGAATCCCGCGGCCGGCCGGTACACCAGGTGCACGGCACCCGCCCGCAGCGGGCCCATCAGCTTGGCCATCGACCACGCCCAGTCGCCCGCGCCGTAGAACACGTCTCCGGGCCGCAGGTCGTGGCAGTAGCGGAACTCGTTGTGCCCGAGCAGGGTGCGGTGGGCGTGCACGATGCCCTTGGCGGCACCGGTCGTGCCAGAGGTGTAGAAGATCAGCGCCGGGTCGTCGGCCGCCGTGTCCACGGTGGTGAATTCCGGTGCCCGGGCGGCGATCGCCGGATCGTCCACGTCGACGACGGTGCCGTCGAAGCCGCCCGCGCGGTGCACGGCCGCGGTCTCCGTCAGAAGCACCGTGGCTCCGGAGTCGGCGAGCCGGTAGCGGATGGGTTCGTCGGCCCACAGCAGCGACATCGTGACCAGGATCGCGCCGGTGCGCAGCACGCCCAGATAAGTGGCTGGGGTGTCGGGACGCTGCGGCAGCAGCACGCCCACCCGGTCTCCCTTGCGTACGCCGAGGGCGTGCAGGTGCGCGGCGATCTGCCGGGAGCGGTCCTGGACCTGTTGCCAGGAGACCTCCTCCCGGTGGCCGGTGTGGTCCTCGAAGATCAGCGCCGGCCGGTCGCCGGGGTGCCGGTCGGCGACGTCGGCGGCCATGTTGTACCGCTCGGGGACGCTCCAGTGGTGGTCTTCGACGAGGCGGCGGTAGGCGGCCTCGCCGTCGTGGGCGGGCTCGGCGGTGACGACGCCGGTGGACATGACGGCAACTCCTTGACGAGGGACGATGCGGGGCGGGCGGGTTCAGCGGCGACGGCCGGACAGGAAGCGGGCCATCTCGCGTTGCGGTTCTCCGGTGGCGTAGGCGGCGGCGTGCACCTTCTTGGCCGTGTCGATCGCCGCGTCCAGGCCGGCATCGTCCAGTTCGCGCAGCCTGCCCTTGGTCAGCGCGACGGCACCGGGCGGCAACTGCGCCAGGTGGGCGGCCTCGGCCAGCGCCTCCTCCTTGACCCGGTCCTCGTCGACCAGACGGTTCA
>NZ_JAHLEM010001296.1 GCF_018883605.1 Streptomyces niphimycinicus | reverse complement strand
CGCCGGATTCCTCGCGGCGGGCGGCGCCGGGCCCGCCGCACTCGCCTCGGCCGTGGCCCACGGGGCGGCCGCGGTGCAACTGCCGGGCAGTGCCATGCCGACCCCGGCCGACCTCGATCCGTCCGCCGTCGTCACCACGGCGGATATCCCGCTGGACCGTGTGCTCAAGGAGCCCGCGTGACCGGCCGTCCCCACTCCCACCCCCCAATCCCCACTCCGTCCGCCCGCCTCCCCCAGGGCGGCACCGCACACAAGGGAGCCGCGAGATGAGTGAGCTGATCACCGCGGATCTGGTCGACCTTGACCTGTCCGCCGACACCAAGGAAGCCGCCGCCCGGTCGCTCGCCGAACGCATGGTCGCGGCCGGCCGGGTCACCGACCTCGACGGCTTTCTCGCCGATGTGGCGGCGCGCGAGGAGCAGATGCCGACCGGCCTGGACGGCGGCATCGGCATACCCCACTGCCGCAGCGCGCATGTCACCGAGCCGACCCTGGCCTTCGGGCGCAGCGCGGCCCGGATCGACTTCGGCGCGGCGGACGGGCCGGCCGATCTGATCTTCCTGATCGCCGCCCCCGCGGGCGCTGACAGCGACCATCTGACCATCCTGTCGAGCCTGGCGCGGCAGTTGATGAACGCCGACTTCACCGCTGCGCTGCGCTCGGCCGACCGCCCCGAACGGGCGGCCGCCCTGATCCGCGGCGACGAGCAGAGCGCACCCGCCGCCGAGCGGACGGGAGCCGCGGGAACGGAGGCCGAGCCGACGGGGGCCGAGCCGACGGGGGCCGAG
>NZ_JAHLEM010001295.1 GCF_018883605.1 Streptomyces niphimycinicus | reverse complement strand
GCCGTCGCCCGGGGGCTCGGCACGGAGGTGACGCTGCTGGAACCGGCGCCGGTGCCGCTGGCCCCGGCCGTCGGCGAACGGGTCGGCCGGGTGCTCGCCCAGGCCCACCACGACCACGGCGTCGATCTGCGTACCGGCGTCATGGTGGCCGAGGTGGCCGACGGCGGGGTGCGGCTGGCGGACGGCACGCTGGTCGAGGCCGATGAGGTGCTGGTCGCGATCGGCTCGGTGCCCAACACCGGCTGGCTGGAGGGCAGTGGCCTCACCCTGGGCGACGGCCTGGAGTGCGACGAGTACAGCGCCGCCGCGCCGGATGTGTACGGCGCGGGGGACGTGGCCCGCTGGCACAACCCGCTGTTCGGCACGGCGATGCGGATCGAGCACCGGACCAACGCCACCGAGCAGGGCATGGCCGTGGCCCGCAACCTCCTCCGCCCGGACGAGCGGCGGCCGTTCGCCCCGGTGCCGTACTTCTGGTCGGACCAGTACGACCTCCGGATCCAGGCCCATGGCCATCTGCGCGGCCATGAGGAGGTCGCGATCGTGGAGGGCGCCCTGGAGGAACGGAAGTTCCTGGCCGTCTACCGCCGCGGGGACCGGGTGACCGGTGTGCTGGCCGTCGGGATGCCCCCGAAGGCGATCCGCACCTGGCGGCAGGCGGTCGCGAGGCGGGCCGCGTGGCGGGACGCGGTGGGAGAACTGGTGCCGGAGGGGGCATAGCGGGTCGGGGCTGCGACCCGCGGCTGCGGGCCGGGGCCCCTGCGGCGCGGCTACCGTCCGCGGCCCGGGC
>NZ_JAHLEM010001294.1 GCF_018883605.1 Streptomyces niphimycinicus | reverse complement strand
GGGGGCGGCGGCGAGCGCGCCCTGTCGGGGCTGCGGCGGCGCCATGCCATAGAGGCGGGCGGCGACCCCGCGCAGGGCAGCGTGGGCGACGGCACCGACGCGCTCAACGAGATCGCCCCGCCGTCCACCAAGGGCTTCCTGCGCAAGCGCGGCGGCGACCGGGGTGGCGACCGCGGTGGCGACCGGGGCCAGGTGACGGTCGAGTTCCTCGGCGTCCTGCCGCTGGCGCTGATCGTGCTCGCGGTCGTCTGGCAGGTGGTGCTGGTCGGCTATACGTACTCGCTGGCGGGCAACTCGGCCGACAAGGGCGCCCGCGCGGGCGCCACCAAGGGCGCGGGCGCCTGCCAGGACGCGGCGAGCAAGGACATCCCCGGCTCCTGGAGCGCCGACATCGACTGCGCGGGCGGTGACGGCTCGGTCTACAAGGCCACGGTCAAGCTCCATGTCCCGATCCTCTTCCCGGGCGCCGCCGACTTCCCGTGGACGGTCACGGGGACGGCGGGCGCGGCGGACGAGAGCGATCTGGCGGGCGGAGGGGAGTGACATGACCCGTCACCGCGTACGGACGCGGACCGGCTTCGCGGGCCCCGCGACGGCCCCCCGCCGCCACGACCCGGGGGGTTGCACGGTGCCGGGCGACGGACTTGTGCCTCCGGACGGTCGGCCAGGGACGGGCGCGCCGTTGGGCGAACGGGCGAGGGCTCGGCACCTGCCCGGCGGGATCCTCGGCCGGGCGCGCCGACGCCCCGGCGGGATCCTCGGCCGGGCGAAGCGCCGCCCCGGCGCGGCG
>NZ_JAHLEM010001293.1 GCF_018883605.1 Streptomyces niphimycinicus | reverse complement strand
GCATCCGCGCGCTCATACGCGACGGCGGCGCGCCTGCCACACCGCCGCCGCGCCGAGCAGGACCACGGCGGCGAGCCCGCCGATCAGCCCGGCCGAGGGGCCGGAGCCGCCATCCGCCTTGCCGCCGTCGCCCTTCGGGGCGGCGTGGGCGTCCTCGGAGGTGCTCACCTTGTCCCCGCAACCCGTCTCCGGATAGCCGGAGACGGCGCACAGCAGCGCGGCGGAGTTGTAGCGCAGCGGCTTCGCGACGGCGGCGAGCGCCTCCCCGGCGGACGCGTCCTCGCCGACCCGTGCGCACTCGGTACGGGGCGTGGGCGGCGTCCGGCGGTCGGGTGCGTCGGTGGCCGTGCCGAAGTCGATGACCACCGCGACCCGTTTGGTGCCGTCCGTGGCCGGGGTGTCGGCGCAGACGGCGGCGAAATCGGCCATGCCGCGCGGCCGGGTGGCGTCGTTCGAGTCCTCGCTGACCGCGAAGCGGAAACCGATCATGTCGCCGTCAGCGGGCCGCGCCGAGGAGGGCCCCTGGGTGGCGTAGCTCCAGCCCCCGCCGTCCCCGCCCCGCTGCCAGAACGACCAGTAGCGATACCCATCGGCAGCCTGCGCGGGCGCCGCGCCGACCATCGCGAACAGAACGAGAACGGGCAACAGCAGGGCGACGACGGGCAGCAGCGGCCGGGCGACGCGGGTGCGCGGGGCGAAGGGCACGCGCGTGCGTGGAGTCGAGGCCGCGCACGCACGCCGGACCCACGCCTCGTGGGCGCGCGGGGCCGATGCGGTGTGCGTGCGTGTGG
>NZ_JAHLEM010001292.1 GCF_018883605.1 Streptomyces niphimycinicus | reverse complement strand
GTTCGGCGTCGGGTCCGCCGGGCCGGGCGTCGGCGGTGACGAGTGCGGCGAGCGCCCAGGCCAGCGGGTTGTCGCCGGGCGACCCGTCGGGGGCCGCGGCCATCAGGTCCAGCAGGGCGTCGGCGGCGGGCCGCCAGCTCGCCCTGTTGCCCAGCTCGGTGACGGCCTCGACCAGCACGGCCGCCGCGTCCGGCGCCCACGGTGACCAGCCGGCCAGCGCCCCGTATCCGGCCGCCGCCACCTCGGGGTCGTCGGTGTCGCAGACGACGCGTATGAGCTGGGCGTAGCGGGCGCGGTGCGCCTCGGGGAGGTCCAGGGGGCGGGTGCGCAGCACGGCGTGGCGCAGTTCGCGGCGTCCGCTCGCGGCGGCGGTCAGCAGCTCCCAGGAGCGTTCGGCGTCGAGCGGCCGGGTGGCGAAGGCGACGCAGGCGGCCTGCACATCGGGGTGCTGGCCGGGCAGTTCGAAGGCGTCGGCGAGCAGCGCGGCGGCGTCGGTCACCGGGAGCAGGGTGGCGGCGAGCCGGACGGCCTCCTTACGGCTGGTGACCTTCGGGGGGACGGGCGGTACGGCCGTGGCGACCCCGTCCGGCGCGAGCACCCCGCGCACCAGCCGCCCCAGCCGTGACGGCTCGGCGTACCGGGCCGCTCTGGTGGCCGCGTACACCGCCACCCGGGCCCGGTCGCCGCCCGCGTGGGCCAGCAGGGCGGGCAGGGCGTCCCCGGGGCGGTCGGTCCGGGCGAGGGCGGCGAGCGCGGCCTCGGCCAGGACCACATCCGAGGCGTCGGCCGGAACCACGTCCGGGGCGTCGGCCCA
>NZ_JAHLEM010001291.1 GCF_018883605.1 Streptomyces niphimycinicus | reverse complement strand
CCCGCTACAGGCTGTCCGGCGGACCACGCGGGGGCTCCGCCCCTGGGCCCAGGGGTCTGGGGCGGAGCCCCGCCTTCCAGCCCCTCCGGCGATTGAGGAGCGGGGTCTGGGGCGGAGCCCCAGTTGTGGGGAGGGGCGGGGAGGGGAAAGCAGCCCGCCGCAGGCGTCACGATCCGCCGGACGCCCCCGACCCCCTAGTGCGCGGCGGCCATCCGATGCCGTACGGCCGAGCCCTCGCGGCCCTTGACGACCTCCAACTGGGCGGGGACCCGCCGCCGCAGATCGGCGACATGGCTGACGATGCCCACCGTACGGTCCCGCTCGCGCAGCGAGTCGAGCACGTCCATGACCTCGTCCAGGGTCTGTTCGTCGAGGCTGCCGAACCCCTCGTCGATGAAGAGGGTGTCCAGGCGGACCCCGCCCGCCTCCTCGGTGACCACATCCGCCAGGCCCAGCGCGAGGGCGAGCGAGGCGGAGAAGGTCTCGCCGCCGGAGAGGGTGGCGGTGTCGCGTTCGCTGCCGGTCCAGGCGTCGATGACATGCAGCCCGAGACCGGAGCGGCCGCGTCCGCCGGAGCGGGCGTCGGAGTGCACCAGGGTGTAGCGCCCGGAGGACATATGGCGCAGCCGCGCGCTCGCCGCCGCCGCGACCTGTTCCAGCCGGGCCGCCAGCACATACGCCTCCAGCCGCATCCTGCGCTCGTTGTCCGTCGAGGTGCCCGCGGCGAGCGAGGCGAGGCGGGCGATCCGGTCGTGTTCCGCGCGCAGCGGGGCGAGCCGGCGGGCGTCGGCGACCGCCTGCGCGGAGAGCGCGTCGAGGTCCTCGCAGCG
>NZ_JAHLEM010001290.1 GCF_018883605.1 Streptomyces niphimycinicus | reverse complement strand
GCGGGTGAGGGAGCAGGGCGGGGGCCGGGCCGCTGGTCACCGCGGTGAGCGCGGCGAGAGTCGCCCGCCGGTCCCGCTCCTCCAGCAGATGCGCGGTGCCCCGGAGGCGGTGCCTCCACTCCAGGGCCGCCAGCGCGACAAGGCCGGGGAGGAGGTCGGTGCAGCGGTCCGCGATCCAGCGGGTGCCGCGGGTCGCCATCCACCACGCGGAGGCGGCGCGCGAGGGCGCGATGCCGTCGAGCTCCAGGGACGGCGGGGCGCCGGTCGCGATGGACCGGGCGCGCAGGGCGCTGTGGAACTCCCTGGCCAGCAGCCGGTGCCCGAGCTCGCTCGGATGCAGCCGGTCCACGCTCCAGGCCCGCCGCTCGGCGACCCAACTGTGATCGCCCAGCTCCACATGGACCGCCTCGTACCGCTGGGACAGCGCGTGCACCACGGTGTTCACCGCGCGCATCCGGCGACCGAGCGGGCGGGCGAGCGCGGAGGGCAGCCCCAGCATCCGCCCGGGGTCGGGCAGGCAGGCGGTGAGCACCACGGCGCCGTCGGCGCGCAGCGCGCCGATCGTGCGGTCGAGGGCCTCGGCGACCCGGTGGATGTCGAACGAGTCGCGCAGCGTGTCGTTCCCGCCGACCACGACCGAGGCCAGATGCGGACGGGCGCGGCGGGCCTCGGCCAGTTGCTCATCGGCGACATCGGCGGCCAGCGCCCCGCTGCGGGACACATTGACGAACTCCACCGGCTCATCGGGATGCGGCCCGGTGGCGGCCGCCAGCAGTGCGGCCCAGCCGCGCCATCCGCCGCCGGGCGCCGGGTCGCGGAGCCCCTCGGTGAGCGAGTCGCCGAGGGC
>NZ_JAHLEM010001289.1 GCF_018883605.1 Streptomyces niphimycinicus | reverse complement strand
GTGGCGGCCGACTCCCGGCCGCCCGGGGAGGTATCGGCCCGGGTCGGGGACGGCGACGACGGTCGGGCCGAGTCGCGGGCTGCCGCCGACGCCGCCCATAGCGGTCGGGCCGAGTCGCAGGTCGCCACCGATACTCCCGGCGTCACCCACGCCGACACCGGCACCGACGATGCCGCCACCAACACCGACCCCACCGACGACTCCGATTGCTGGGCCCCCGAGCCCGGTGGCGCACCCGGCCGGGATCGCGGTGACCGTTCCCGCCCCGCCCCCCGGCCACTCGGCGACGGGCCGCTGACCGGTGAGGAGTTGGACCGTAACGCCGAGGCGTTGCGGGAGCTTCTCGAGGAGAGCGTGGCCTCCGCCGAGCGGCAGCTCTTCGAGTTGCGGACCGCCGCCGCCGAGGACTCGCGGATTCTGGGCGCGCTCGGTGACGGGGGGCTGCTGCCGCCCAGCCCCGATGTGCTGGCGGCCGTCGAATTCCTCGGCGAGCACGGCATCCCCGCCCTCCCCGGCTGGCGTTACCTCGCCCAGGCCGTTGACCCGGTCGACCACGCCGCCGTGCTCGCGGCCCGCCCCGAGCTGGTGGACGGCGTCGTCATCACCGACCCCGACACCCACGCCCGCGCCCGTGCGGTGCTCGCGCAGGCGTCGCTGCTGCCGCGGTCCGCCGTGGCCGTCGGGACGTCCGCCGCGCTGCTCGCGCCGACGCCCGCTCCCGGCACCGAGGACAGCGGGGTCTTCCTCGTGCCGCCGAACCCGGCGATGCACGACGAGCGCGCCGCCGACGACGAGCGGCGCGAGCTGCGGGCCCGCGCCACCGAGCGGGACGAGGAGATCAGGGCGCTCGCCGCCCGGCT
>NZ_JAHLEM010001288.1 GCF_018883605.1 Streptomyces niphimycinicus | reverse complement strand
GTCCGGGCACGGGCCGCCGTCGCCCAGCGGGGCGTCCTCGGCCTCGTCGATCCGCACGGTCACCCGCCCCGCGGGCCGCGACTCCGCCGCGAGCGGACGACGCCGATGGGCCCGCTCCGGCCCCGCCTCCGCGTCCTCGACAGGGGCCGCTCCCTGCCAATCGGAGCGCGTCTCCTCCGCCCCACCCACCGGCCCGGCATACGGTAGCCGGTCGTCAACGGAAGCAGCAGCGCCGACCATGTGCTGGGCGGTGCCTGCCTCGCCCACCGGGCCGATGCCCGGGAGCCCGTCGCCCGTGGCGGCGGAGGAGCCCTGCGCCTCTTCAACGCCACCCGTCACCTGGCCCATTTGGCGCGGCTCACCAAACGCACGCGGAGCGGATACGCCATCCCCACGCGCCGGGTCGCCACCCGTCGGCCGGTCGCCCACGGAAGCGGCACCGCCGATGGGCTCGGCAGGACCTGCCTCGCCCACCGGGCCGATGTCCGGGAGCCCGTCGCTCGCGGGGGCGTGGGCGCCCTTCGCCCTCGCACCCGGACGCGCCTCGTGCGCCGGGCCGACGTGCGGCTGTCCATACTCGACGCCTGCGGCAGCGCCACCCGTACCCGGGAAGTGTTCGCGGGTGTCTGCGGGAGGCTCCTCGAAGGCGTAGGCGTGGTCGGGGGGTGCGGGCTCCGCGTCCAGGGGGATCGTGCGGGTGGAGGCGCGGAAGGCGGCCGGTAGTTGGGAGAGGCCGATGTCGTCCGCGTCCTCCTCGTCCACGCGGACCGTGATCCACCCGGCTCGGTCGGAGTCGGTCGGCAGGGCGCGGGTGCCCCGCCGGCGCGCGGCGCCCGCGTCCGGAATGCGCACCGTCACCCCGCCCGCCGCGCGCGCGTC
>NZ_JAHLEM010001287.1 GCF_018883605.1 Streptomyces niphimycinicus | reverse complement strand
CGCCGCACCACCTGGGCCACGGCCGCCACCGCCTCCGGGTCGGTGCGCGGGGTGCGCCGGGCGGGCAGCTCCAGCAGCCCCCAGCCGGACTCGGCGGCCTCGTCCAGCACCCGGTCCGGCCCCGAGCCGTCGGAGGCCACCCCGAAGCTCAGCCGCCGCTCGCCGTGGCCGGTGCCGCTGCGGAAGGGCGTGTACGGATAGAACGCGGCCGAGACCAGCGGTGCGGCCGAGGCCGGCAGCCGCCAGGACACCGGCAGCCGGTGCTGCGGAAGCCGCGGATTGTGCGCGAGCAGAGTGGTGACCGCGCTCGCCGACGGGTCGTACGAAAGCCCCGCCCACTGATCGGCGCCCACCACGCTGAACGGGTCGAGCTGCCCCGGGTCGCCCACGAACAGCGCCCGCTCGAACAGCCCGGCGACCGCCAGCAGCGCGTCGGAGCGCATCTGGTACGCCTCGTCGACGATCGCGTGCCGCCATGGCTCGACGTGTCTGATGTGCGCCCACTTCGCGGCCGTGGAGACGACGATGTCGAGCCCGGCGAGGTCGGCGATCTTCGCGGAGGCGCGGACCGACGCATGACCGTCGAGCACCGGGTCGTACGGATGCGGATCGCTGCTGTGCAGCCGCCCCACCGGAAGATCGGGGTCCGCCGTGGCCAGCCGGTCCACCAGATCGTCCACCTGGGCGTTGGTCTGCGCGACCACCATCAGCGGCCGCCCGGCGGCGGCCAGCTCCCGCGCCGCCCGCACCACCAGCGTCGACTTGCCCGCACCGGGCGGGGAGTCCACGACGACGCCGCGGTCCGCTCCGTGCAGCGTGTCCCGCAGGATCGCCTCGGTCGCGCGCGCCGCCGCGGCCGACGGGTCGAACGGCTCGCCCGCTCG
>NZ_JAHLEM010000129.1 GCF_018883605.1 Streptomyces niphimycinicus | reverse complement strand
ACCGGCGCCGCGCGGCGGCGGCGCCGGACAGCCGCGGTGACCAGCAGCGCCACGCACCCCGCGAGCACCGCCGCCCAGGCCATCGGGGAACCGAGCCCGCCCACCAGATGGCCCAACTGCTCCAGGGCCAGTAAGGGGTGGGCCAGCAGGATCGCCACCCCCACCGCGATCAGCACCACCTGGCCCGCGACCCGCTCCAGCACCACCGCGCGTACGCCCCGGCCGACATCCCCCGCGTCCCGCCCGTGCCGCACCGCGCGATGCACATCGCCGAGCACCCCACCGGGCAGCGCGGCGTTGAGGAACAGCGCACGGTAGTAGTCGGCGACGGCCGGGCCCAGCGGCAGCCGGATCCGCAGCCCGCGCGCCACCAGACACCAGCGCCAGGCGCTGAAGACCGTGGTGAGCAGGCCGAGGCCGAGCGCCGCCAGCAGGGTGAGGCCGTCGATGGTGCGCAGACCGTCCACAAAGGCCCCGGTGCCCAGCCGCCACAGCACCACCCCGAGGATGGCGACGCCCGTGGCCGCCCCGAGCCGGGCCCGCAGCGCGCCGCTCACGCGGCCGCCCCCAGCATGCGGGACGCGGGCAGCGCCAGCAGATCCCGGTGGTGCACCACCACCCGCAGCGCGCCCGTCGCGGCGATCGCCAGCCGGCGGCGCAGATACGCCTCGGCGCGCCCGGCCAGCTCCGGCCGGTGCTCCACGGCCGCGCCCACCCAGCCCCGCAGCCACTCGGCGGTCAGCGCGGCGTGGTCGGCGCCGAGCCGCCAGGGGCTGGCATGGGTGCGTACCGTCGCGCCGTACCGGGCGAACGTCTCGGCGGCCACCGCCATCGCGTCGGGGCCCACCAGATCACCGCGCCGCTGATGGGCGTTGAACGCCTCGGCGATCTCCGCGTCCAGCGGATCGGCCGGGGTGATCTCGACCCGCCCCACCACGGACAGCGCCAGCAGCGCCGGACACTCGGCCGCGGCGCAGGCCGCGGCGATCCCCTCCACCTCCTCGGCGGTGAGCACGTCCAGCAGCGCGGACGCCGTCACCAGCGAGGCGCCGTCCAGCGTGCTCGCGGTCAGCCGGGCGAGGTCGCCACGGGCCGTCGCGATGGTGATGCGACTGCCGTCGGTGGCCGCCCGGGGCATCCGCAGGGCCGCCCGGTCCAGCAGATCGGGGTCGCGGTCGTGCAGGATCCACAGTTGTGGGCCGCGTAGCCGGGGCGCCAGCCAGCGCCCCATGGAGCCGGTGCCACAGCCCAGATCGTGGATCACCAGCGGCGGGCCGGCCAGCCGGGGGCGGAGCTCCTCGATGAGCTCGGGGGAGCGGGCCGCCGCGTCGGCGCTCTCCCGCAGCTCCAGCCAGTCGGGGGTGTAACGCGGTACGTCGGTCGTCTTCACGCGGCCCTCCGCGGTTCGTCTCGGAGCTCTTCCAGCGCACCGGCCAGGTTGCGGGTGGTGTTCTCCCACCCGGCCAGCGCGGTGCGCCGCTCATGCGCGGCGGCGGTCAGCCGGCGGCGTATACCGGGGTCGCCCAGCCAGCGGCGCAGCGCCGCCGTGAGCGCCCCGGGGTCGTCCGGGTCGATGAGCATGCCCGGCATCCTGCCGTCGGGCGCCTGCCCGAGGGCCTCCGGAACCCCGCCGACGGCCGTGGCCAGCACCGGGATCCCCCGGGCCAGCGCCTCGGTCACCGCCATGCCGTAGGTCTCGGCGTACGAGGCGAGCACCAGCGCGTCGGCGGCCGCGTAATCGGCGGCCAGCTCGGCGCCGGTCTTCGGGCCGAGCAGCCGCACCCGGTCGGCCACGCCCAGCTTCTCGATCAGCTCCCGGAGCCGGGCGGTGTACTCCGGGTCCTGGTCCAGGGCTCCCGCGCAGTCGCAGGCCCAGGGCAGCTCCGGGATCTCCGCGAGCGCCTCCACCAGCCGCAGTTGCCCCTTGCGCGGGGTCACCGAGGCCACGCACAGCAGCCGTGAGCCCGCGCCGCCCGAGGAGGCGAGAGGGGCGATATCGGCGCCGGGCGCGGCCACATGGACCCGGTCGGGCACCAGCCCGTGCAGATCCACCAGCCGACGGGCCGCCCATGCGCTGGTGGCCACCACCGCCCGCGCCGAGCGCAGCGTCCGGCCCTCCAGCGCCGTCAGCTCCGCGGCCCGGCCGGGGGGCAGCCCCGTCTCGTCGCCCAGCGGCAGATGCACCAGCACCGCCAGCCGCAGCCGCTGGGCCTGCGGGACGACGATGGCCGGGAGCGCGCAGGCGACCAGACCATCGAGCAGAACGGCCGTGCCGTCCGCCAGTCCGGCCAGGATCCGGGTCAGCTCGGCGCGGGCGGCGGGGCCCGGCCGGGGCCAGTCGCCCTCGACCGCGTGCTCCTCGACCCGCCAGCCGGCGCCGGGCAGATCCCGGCAGATCCGGCGGTCGTAGACGTTGCCGCCGCTCGGCGCGGCCGGGTCGGCCACGGCGCCGGGCATCACGATATGCACCGTGCGCGGTGCGGCCGGGCTCATAGGCCGCGCTCGTAACTCGCCCAGGCGACATGCGACTCATGCAGGGTGACGGCGATCCCGGACAGCCCGCGGGCGCCCTCGCCCAGCGCCCCGGAGCCCACCCGTTCGGCGAGGCGGTCGGCGATCACCTTGGCGAGGAACTCGGTGGAGGTGTTGATCCCCGCGAAATCGGGTTCGTCGTCGAGATTGCGATAGCCGAGCGCGCCGCACACCTCCCCCAGCTCACGGGTGGCCAGGCCGATGTCGACGACGATGTTGTCATCGTCCAGCTCGGCACGGCGGAAGGTGGCGTCCACGAGGAACGTCGCCCCGTGCAACCGCTGCGCGGGTCCGAAGACGTCCCCGCGAAAACTGTGAGCGATCATGATGTGATCGCGGACGGTGATGCTGAACAACGGATGACCCTCCAGATACGGCGCGTCGGGCCCTCAGCCGGGGCACGACCTCTAGTACGGCCGTCACGTTCCCCGTGTTCAGACAGATGACACGGCAGATTCCGCGGTGTAGCGAACCCGGTGGCACAGCCCCGGAATCTCCCCGGCGGCGAGCCCCGGCAGCACCTGGGGAAGCTCCTCGAAACCGCATTCGCCGGTGACGAGGGCGTCGAAGGCCGGATCGGAGAGCAGTTCGAGCGCCAGCGCCATCCGGTCGCCGTAGCCGCGGCGGGTGCCCCGGGCCGGTGAGACCGTCCCCACCTGGCTGGCGCGCACCGTCAGCCGGCGCGAGTGGAAGGCTTCCCCGAGCGGCAGGCTGATCCGCCGGTCCCCGTACCAGCTCAGCTCCAGCACGGTGCCCTCCGGGGCGAGGAGCTCCAGCGAGCGCGCGAGCCCCTGTTCGGTGGCGCTGGCGTGGACGACCAGATCGAGGTCGCCCGTCGCCTCCTCGGGGAGCGCGAAGTCCACCCCGAGCGCCCGCGCGACCTCGGCGCGCGCCGGCTCGGCGTCCACCAGTTGCACCCGTACGGCGGGGAACCGCGCCAGCACCGCCGCCACCGAGGCGCCCACCATCCCCGCCCCCACCACGGCGATCCGGTCGCCCAGCAGGGGCGCGGCGTCCCATGCCGCGTTCACCGCGGTCTCCACCGTGCCCGCCAGCACGGCGCGCGGGGCGGGCACGCCCTCCGGCACCGGGGTCACCGCGCTCGCCGGGACCACATAGCGGGTCTGATGCGGGTACAGACAGAAGACGGTGCGCCCCAGCAGGGACGGCGGCCCCTCCTCGACCAGACCCACATTGAGATAGCCGTACTTGACCGGCCCGGGGAACTCACCGTCCTGGAACGGCGCGCGCATCGCGGTGTGCTGACTGACCGGTACGCCACCGCGGAAGACCAGGGTCTCCGTACCGCGGCTCACCCCCGAGCACAGCGTGCGCACCACCACGTCCCCGGGCCCGGGGTCGGGCAGGGCCACCTCCCGTATCTCGCCATGGCCGGGGGAGCGGAGCCAGAAGGCGTGGGCGGTGCGCGTCATACGACGTTCTCCAAAGGGCTGAACAATCGGGTGATGGCTCACGTACCGATGACCATGAAGCCGCGAACACGGTACGCGGCACCCATCCGCTCCGCCACACAGCCCGGAGAGTGCACGGTGGCCCTGAACAATCCCTACAACACCACGCCGTTGCGGAACGAGACGGCCGCGGGCGCGGCCGCGCAGTTGCTGCTGCTCGTGCTGCTCGGCACGGCGCTCGACCTGGGCCCCGCGGGCTGGCTGACCGGCCTGGCCTTCGCGGCCGCCACCTGGGCGGTGCTCACCCGCGCCCTGTCGCGGTCCTGGCTCGCCTCCTTCGGCGCGGCCAACCGCGTCACCCTCGCCCGGGCCACGCTCGTCGGCGGGGTGACCGCGCTGGTCGCGGACTCCTTCGAGAGCCCGCCGCCGGTCACCGTGCTGGTGGCCCTCACCGCGGTCGCGCTGCTCCTGGACGCGGTCGACGGCCAGGTGGCCCGGCGCACCGGCACCTCGTCCTCCCTGGGCGCGCGGTTCGACATGGAGGTCGACGCCGTCCTCATCCTGGTGCTCAGCGTCTATGTGGCCACCTCGCTCGGCCCCTGGGTGCTGCTGATCGGCGCCATGCGCTACGTCTTCGTCGCCGCGGCCCGGGTGCTGCCCTGGCTGAACGGGCAGCTCCCGCCGAGCACGGTCCGCAAGACGGTGGCCGCGCTCCAGGGTGTGCTGCTGCTGGTCGTCGGCGCCGGCGTGCTGCCCTACGCGCTGGCCTTCGGCGCCGCCCTGCTCGCCCTGACCCTGCTGAGCTGGTCCTTCGCCCGCGACATCAGGTGGCTGTGGCGCACCCGGGACAGCCGGGCCGAGGTGGGCGGGCAGGCCCGGTGAGGGCGGCGCCGAAGGCCGCGGGGCCGCCGCTCTACCAGGGGAGAGCGCCCTCGATGTCGAAGTACCCTCCCGTCGGGCCGCCGGGGCCCACCTGGGCCATCCGGACGATGATCTCGGCGCCCTCCTCGACGGTCTGGTGGCCGGTGTGCGCGTTGAGGTCCGTCGCGGTGTAGCCGGGCTCGACGGCGTTGATCCGCATCTGCGGGAACGCCTTCGCGTACTGCACGGTGACCATGTTGACCGTCACCTTCGACGCCGGATAGGCGACCCCCGGATAGGCGTGCGCCGGGTCGTCAGGGGTGGAGACCCGCTCCAGCGAGGCCAGCCCGCTGCTGATATTGACCACGACCGGGGCGGCGGACCGCAGCAGCAGCGGCAGGAAGGCGTGGGTGACCCGCACCACGCCGAAGACGTTCGTCTCGAACACCTTCCGCATCATGTCGGCGGTGACCTCGGCGGCGCCGATCACCCCGCCGTCCGGCGTCCGCGCCTCGATACCGGCGTTGTTGACCAGCACATCCAGGCCGCCGTCGGCCTCGATGGCCTTGGCGGCGGCGGCCACGGACGCGTCATCGGTGACATCGAGGACGACCAGCCGCGCCCCCAGCTTCTCGGCGGCCCGGCGGCCGCGCTCGGCGTCCCGGCTGCCGAGGTAGACGGTGTGGCCCGCGGCGATCAGTCGGCGGGCGGTCTCGAAGCCGAGACCCTTGTTGGCTCCGGTGATAAGTGTTGTCGTCATGTCTCCAGGCTGCGCCCGGGGCGTGGGGGCAGCCAGCTTTCCCGTCTTCCTGGGACCGCGAGTACCAGGAAGGGCCCCGGTCCGCGGTGCACACTGGGGGCCATGGCGACCACGGAGTTCGGGCAGGCGGTACGGCGCCGGCGGGACCGGGTCCCGCCGGAGGCCGCCGGGCTGCCGACCGGCGGACAGCGCCGCGCGGCCGGGCTGCGCCGCGAGGAGCTGGCGATGCTGGCCGGGATCTCCGTCGACTACGTCACCCGCCTCGAACAGGGCCGGGCCGCCCATCCCTCGTCCCAGGTCGTCGAGGCGCTGGCCAGGGCGCTGCGGCTGTCGGGGGACGAGCGCGCCCATCTCTTCCGGCTGGCCGGGCTGGCGCCGCCGGGTCCGGAGACGGTGCCGGCGTACATCACCCCGAGCGTCCAGCGGCTGCTGGACCGGCTGACCGGAACACCGGTCGCGGTGAGCGACGCGTCCTGGACGCTGCTCATGGCCAATCCGCCGTATGTGGCGCTGCGGGGCGATCCGTCCCGGTGGCGCGGCAATGAGCGCAACGGAGTCTGGCGCCACTTCGTCTGCGAGGACAGCGGCTCCCGGCAGACGCATGAGGCCCGGGCTGAGTTCCAGGCCGCGCTGGTCGCCGATCTCCGCACGGTCGCCGCCCGCTACCCGGCCGACCAGAAGCTGCGGCAGTTGGTCGCGGAGCTGCGCGCCAACAGCGGGCGGTTCGCCGCGCTGTGGGACTCCGGCACCGTCGGCCACCATGAGGCGTCGCGCAAGACCATCGACCATCCGCGGGTGGGCACACTGACGCTGGACTGCGATGTGCTGACCGTGGCGGGCAGCGATCTGCGCATCGTGGTCTACACCGCCGAGCCCGGCACCGAGGACGCCGAACGCCTCGCCCTGCTCACCGTGGTCGGCACCCAGTCGCTCACCGGCTAGCCCGCCGGGCGGGGGGCGGCGCGGGGGTGCGGGGGTGGACCCGCGCACCCGAATCTGGCGATGAGTTTTTCATATTTGCGTAATTGGATCGATGCGTTCCGTAAGATTTTAGGCTCATCCGATGCACGAACCGGCGTCCGTGAGCGCTATCTGAACAGAGAGCGCAACACCGCGCACTCGCGGGGCGTGTGGGGGTGGGGGCCACCCCTCGTACAACGAACAGAAGGACAACGAAGTCCGTGAATCTTCAAACCGTGGTGAACGTCGTCACCGCCGTACTCGTCGCGCGGGTATTCGGCAGTGACGCCATCGCCCTCCTGCGCCGCGCGGCCGCCATGGGAGTGCGCGTCGGCGTATCGGAACTGCGTCGCAGCGACCGGGAGGGAGGGGAGCGGTGACCAACGAATTCCTGCGCTCGCGCGAGATCACCTCGATGACCACCTCACTCCCCGCGGACTTCCGTGCCTTCCACCAGCTCCACCGGAAGGCGTACATCGACCGGGCCGTGGTCTACCTCGGCAACCACGCGGACGCCGAAGAGGCCGTCGACGCCGCCTTCGAACAACTCCTGCGCTGCTGGCCCAAGGTGCTGACGATGGAGAACCCGGCCGCCTACGCCTGGAAGGTCATGAAGAACCGGGCCGTCGACCTCGCCCGCGCCCGCAAGCGAGGCCCCGCCCTGCTGGACAACGCGACCTTCGAGACCGCGCTGCTCAGGGACGCGGTCGACCCCATCGCCGTACTCGAGGAGAGCCTGAACCTCTACCAGGCCATCAAGAAACTCCCCGAGCGCCAGCAGGACGTGGTCATCCTGCTCCACTGCCGCGGCTACAGCGTCGCCGAGACCGCCACCCACCTCGGCATCACCGAGGCCGGTGTCCGCTCCACCGTCCGCTACGCCCGCCGCCGACTGCAACAACTCCTGGCCAAGGAGGAGCGATGACCTCAGCCATTGACCGCATCCTCGCGCGGGCCCTGCTCAACCCCACCCCTCCCATCGACTTCGAGGCCGCCGAGGCCCGGCTCGCCGCCCGCCACGCCGACCCCGACGGCGCCCCACCCCAAGAGCGCCCTCCGCGGCACGCCCAGCGGACATCCGCGGCCGCCGGAGCCGCGGCGCCGGGCGTGGACGAACGGATGGCGCAGGACCTGCACACCCTGTGCGAGGCGATCATCGCCCGCCCCGATGCCCTGACCCGGTTGCGGGACTTCCTCACCCGCCGCATCCTCGAACCGCCCGGCTCCCGTGTCCTCGGGTGTGTGCTGCAACTGGCCGGCCATGAGGACCACGCCCAGTTCTGGTGGCAGTTCGCCGCCGGCGCCGGTGATCCCGCCGCCGCGTACTGCCTCTATCTCCACCACATGGCCCTGGGCGAGGACGGTCAGGCGCACGCCTGGCTGGAGTGGTGGCATGAGCAGGCGGGCAATGACATCCCGCCGGTCACCGACACGGTGGAGGACTGGGCCGCCACCGACCATGAGATGGCCGCCGCCCTCCGCATCCTGCACGGCCTGAAACGGGAGCGGGAGGTGCCGCCCGCCACCATGGCCGTCATCCACTACGTCGCCCGGGCCGTCGACTTCACCGACGACCCCGACATCGATCTCCCGCTGCCCGAACCGGGATTCGCCGACCGCATCGAAGACCTCACCGCCACCGAGACCACCACGGCCGCCGCGCCCTCGCCCGACCGGGCCGTACTGCCCGAGCGGCCGCGCAGTGGTTCCCCCGCGTGATGACGGGAGCCGGCGGCGGAGAAGGTCTCCGGCCGCCGGCTCCCGCTTCCCGGGGCGGGTGGCGCCGTCAGCGCCTGGCCACCAGGTCCTTGAGCGCGATGTTGAGTTCGAGGACGTTCACCCGCGGCTCCCCGATGAAGCCGAACACGCGGCCCTCGGTCTTCTCCTCGACCAGCTTCTCCACCTGGGCGACGGACAGCCCGTTCCGCTCCGCGACCCGGTGGACCTGGATCTCGGCGTAGCGCGGGGAGATGTCCGGGTCCAGGCCGGAGCCTGAGGAGGTCACCGCGTCGGCGGGGACCTGGGACGGCCGGACGGTGTAGCCGGGCACCGAGTTGTTCCTGACGACCGCGGCCTTGGCGTCCCTGACCTGCTGGAGCAGGTCCTTGCTGTCGGCGGAGAGGTTGGTGGCTCCGGACAGCAGCAGCGTGTAGCGGGTGTTGAGGCTGTTGGTGCCGAGACCGTTCGCCGGGCGCCCCTGGAACCACTTCGGATCGGGGTCCGGGGTCTCCTGGCCCTTTTTCAGCGGCAGGTTGTACGGCTGCCCGATCAGCGAGGAGCCGACGACCCGGCCGTCCGCCTCGATCTCGGAGCCGTTCGCCTTGTCGTGGAACAGCCCCTGGGCGATGCCGGTGACCACCAGCGGGTAGATGACGCCCGTGACCAGGGTCAGCACGAGGAGGGCCCGCAGGCCGGCCCCGAACAGCCGGGCGGTGTTCATGACGGAATGGTTCATGGCGGTCAGCCGATCCCGGGAATGAGGGAGATGAGCAGGTCGATGATCTTGATGCCGATGAAGGGCGCAATGAGGCCGCCGAGGCCGTAGATCCCGAGGTTGCGCCGCAGCATCCGGTCCGCGCTCATCGGCCGGTAGCGCACACCCCGCAGGGCCAGCGGCACCAGGGCGATGATGATCAGCGCGTTGAAGATCACCGCGGACAGGATCGCCGAGTCCGGCGAGGACAGTTGCATGATGTTCAGCTTGTCCAGGCCCGGGTAGACCGCCGCGAACAGCGCCGGGATGATCGCGAAGTACTTCGCTACATCGTTGGCGATGGAGAAGGTGGTCAGCGCGCCACGGGTGATCAGCAACTGCTTGCCGATCTCCACGATCTCGATGAGCTTGGTCGGGTTGGAGTCGAGGTCGACCATGTTGCCGGCCTCCTTGGCGGCCGACGTACCGGTGTTCATCGCCACCCCGACGTCCGCCTGG
>NZ_JAHLEM010001286.1 GCF_018883605.1 Streptomyces niphimycinicus | reverse complement strand
GCGGTCACGGCGTGGGCGACCTGTTCGGGTGGCCCGGATACGACGACGGATCCGGGGCCGTTGACGGCGGCGATGCCTACTTGGCGGGCTGGTTCGCCGAGGTCGGTGAGGAGTTCTTTGGCGTGGTGGTGGTTGAGGGTGAGGGAGGCCATGGCGCCGTGGCCGGTGAGGTGGCGGAGGGCGTGGGCGCGGAGGGCGACGATGCGGGCGCCTTCGTCGAGGGAGAGTGCTCCGGCGACGCAGGCGGCGGCGATTTCGCCTTGGCTGTGGCCGACGACGGCGGCGGGGGTGACGCCGTGGTGGTCCCATACGGCGGCGAGGGAGACCATGACGGCCCATAGGACGGGTTGGATGACGTCGACGCGGGCGAGGTCGGCGGCGTCGACGCCTCCCCGCAGGACCTCGGTCAAAGACCAGTGGACGTGGGGGGCGAGGGCTTGTTGGCATTCGGTGATGCGGGTGGCGAAGGGGGGTGAGGTGTCGAGGAGTCCGGCGCCCATGCCGAGCCACTGTGAGCCTTGGCCGGGGAAGACCAGGACTGGGCCGAGGCTTCCGGTGGTTGTGGTGGTGTGGGGTTCGATGAGGGCGGGGTGGGTGTTGCCGGTGGTCAGGGCGTTGAGTCCGGCGAGGAGTTCGTGGCGGTGTTGGCCGATGATGACGGCGCGGTGGTCGAAGACGGACCGGGTGCTGATCAGCGACCAGCCGATATCCGATGGTGTGAGCGCGGGGTCGGCGGTTACGCGTTCGGTCAGTGCCGCGGCTTGGCCGCGTAGCGCCTCATGGCCACGTCCGGACACCACCCACGGCACTACACCACCCGCCGCGAGACCGCCTGGCGAGGTGTCCGGTGTGGTGGTGGCCTCGGGCGGTTCGGGGGCCTGCTCAAGGATCAGATGGGCATTCGTACCG
>NZ_JAHLEM010001285.1 GCF_018883605.1 Streptomyces niphimycinicus | reverse complement strand
GTGGGCCTGCGCGGGCCGACGACGACGGTCCGCCCGGCGCCGCGGCAGGCGTCCAGCACCCGGTCGAGCAGGGGGCGCCCGCCCACCCGCAGTGCGGGCTTGTCCACCCCACCGAGCCGCCGAGCGGCGCCCCCGGCCAGGATCACCGCGTCATACGCACCTGGAGTCACTCCATGAGTCACCCCACGAGTATGGCGCCGCCGGGCAGCCGCTACAGCCGTCGCAACAACACCAGGGGCTGCTCCACGCAGTCGGCCACATACCGCAGGAATCCGCCGGCGGTGCCTCCGTCGCACACCCGGTGGTCGAAGGTGAACGAAAGCTGCACCACCTGGCGCACCGCCAGCTCGCCCTCGTGCACCCAGGGCTTCGGGGCGATCCGGCCGACCCCGAGCATGGCCGCCTCGGGGTGGTTGATGATCGGCGTGGAGCCGTCGACCCCGAAGACCCCGTAGTTGTTCAGGGTGAAGGTGCCGCCGGTGAGCTGCGCGGGGGCGAGTGTCCCGGTCCGCGCGGCCTCGGTCAGCCGGGCGATCTCCTCGGACAGCCCCTCTATGGTCCGCGTCTGTGCGTCGCGCACCACGGGGACCACCAGGCCCCGGTCGGTCTGCGCCGCGAAGCCGAGGTGGACCTCGGGGAGCCGGATGATCTCCCGGCCTTCCATGTCCACCGTGGCGTTGAGCTCGGGGAAGCGCGCCAGGGCCGCCGTGCAGATGCGGGCCAGGAGGGCGAGCACGGAGACCTTGGGCCCGCCCGCGGCGTTCATCGCCGCGCGGGCGGCGAGCAGTTCGGTCGCGTCGGCGTCCACCCAGCAGGTGGCGTCGGGGATCTCGCGCCGGCTGCGGGCGAGCTTGTCGGCCACGGCGCCCCGCACCCCGCGCAGCGGCACCCGCTCCCCCTCCGGGGCGAC
>NZ_JAHLEM010001284.1 GCF_018883605.1 Streptomyces niphimycinicus | reverse complement strand
TAGGAGATGCGGCGCTGCTCGCCGTACCAGGCCCGCGTGCGCTCATCCAACGCCTTGTTGTACACGAGGCGGACACAGCCGAACGTGCGCGACAGCTCAGCCGCCTGCTCGTCCGTGGGGTAAAAGCGGTACTTGAACGCCCGCTTGACCTGCCGTTCCATACCTCACACTCTATCAGCTCGCGTGTGAGTAGCGGATGTCGGCCGGAATCCGGTGAACGCCGGATCACCCTGACGGCGATCCGGCTTTCCCTGCCCTGCTCCGCAGGAGCTTCGTTTCCTCCCCCGGCTGAAGCCGGGGGTATCCACGAAAGAGAACCCCGATGAACGTCCGCAAGATCATCACCTTCACCGAGGACATCCACAGCGAGGGCGGCCGCCCGGTGGACCCGCCGGCCCGTACGGCGGTGGTGCTCGCCGTCATCGAGAACCCCTGGGCCGGTCAGGGCTTTGTGACGGATCTGCTGCCCGGGATCGACGAGGCGGCGCCGAAGCTCGGCGAGTTGCTGGCGCCCCGCGTGGTCGAGGCGCTGGACGCGCCGGTGGAGGCGTACGGGAAGTGCGCGATCGTGGGGCTCGACGGGGAGATCGAGCACGGCTCCGCGCTGATCCACACCCTGAAGTTCGGCGACCACTTCCGCCGGGCGGCGAACGCGACCACCCTGCTGCCGGCCGTGGAGAAGCGGGCCGCCGCGGGGACGGTCTTCGACATTCCGCTCAAGCACATCACCGACGCCACCATCCGCTCGCACCACCAGAGCATCGAGGTCCGGGTGGCGGACGGGCCGCGCGCCGACGAGATCGTCATCGGGCTCGCGGCGGCCGCCCAGGGCCGCCCACAGGCCCGGCTGGCCCCGCTGTCGACGGAGCGGTGAGCGGCATGGACGCGGTGCGGGCTCCCGGTGGGGCACCGGGG
>NZ_JAHLEM010001283.1 GCF_018883605.1 Streptomyces niphimycinicus | reverse complement strand
TACGCCCGCGAGGGCGGCTTCGTGGACGACGCCGGCCACTTCGACCCGAGCTTCTTCGGTATCTCGCCGCGTGAGGCGCTGGCGATGGATCCGCAGCAGCGGTTGCTGCTGGAGACCTCGTGGGAGGCGTTCGAGCGGGCCGGGATCGATCCGGGCGCGCTGCGCGGCAGCCGTACCGGTGTGTTCGCCGGTGTGATGTACCACGACTACGCCTCCTCGCTGCCCGCGCTTCCGGAGGGCGTGGAGGGCTTCCTCGGCACGGGCAACGCGGCGAGTGTGATTTCGGGTCGGTTGGCGTACACGTTCGGTCTTGAGGGGCCGACGATTACGGTGGATACGGCGTGTTCGTCGTCGTTGGTGGCGTTGCATCTGGCGGTTCAGGCGCTGCGGAACGGTGAGTGTTCGCTGGCGCTCGCGGGTGGTGTGACGGTGATGGCGACTCCGGCGCCGTTTGTGGAGTTCAGTCGTCAGCGTGGGCTTGCGGGGGATGGCCGGTGCAAGGCGTTCTCGGCGGATGCGGATGGCACGGGGTGGTCCGAGGGTGCGGGCATGCTGCTGGTGGAGCGGCTGTCGGATGCGCGGAAGAACGGGCATCCGGTGCTCGCCGTGGTGCGTGGTTCGGCGATCAACCAGGATGGTGCGTCCAATGGTCTGACGGCGCCTAACGGTCCGTCGCAGCAGCGGGTGATTCGTCAGGCGCTGGCGAACGCGGGTCTGTCGACTGGTGATGTGGACGCGGTGGAGGCGCATGGCACGGGTACCAGTCTTGGTGACCCGATCGAGGCGCAGGCGCTGATGGCGACGTATGGCCAGGAGCGGGATGCGGAGCGGCCGTTGCTGCTCGGTTCGATCAAGTCGAACATGGGTCATACGCAGGCTGCTGCCGGTGTTGCGGGGATCATCAAGATTGTGATG
>NZ_JAHLEM010001282.1 GCF_018883605.1 Streptomyces niphimycinicus | reverse complement strand
GCCCGGCACCGGGGTGCGGGCGATGGACGGCCGCCGGAGGGCCCGGCACCTCGACCCGGACCGCGAACAACGCGCCGTCGTCGGGGCCCGGCCGGGTGAGCCCGACCCGGGCCGTGGTGATGTGCAGAACGTCGCCCTGGAGGCAGACTCCGGCGGGCTGGGCGGCGGGCAGCCGCAGCGTGCGGTCGAGTGCGCCGTCCTGCCGGTAACGCCGCACCGTCCCGGTGCCCCAGACGGCGATCCACACGCCACCCTCGTCGTCGACGGCCATGCCGTCGGGGCTGCCGCCGTCCACCGTGACGAACGTCGTCGGTGTGCCGAGCCCGCCCGTCGCCGGGTCGACGGGGTAGCGCCGGACGACGCCCCGGGCGCTGTCGGCCAGATACATGGCGCGTCCATCGGCCGTGAACGCGGGCCCGTTCGGCACCGTGATCCCGTCGAGGACCCGGGTGACCGTGCCGTCGTGGTCCACCCGGTAGAGGGAGCCCGCGTCCTCGTCGGCGTCGTAGCCCATGCTGCCCGCCCAGAATCTGCCGGACGGGTCGGCGCTGCCGTCGTTCATACGCCGGGCGGGGCGGGCATCGGCCTCGGGTCGCGCCAGCCAGGTGGTGGCGCCGTCGGGGCCGAGCAGGCAGATCCCGGTGCCCGCGGCGGCGATCCAGGTGCCGGGCCGGTCCGCCACGGGCGCCACCGCGCCCAGCGGGACGGGCAGTTCGGCCAGCGTGCGCAGGGGCGCGCTGGGGTCCTGGGGGGCCGTCAGCAGGCGGCCCTGAAGGATGTCGACGAGGACGAGGGCCTCGCCGGTCCAGCGGATGCCCTCGCCGAGGTCGAGGCGGTCGGGGCGGGTCGGGCGCGGCTCCCCGGTCACGCTGCGGCCTCCTGGACGGCGGTACGGAAGGCGCGGGCGCGTGCGCGCAGGG
>NZ_JAHLEM010001281.1 GCF_018883605.1 Streptomyces niphimycinicus | reverse complement strand
GGGGCGCCGACGGCGGGCGCGGCCGGGTGCGTGCCCCGGTCGCCCGTCGCTCCCTCCGAGCCATCGCCCCGACCCCGGAGCCCGTCCCCGGCGGGCGTGGCTCGGTGGTCCGGCACGGCATGGCCCCCCGGAGCCACCTGGACGTCGTCGGACAGCCCGTCCGGAGCAGGTGTCGCATGCCCCTTGGGCGACATCGGGGCACCGTCGACAGGCTCGGCCGGGTGCTCCGGCGCTTGCGCCAGCGCGTGCGCGAGGCGGGTGGCCATGGCGGGAAGGGCCGCTTCAAGGCGGGCGCGGTGGGCGGGGGTGAAGCCGTGGCGGCCGCCGTCCGGGAGCCCTTCGGGCCAACCGAGGTCCACGCGGACCACGGCCGGGCCCGCGTCGGGGGCGGCGCTTGCCGGGAGTGCGGAGGGGGTAGCGCCA
>NZ_JAHLEM010001280.1 GCF_018883605.1 Streptomyces niphimycinicus | reverse complement strand
CGGGGCACCGTCGACAGGCTCGGCCGGGTGCTCCGGCGCTTGCGCCAGCGCGTGCGCGAGGCGGGTGGCCATGGCGGGAAGGGCCGCTTCAAGGCGGGCGCGGTGGGCGGGGGTGAAGCCGTGGCGGCCGCCGTCCGGGAGCCCTTCGGGCCAACCGAGGTCCACGCGGACCACGGCCGGGCCCGCGTCGGGGGCGGCGCTTGCCGGGAGTGCGGAGGGGGTAGCGCCAGCCAGGGGTGCCGAGGAGGAGGCGCCCACCGGGGGTGCCGAGGGGGCGGCGCCTGCCGGGGGTGCCGAGGGGGCGGCGCCCACCGGGGGTGCCGAGGAGACAGCGCCCACCGAGGGTGCCGAGGAGACAGCCCCTGCCAGGGGTGCCGAGGAGGAGGCGCCCACCGGGGGTGCCGAGGGGGCGGCGCCTGTCGGGGGTGCCGTGGGGGCGGCACCTGCCAGGGGGGCCGTGGAGGCGACGCCCACCGGGGGTGCCGAGGAGGCGGCGCCCATCGG
>NZ_JAHLEM010001279.1 GCF_018883605.1 Streptomyces niphimycinicus | reverse complement strand
CGCAGCGCCCTCCGCCGCACGCCGCGCCGGAACCCGCACCAGCCCACGGAACAGCGGCGCCGGCGCACCGCCAGCCGCCTGCGCCCGGAGCGCGGCCATGTCCAGCGACATCGGCACAAGCAGCGCCTCATCAAGGCGGCCCGCGATGTCGAACAGCTCCATGCCCTCGGTGGCGGACAGCGCGACCACGCCGCCCCGGCTCATCCGGGACACATCCGCGTCGTCCAACTCACCGGTCATCGCACTGGAGTCGGCCCACAGACCCCACGCCAGCGAGGTACCGGCCAGGCCGTGCGCCCGGCGGTGCTGGGCCAGCGCGTCCAGGAAGGCGTTGGCGGCGGCGTAGTTGCCCTGCCCCGCGTTACCGAAGACACCGGCGGCGGACGAGAACAGCACAAACGCCGACAGGTCGAGATCGCGGGTCAGCTCATGCAGATTCCACGCCGCATCCACCTTCGGACGCAACACCCGCTCCAGCCGCTCCGGCGTCAGCGAGCCGACCACACCGTCGTCCAGCACACCGGCCGTATGCACCACGGCCGTCAGCGGATGCTCCGCCGGAATCGCGCCGAGCACCTCGGCCAACTGGTCACGGTCGGCGACATCGCGTGCCGCCCAGCGCACCTCGGCGCCCAACTCGGCCAGTTCCGTGCCGAGTTCTGCCGCGCCCGGGGCCTGGTCGCCACGGCGGCTCACCAGCAGCAGACGCCGTACGCCACGCTCGGCCACCAGGTGGCGGGCCAGCAGACCGCCCAGCGTGCCACTCGCACCGGTCACCAGCACCGTGCCCTCGGCATCGACATCGAGCGGCTGCCCGGCATCCACGGCGGCCCGCGCCAGACGCGGCGCCCGCAGCACCCCGCCCCGTACGGCCACCTGCGGTTCACCCGACCCCAGCGCGTCCGGCACCGCCCGCAGCGAACCAGCCGC
>NZ_JAHLEM010001278.1 GCF_018883605.1 Streptomyces niphimycinicus | reverse complement strand
CGGATCGGTCGAGGCCAGGAGCCTGGTCCCGGTGATTGTACGGCTGTGTCGCGGAGTGGACGGTGTGGTCTCGGTCAGCGAGCACATCGCTTACGGCACCGATGACACCGATGACACCGGTGGCCCGGCCGTGGCCGCGTGAAACCCCGGCACCCCAGCACCCGGCAGGAGGCACTGCCATGGAACAAGTGGTCACCGTGGGCCTCGACGGCTCGGCCGAGAGTCTGGCCGCCGCTCACTGGGCCGCCGACGAGGCGGAGCGGCGTGAGCTGGCGCTGTGCCTGACGCACGCCTGGATCCTGCTGTGCCCGCCCACACCCGGCAGCCCAGCGGCGGAAGAACAGAACTACTGGGCGAAGCGGATCGTGCACGACACCCACGCGGAGCTGGCCCGCGGCCATCCGAAGCTGACCATCATCGAGGACCTGGTGGCGGACGAGGCCGAGACGGCCCTGCTCGACGCGGCGGCGCGGTCCCGCATGCTGGTGCTCGGGTCGCGGGGGCTGGACCGGGTGGCGAGCTTCTTCCTGGGTGACATCGGGTTGCACACCATCGCCCGGGCGGAGCGGCCGGTGGTGCTGATGCGCGGGGGGCGGGAAGCGGACGGACGCCGGCGACCTGTGGTCGTGGGCCTGAGTCTGCACGGTCCGCAGGACAACCTCCTGGAGTTCGCCTATGTCACCGCCTTCACTCGCGATGTGCCATTGCACGCCGTCCACGGAAGAAGGCCCGACCGGGTCCACGCCGCCCGGGGCGGGGAATCCGACGTGGCTCAGGACACCATGGAGCAGGCGCGACGGGAGCTGGATGAGGTACTGCGGCCCTGGCGGGAGAAGTTCCCCCGGGTGCGGGTCGTCGACGAGGTCCGGCTGGAGAGCCCGGCCCGGGCCGTCGTACAGGCCGCGACCGACAGCGATCTGCTCATGGTCGGACG
>NZ_JAHLEM010001277.1 GCF_018883605.1 Streptomyces niphimycinicus | reverse complement strand
TGCCCGGCGAGCCGGTCCCGCCGCCTGGCTGCCTCAAGGCGCCGCTCGGCGGGCTCGATCCGCCCGCCGAGCTGCTCGGCCCGGTTGACGGCCTCCTGCGCGGCCTCGACCCGCCGCTGATGCGCCCAGTGGATCTCGTCCCACCCGGCGAGCCACTCGGCGGCCTCCTCGATCGCCTCGTCGTCGGCACGGGCCTCCCGGTCGAGCGCACCGATCTCGCCGACCACGGCCGCCGCCCGCGCCTCCCCCCGCCGCGCGGCCCCCAACGCCCCAAGCTCCTCCCGCACCCGCCGCTCAACCCGCCCCAGCCACTCGGCATCGGCCTCGGCAAGCACCACGGACACGTCCGCGCCCGGCGAACGGTCGTCCCGCCCCCCACACGGCCCGTCACCGTCAGAGGCCGCGCCCGCGGCCGCCCCGCCACGACCAGCGTCGTACGCGGCGGGGTGCGGCGCGCCCGCAACCCGTGCCTCCGAGGCGGCAGCAGCACCGGACGACGTCTGCCCCGGCAGGCCCGCTCGGGGACCGGCCTGCCCACCCACCGTGCCGCTGTCGGCAGTGGTGACCCGGGCAGTGGCGGACACGCCCACATCCGCGGAAGGGACAGCCCCCGGCACCTGGTCCGGCACACCCGCGCGGGTGCCCTCCGCCGTCCCGTGCGGGCCCGGGACGGTGCTCTCTCCTGCCCCGGAGCCGATCTGCCCACCTACCGCACCGTTCTCGGCAGCCGCAGCCCGGCCGGTGGCCCGCACACCCGACGCGCCGACACCCGCGGAAGGGACAGCCCCCGGCGCCGGATCCGGCCCGTGCGAGGAAGTGCCCTCCGCCCGGCCGGGCGCGCCCGAACCCGGCTCGCAGGTTCCAGTGCGGCCGTCCCTCTCGGCCCGCCCCATGACGCGCCCCCGCGCGCCGGGTTCGCCGGGTTCGGCGGGTGCGGCGGGTGCG
>NZ_JAHLEM010000128.1 GCF_018883605.1 Streptomyces niphimycinicus | reverse complement strand
CGATCTCCACGATCTCGATGAGCTTGGTCGGGTTGGAGTCGAGGTCGACCATGTTGCCGGCCTCCTTGGCGGCCGACGTACCGGTGTTCATCGCCACCCCGACGTCCGCCTGGGCCAGCGCCGGGGCGTCGTTGGTGCCGTCGCCGGTCATCGCGACCAGCTTGCCGCCCGCCTGCTCCCGCTTGATCAGGGCCATCTTGTCCTCGGGAGTGGCCTCGGCGAGGAAGTCGTCGACGCCCGCCTCCTCGGCGATGGCCTTGGCCGTCAGCGGGTTGTCACCCGTGATCATGACGGTCTTGATGCCCATGCGGCGCAGCTCGTCGAACCGCTCCCGCATACCCTCCTTGACCACGTCCTTGAGGTGGATGACGCCCAGCACCCGCGCCCCGTCGGCGTCCTGGACCGCCACCAGCAGCGGGGTGCCGCCGGCCTCGGAGATCCGGTGGGCGATCCGGTCCGCGTCCTCGGCGACCGTGCCGCCGCGCTCCTGGACCCAGGCGATGAGCGAACCGGCCGCGCCCTTGCGGATCTTCCGCTCGCCGACGTCCACACCCGACATCCGGGTCTGCGCGGTGAACTCGATCCACTCGGCGCCCACCAGTTCGCCCTGGTGGCGCTCGCGCAGCCCGTACTTCTCCTTCGCCAGGACGACGATGGACCGGCCCTCGGGGGTCTCGTCGGCCAGCGAGGAGAGCTGGGCGGCGTCGGCGACCTCGGCCTCGGTGGTGCCGCGCACCGGCGCGAACTCGGCCGCCTGCCGGTTGCCCAGGGTGATCGTGCCGGTCTTGTCCAGCAGCAGCGTGGAGACATCACCGGCGGCCTCGACCGCCCGGCCCGACATCGCCAGCACGTTCCGCTGCACCAGCCGGTCCATGCCCGCGATGCCGATCGCGGAGAGCAGCGCGCCGATCGTCGTCGGGATCAGACAGACCAGCAGCGCCACCAGCACCACCATCGTCAGATGCGTGCCCGCGTAATCGGCGAACGGCGGCAGTGTGACGCAGGCGAGCAGGAACACGATCGTCAGCGAGGCGAGCAGGATGTTCAGCGCGATCTCGTTCGGCGTCTTCTGCCGGGCGGCGCCCTCCACCAGGTTGATCATCCGGTCGATGAAGGTCTCGCCCGGCCTGGTGGTGATCCTGATGACGATGCGGTCGGACAGCACCTTGGTGCCACCGGTCACGGCCGAACGGTCGCCGCCGGACTCGCGGATGACCGGCGCCGACTCGCCGGTGATCGCCGACTCGTCGACCGAGGCGACGCCCTCGACCACATCGCCGTCGCCGGGGATGACATCGCCGGCCTCGCAGACCACCAGGTCACCGATCTTCAGCTCGGTGCCGGGGATCCGCTCCTCGGCCGTGCCGTCCGCCGCCAGCCGCCGGGCCACCGTATCGGTTTTGGCCTTGCGCAGGGTGTCGGCCTGCGCCTTGCCACGGCCCTCGGCGACCGCCTCCGCCAGATTGGCGAAGATCACGGTCAGCCACAGCCAGACGCTGATCGCCCAGCCGAACCAGTCGCCCGGGTCTTTGACCGAGAACACCGTGGTCAGCACGGATCCGACCAGCACGACGAACATCACGGGCGACTTCACCATCACCCGCGGGTCCAGCTTGCGGAAGGCGTCCGGCAGCGACTTCAGCAACTGTCCGGGATCGAAGAGGCCCGCGCCGACACGGTCCTCGGCCGGGCCGTGCCCGGTGGGCACGCCGCCTCGCGGCGCCCTGGTCGGAGTGGCAGTGGACATGGAGTCCTCGTGGTTTTCTGTGCGGGTGGTCATCACGCCAGCCCCTCGGCCAGCGGCCCCAGCGCCAGCGCGGGGAAGTACGTCAGACCGGTGATGATCAGGATCGCGCCCACCAGCAACCCTGTGAACAGCGGCTTCTCGGTGCGCAGTGTGCCCGCGGTGGCCGGCACCGGCTTCTGCTCGGCGAGCGAGCCCGCCAGCGCCAGGACGAAGACCATGGGCACGAAGCGGCCGAGCAGCATCGCGAGACCGGTCGTGGTGTTGAACCAGTCGGTGTTCGCGTTCAGGCCCGCGAAGGCGGAGCCGTTGTTGTTCGAGGCGGACGTGAACGCGTACAGCACCTCGGAGAAGCCGTGCGCACCGGAGTTGAGCATCGAGTGCGGCGGCGTCCGCAGGGCCATGGAGGCGGAGGTGAAGATCAGGACCAGCGCCGGGGTGACCAGGATGTAGCAGGCCGCCAGCTTCATCTCGCGGGCACCGATCTTCTTGCCCAGATACTCGGGCGTACGGCCGACCATCAGCCCGGCGATGAACACCGCGATGATCGCCATGATCAGCATGCCGTAGAGGCCGGATCCGGTACCACCGGGCGCGATCTCGCCCAGCATCATGCCGAGCATGGTGATGCCGCCGCCCAGGCCCGTGAAGGAGGAGTGGAAGGAGTCCACCGCCCCGGTCGAGGTGAGCGTGGTCGACACCGCGAAGAGCGCCGAGCCGCCGACCCCGAAGCGGGCCTCCTTGCCCTCCATCGCGCCACCGGCGGCCTGAAGAGCCGGGCCGTGGTGGGCGAACTCGGTCCACATCATCAGGGTGACGAAGCCGACCCAGATGGTGACCATGGTCGCCAGGATCGCGTAACCCTGCTTGACCGAGCCGACCATGATGCCGAAGGTGCGGGTCAGCGCCAGCGGGATGACCAGGATCAGGAAGATCTCGAAGAGGTTGGTGAACGGAGTCGGGTTCTCGAACGGGTGGGCGCTGTTGGCGTTGAAGTAACCGCCGCCGTTGGTGCCCAGCTCCTTGATGGCCTCCTGCGAGGCCACGGCCCCGCCGTTCCACTGCTGCGAGCCGCCCATGAACTGGCCCACCTCATGGATGCCCGAGAAGTTCTGGAGGGCACCGCAGGCGACCAGCACCAGGGCGGCGATCGCCGCGACCGGCACCAGGACGCGGACCGTGCCGCGCACCAGATCGGCCCAGAAGTTGCCGAGCTCACCGGTGCGCGAGCGCGCGAAGCCGCGTACCAGCGCGACGGCCACCGCGATACCGACAGCCGCGGAGACGAAGTTCTGTACGGCGAGACCGGCGGTCTGTACGACGTGGCCCATGGTCTGCTCGCCGGAGTACGACTGCCAGTTGGTGTTGGTGACGAAGGACGCGGCGGTGTTGAACGCCTGCGCCGGCTCGATCGAGGAGAACCCGAGCGAACCGGGCAGGCTGCCCTGGAGCCGCTGGAGCAGATACAGGAAGAGCACACCGGCCGCCGAGAAGGCCAGCACCCCGCGCAGATACGAGGCCCAGCGCATCTCGGTGTCGGGGTTGGCCCCGATGCCCTTGTAGATCCACTTCTCCACACGCCAGTGCTTCTCGGAGGAGAAGACCTTGGCCATGTAGTTGCCGAGGGGGACGTAGGCGAGCGCCAGCGCCCCGATGAGGGCGAGCAACTGGAGCACGCCCGCCAGTACGGGACCTATGCCTCCCGCCGCGGTAGTAGCCGATGTCACCGTCAGAACCTCTCCGGGAAGATCAGGGCGAGGACGAGGTAGCCCAGCAGGGCGACGGCGACGACGAGGCCGACGACGTTTTCGACGGTCACAGCTTCGTCACCCCTTTGGCGACAAAGGCCACCAGCGCGAACACCGCGAGCGTGGTGACGACGAAGGCCACATCGGCCATCGCGAACTCCTGGAAAGAGGTCGGGGGAATCCGCGAGTGGCGGATCGGACGGGTATCGATAGAAGAAAACCCCGCCCGTGGCCGGATCCAAGCGTCGTTGACGGGTCCCATACGCCGATCCGCACCCCCTTGACGCGACCCTTACGGGCGCTGGGGCGAAGGATGCGGGTGTTCGCCCGGCCCGTGCCCAGGTCTCCGCGCGTGCGTCGAGGACTCGGCCATGATCACTTCATGACACGACGCCAGATCTCGACGGTGGTCGCGGTCGCCTCGGCGAGATCATTCCCGGGCGAAGCGGCCGCGCGGTAGAAGGTCCGCTCCGTCATCCAGCACAGTGCGCGGGCCAGCGCGGCGGTCCCGCCGGGGCCGTCCTCATCGGGGATTCCCGCCCGCCTCAGCACCTGCGTCATGGCCTGGGCGAAGGCGTCGACCGTGTCGTTCCAGGCGGATCCGACCACCGGATGCAGCGCGGCGTAGTCCACGGCCGCCCGCATGACGGTGCCGTGCTCACGCCAGACCCGCTCCACCCCGTGGACGGCCCGTTCCATGACCTCGACGGGCGGGGACGCCGCGTCCCGCGCCGTGCTGTCGGCCTCGGCCCGGACGCTGCGCATGGTGCGCTCGACCAGAGCGGCGAGAACCTCGTGCTTGTTGCCGAAGTAGAAGTAGAGGGAGCCACGGGAGATCCCGGCGCCCTTGGCGATCGCCTCGACCGTCAGCTCCTCGAGGCTCGTGTGCTCGAGCAGCGCTTCGGCGGCGTCCAGGAGGGCCTGCTCGCGCAGGTCTCCCTTCCTCGGGGCGGCACTGCGCCTTCCCACTGCGGTCTCCCCTGATCGACTCTCCCGAGCACTGTACTTCCGCCGGACGCGGGCCAACGGCATGGCCGTTGTCCGGCCGGGGAGCCACGCGCTCGCCACGGCCCTCAGCGGCCGTGGCGTGGCCCGGTGATCAGCCGGTGAGCTGTGCTCCGTCGGGGAAGTCGGTGGTCCGCGACAGCGTCTCCCAGGTGCGGATGTCGTCGTCCACCGCCTGCCGGGCCGCCGTGACCAGGCGCAGCGCGTCCGAGCCCAGCACCAGATGGGCGGGGGGCTCGGGGACGTCGAGGATATGCAGCACCGCTTCGGCGGCGCTCCGCGGATTGCCGAGCTGGTTGCCACTGGCCTTGACCCGCGCCTCGCGGATCGGTGTGAACAACGCGTCGTAGTCGGCGATGGCACGTTCGGCACGGGTCATCGACCGCCCGGCCCAGTCCGTACGGAACGAACCGGGCTCGATGGCGGTGACGTGGATGCCGAACGCGGCGACCTCCTTACGGATGCTCTCGAGCATGCCCTCCAGCGCGAACTTGCTCCCGCAGTAGGCCGACATACCGGGCACCGCCATCAGCCCGCCCATGGACGTCACCGCCATCAAGTGGCCCGCGCGCCGCTTGCGCATATGGGGGAGGGCGGCCTGGAGAGTCGCCGCGGCGCCGAAGACGTTGGTCGCGAACTGCGCCCGGACCGCCGACAGCGGTGTCTCCTCGAAGATCCCCTCCAGACCGTAGCCCGCGTTGGCGATGGCCACATCGAGTGGCCCGACAGTCGACTCGGCCTCGTCCACCACGGTGCGTACGGCCTCGTCATCGGTGACATCCAGCAGACGCGCATGGGCCCGTCCCGGCGCCAGGGCCTCGAACGCCGCCATATCGGCCTCCCGGCGGACGGTGCCGACCACCGTGTGCCCCGACGCGAGGGCCCCCTCGGCGAAGGCCCGACCCAGCCCGCTGCTCACACCGGTGATCAGGAAGGTCTTCATATCCACTCACATCCTTCGGCCGCGGCGGTCGCGCCGCGGGTACGCTCCGGTCTCTCTCACCTGAAAATCTACACCGCGTCGATTTTTTTCGCCATGACGCAGAAAAGACGGCTGCGAGCGCGGGCCGGGCCGAGAACCGGGCCGTGTTCGCTACCGCAGGGATTCACCGGCCTCGGCTCTCAGCACATTCAGCAGAGCCAGCGCCTGGGCGCCAGGGGATCCGGGTGAACGGCATCACCCCGGCGGCACCGTCACGGAGATGATCGACGCGTGGGAGGCGACGTCCCCGGGCGCGTTACCGCGGCGACCCCACTCGGCCGCATGGCCGAGCCCCGTGAGGTGGCCGAGGTGGCCGCATGGCTGCTCAGCGACCGTGCCTCGATGGTGACCGGCGCGATCGTGCCGGTCGACGGGGGAGCGGGCGCCTGAGCTGCCATCCGCTACGAACGGAAGATCGGCACCCGGCAGGTCCTGGCCGACACCTTCGGCGTCAGCCTGGGAATCCGGGCATGCCGGCGATCACTTCGGCAAGGCCGTGCGCGCGGGAACCGGGCCGCGATGAGCTTGTCGTGACCACCATGCGGTTCGCACTCGGGTCAGGGGCCAAGGAGTGCGCGAGCCTGCACGGCCAGCCAGAGCTCGGCGATATCGCGTGTATCGGTCACGTTGTGTCCGGTGATCGCCTCGACCTTGCGGATCCGGTACAGGACGGTCTGCCGGTGCACATGGAGTACATCGGCGGTCTTCTGCCAGGAGCGCTGGTTGTCGAGGAATGCCTCGAGTGTCCGCAACAGCTCCGTCTCGTGCACCCGCTCGTACTCGATGAGCGCGCCTAGCACGCGCGTCACCAGGGCGGCGGCGTCGTCGGTTCCCGTGACGCCCAGCAACGGCGTTGCGTCGCCGTACCGGACGGTGCGCGAGGTGACCGAAGCCGCCGCGCGGACCGCCCAGCCTGCCTCACGCGAGGCTTCCGGGACCCGTTCGACGGTCCGGATCGGGCCACTGATCCCTGCCAGGGCTTCTCCGCCGAGATTCGAGCGGATCAGCGCATGGACCGTGTCGTCTTCGACGCAGAACACGTGGAGCATGCCTGACCGGTGCACCACGAGATGGGGCACTCTGTTGCGCCATAGCACGATGTGGAACTCTCGCAGCTTCGCGAGGGCATCGGAGGTGATCGCGAAGAGGGTCGCCTTGGAGACGTTCAGGCCGAGGGCCTTTAGCTGACGACGTCCGCTGCGCTCGTCGAGCCGCCCCTCCATCAGTTGCGCCAGCAGTTCGGCACCCAGCCGACGACGGTGCTCGATGCTGATCAACGACTGGGACAGCTCCAGAGCGATCACGGTCACCACGTGCTGCATGAGGATGGCGTCGAGCACGTTGCGCCCGTCCGAAACGAGGACGAGGACCGCGCTCGACTGCGTCGGGATGTCCATCAGTCTCATCTCGCGCCCGTCCTCGAGCGGGACTGCGAAGGCCCCCGCTCGCAGGTCCGAGGAATCCGGTGTGGATCGGCGCAGCGCGTCGATGAGTGTGGGGTCCAGGCGCGGGTCTTCCGGGTACCAGGGCTGCGCGGACCCGCGGTGGCAGACGTGGACCTCGCAGTCCAGTTGCTGGGAGAGTGCCCGCGAAAGCGCCGAGGATTCGCGGTGACTTGTCAGCGTCCGCTGCATGGCGTGGTAGATCCGCTCCGTTCGGATCAGCCGATCGGACTCCTCGAGGAGGTTGGCGACCGCAACGGCGCGGGAGATCGCGACGAACGGCATGGGAAAGTGGACTGTCAGGACGCTGAACCCCAACTGCTCACTCGCCTCGGCGAGTTCGTCGGTGAGCGGCGGGCTGTACATCCGCTCCCCGATCGCCAAACCGCTTGCGCCGACGTCGGCCAACCGTTCAATGAGGACCCGCTGCCCGGCGCCGTCGGCGGGAAACGACATGCCGTTGGTCATCAAGAGCTCACCCCCGGCGAGCCACCGCCAGGGCTCGGGCAGGTCGGATGTGTGGGTCCACGAGACCTCCCGATCGAGCCCGCCCGTGCCGGAGTGCAGGTGCAGCCGCAGATGTGGCGTCTCCAGCAGGTCCGCGATCGTGATCGTCACAATGCAATGATACCAATTAAGTACAAGGATGCTTGTGCGTCTGCACAATTGGGGGCGCTGACCGAGCCGACCGTCGTGACCGACCGGTTCGTTCAGGCTTGGCCAGGTGCTCGCAAAGCCGCAGGATCGCGATGCACTGTCGGCCTGCCGCGGGCACCCGCTGCCGGTTGGCGTCCGAACGGATGTGAACACCCCCCGGAGCCCCGAGCGCGGCGCTGGACTGTCGGCACGGAGGCCGGACTCCCATTGCAGGGCACCGTTTCGGATATGGCAAGTTGTGCATTCGCTCAAATCGGAGGGTCTCGCTTGTGGCGGATGTAACTGGTGCTGTGGGGGGTGGGTCGAAGCATTCTGGGGGCGGATCATTCGACCCCCTGGTCCGGTAGGCACCGGAGAGTCGACCGGACCGGAGGCGTCCACCGACGTGGGTGCGAACGCGCCCATAGCGGACTGAGCGAGCGGGAGAGTTACTGGTGAACACGCAGCATGGTCACGGGGATGCGGATGTGCTCATTGTGGGGGCCGGCGCCTCCGGTGGGGTGGCGGCCCTGGAGTTGGCCGGCCGCGGGTTTCGTGTGGTCTGCCTGGAGCAGGGCGACTGGGCTCTTCCCGATGACTTCACCGGCGGCAAGCCCGAATGGGAGCTGACCCGCCTCAAGCAGTGGAACCCCAGCCCGAATGCGCGCGGACGGGAGAGCGACTACCCGGTCGACACCAAGGAGAGCCCGATCGAGCCGTTGATGTTCAACGGCGTGGGCGGCAGCACCATCATGTTCTCCGGGCACTGGGTCCGGGCAATGCCCTCCGACTTCCGGGTCCGGACTCTCGACGGGGTCGCGGATGACTGGCCGTTCAGCTACGAGGACCTGCGGCCGTTCTACGACGAGGTCACCCACCACATCGGCGCGTCCGGACTCGACGGCGACCCTGCGTACCCGGACCCGCACACCTTCCCGCTGCCGCCGATGCCGATCGGCAAGTACGGCCTCGCCGCGGCGAAGGGCATGGACAAGCTCGGCTGGCACTGGTGGCCGGCCCCGAACGCCATCGCCTCGCGCAAGTTCAAGAACCGCCCCGCGTGCCTGCGGTACGGCGCCTGCGAGTCGGGCTGCCCGACCGGAGCGAAGGCGAGCACCGACTTCACGCACTGGCGCGACGCGATCGCCGCCGGTGCCGTGCTGGTGACCGGGGCCCGGGTGCGGCAGCTCACGGTCGACAACCGGGGACTGGTGACCGGCGCCGAGTACATCGACCGCGAGGGAGTCGTGCGCCACCAGGCCGCAGGCGTGACCGTGATGGCCGCCAACGGGATCGGCACCCCGCGGCTGTTGCTCAACTCGGCCTCCGCGCAGTTCCCCGACGGTCTGGCAAACTCCTCGGGGCTGGTCGGCAAGCGGCTGATGATACATCCCTACGCCTCGGTGTACGGGACCTACGAGGACGAGCTCGAGACCTGGCTCGGCCCGACCGGGCAGGCACTCCAGTCGATGGAGTTCTACGAGACCGACGCCGGCCGCGGGTTCGTACGCGGGGCGAAATGGAACCTGATGCCGACCGGCGGCCCACTCACCCACACTCTGTGGGAACCGGGCGAGGACTGGCGCGAGGGCTTCGGGCCCGCCTTCCACAACCGGTTGCGCAGCACATTCGGCCGGTACACCGAGTGGGGCATCACCACCGAGGACCTGCCCGAGGACCACAACGAGGTCATCCTCGACCCGGGCGCCACGGACTCCGACGGCATCCCGGTGCCCAAGATTCGCTACACCATCAGCGAGAACACCGAACGCATGCTCAAGTTCAACGTCGACCGGGCGATCGAGGCCCACCAGGCCGCGGGCGCGACCTCGGTGCATCCCATCCCCGTCGTCCGGGAAAGCGGCTGGCACCTCCTGGGCACCGCGCGCATGGGTACCGACCCCGCCACCTCCGTCGTCGACGAGCACGGCCGCGCACACGATGTACCGAACCTTTTCATCATCGACGGGAGCGTCTTCGTCACCTCGACCGGCGTCAACCCGACCGCGACCATCATGGCGGTCGCGCTGCGGGCGATGCGCCATCTCGCCGACAACCGCCACCACCAGACCACCGCCGACTGAGGACTCCGTGATGATCGATCCCGACCAGCGGCGCACCTTCGCCGCACTCGCCGATGTGCTGATTCCCGCATCCGATCCGATGCCCTCGGCCACCGCCGCGGGTGTGCCGGATGCGCTGCTCGACCAGGCCCTCGGCTACCGGCCGGACCTGGCGGAACCGTTCGCCGAGGCGGTTGCCTGGTGCACGGGCAAGGACCCCGAAGCCGCTCTGGACGGACTCTCCGACCAGCGGCCCGAGGAGTTCCAGGCCCTCACTGTGCTGACCGCCGGGGCCTATTTCCTGAGCCCCCAGGTGAAGGCCGCGCTTGCCTACGACGCTCCGCCGCGCACGGCCCGCGACGACGTCGACTCCTACGTCGACATGCTGGCCGACGTCGTCGATCGCGGCTTCGCGACGCGCTGAGCTCGCGGCCTGTGCATCCGCACAACCAGGTCGGCGTTGGTTCTGAGCAGTGAGACCGGTGCGTCCGAGATGGGCGCACCGGGCGTGAACCCAGGAACACGAACGAAGGATTCCAAGATGACCGAGGCGCACACGCAGATCCCGGTGGCACCCCTGGGCGAAGCCCTGGCACCGGCCGGTGGGGAGACCGCGGTGCTGACCCACTTCGTCAACGGTGCCGGCTGGAAGGGCACCGGGACGGAGACACAATTGGTCTTCAACCCCGCGACGGGACAGCCGATCGCACAAGCCCTGCGCGGCACGGCGGCCGATGTCGACGAGGCGGTGGCCGCCGCCAAGGCGGCGTTCCCCGGCTGGCGGCAGCGGACGCCGAAGGACCGAGCCGATGTGCTGCTCAAGGCCGCGGCGGTGCTGGAAGCCAACGCCGAGGAGCTGGCGCACCTGGAGTCGGTCAACGCCGGCAAGCCGATGCCGCTGGCCCGCGAGGATGTCGACGGGACGATCGACACGCTGCGGTTCATGGCTGGTGCGGTCCGGGCGCCGCTGAGTCTGAGCGCTGGGGAGTATGTCGCCGACCGCACATCGATGATCGTGCGGGAGCCGGTCGGCGTGGTGGCCGCGATCACGCCCTGGAACTATCCCCTGCTCACGGCGGCATGGAAGATCGGGCCGATCCTGGCGGCCGGCAACACGTGTGTATTGAAGCCGTCGGAACAGACACCGCTGACCGCCCTGCGCATGGCCGAGCTGCTCGCCGGGGTGTTGCCCGCGGGGGTGCTCAATGTCGTCACCGGTGCCGGATCGGTGGTCGGCGAGGCGCTCGCCACCCACCCCGACGTCGCGTTGGTGTCGGTGACGGGCAGTGTGCGGAGCGGACAGGCGGTGGCCGGTGCGGCCGCCACCTCGCTCAAGCGTGTGCACCTCGAGCTCGGCGGTAAGGCACCGGTCATGGTGTTCGCGGACGCCGACCTGGACGCGGTCGCCGAAGGCATCCGGTTCGCCGGCTTCGGCAACTCGGGCCAGGACTGCGGCGCGGGCTGCCGGATCCTCGTGGAGGAGTCCGTCCGCGACGAGCTGCTGGAGCGTCTCGTGCCCACGGTGGAGTCGCTGGTCGTGGGCGACCCGGCGGCCGGGGACCACATCGAGATGGGGCCGCTGGTCTCGAAGACCCACCGCGACAGCGTGGTCGGCTTCATCGACCGTGCCCTCGCGGCGGGTGCGCGGGCGGCGACCGGCGGGAAGGCCCCGGAAGGCGACGGCTACTTCGTGCTTCCGACGGTGCTGGTGGACATCCCGGACGGTGCCGAGTGCACCCGTGAGGAGATCTTCGGGCCCGTGGTCACCGTGGAAACCTTCACGGATGAGGATGGCGCGGTCGAGGCGGCCAATAGCACTGCCTATGGGCTGGCCGCCTCGGTCTGGACCGAGAACGCCCGCCGCGCCGCCGATCTGCCCGGGAGGCTGGACTTCGGCACGGTGTGGGTCAACGACCACCTGGCATTCGCCACCGAGATGCCGTGGGGCGGGTTCAAGTCCTCCGGCTACGGACGCGACCTGTCGGCGTATGCCCTCGATGACTACTCGCGTACCAAGCACGTGATGTTCAACCGGGCTCGAGGCGCCGACGGCACGGAGCGGTCATGAGCGAGCAACTGGCCGGGCGCCGCGAGTCCGCCTCCAGTATCGAGTCGGCAACGATCCAGCCCATCCCGCTCGACCAGCGGCATGGAACGAACCGGGACATGTTCACCATCTGGTTCGGCACGAACATCATGATCCTTTCCATTGTCACCGGAGGACTCGCCACCACGCTGTACGGCCAACCGGTCTGGTCGGCCGCGCTGGGGATCATCGTCGGGAACCTCGTCGGCGCGATCTTCATGGCGCTGCACTCCGCCCAGGGGCCGCAGCTCGGGGTCCCTCAGATGATCCAGACCAAGGGGCAGTTCGGCTCCTGGGGTGCGCTGCTGATCGTGGTGATCGTGGTGTGCATGTACCTCGGGTTCTTCGTCTCGATCCTGGTCTTCGGAGGACAGTCGCTGGCCTCGGTGATTCCGCATTTGAGCAGCAAGGCCGGCATCGTGCTGCTCGCGGCGGCCAGCATCGCGGCCACGATCTGGGGCTATAGCCTGATCCACGCCTATGCGCGGATCATGACCTATGTCTCGGGCGCCGTCCTGCTCCTGGCGTTCGTCTGGGCGTTCGTCGTCCACCCGGTGCCGCACACCTTCTTCCATACGGGTGGGGCCACCCTGCCCGGGTTCGTGAGCACCGTGTCGGCGGCCGCGGTCTGGCAGATCGCCTACGCACCCTATGTCTCGGACTACTCCCGTTATATGCCGGCCAAGACCGGCTCCAAGCCGGCGTTCTGGATGAGCTACTGGGGTAGCAGCATCGGCTCGATCCTGCCCATGTTCCTGGGCGCGGGCATCGGGCTGCTCCTGCCCGGCACGGACACCATCGCTGCCTTGACCAAGGCAACCGCCGGGATCAGTCTGGTGGTCGTGGCCGTGTTCAGCATCGGGGTCGCCGCGACGAACGCGATGAACCTGTACTGCGGCACCCTGTGCACGATCACGATCGTGCAGACCTTCTGGCCGCGCTTCACAGCTCGCAGCCGCGAGCGTGCGGTGGTCGCGACCGGGCTGTGTACGCTCGCGCTCGCCGTAGCCCTCACCGCTGGGAGCGACTTCGTCGCCACGTACAACGGCTTTCTCACCCTGCTGCTCGGCTCCCTGGTGCCGTGGACCGCGGTCAATCTGGTCGACTTCTACCTGGTGCGCCACGGTGACTACGTCGTCGAGGACTTCTACAAGCGCGACGGCGGTAGCTACGGCCGGGTGAACTGGCCCGCAGTGCTCTGCTACCTGGTCGGTGTCGCCGTGCAGATCCCGTTCATGGTCATCGGGACCGCTTACACCGGCCCGATCGCCAAGGCGCTCGGCAACACCGACGTCTCCTTTCTGGCCGGCCTGCTCGTCGTCTCGCCGTTGTACTACTTCACGGTGAAGGCCCTGGCCCGGCCGCGGACGGCCGTGGCTGTCGAGGAGGCGATTCCCGCGCTCGCCCAGCGCGAGACCGGAGCCTGAGCACATCGGTGCGCCGGTTACCTGGCCCGGCTCCCCGTCGCGGCCTGCCCCCAACCTTGATCGGAGTCACCCCTTGAGCGACCACAAGCCGATTGGTGCCGTCGAAGCCACCGTCGTCCCGCGCTTCGCCGGCCCCGGCACCTTCGCCCGGATTCCTTCCATAGATTCCGTGCCCGACTACGACATCGCGGTGCTCGGCGTCCCGTTCGACGGCGGTACGTCGTACCGGCCGGGCGCCCGGTTCGGGCCGATGGGCATCCGGCAGGCGTCCCGACACCTGCGGCCGCGGTTCCATGTCGAGCTCGATACGGCGCCGTTGGAGGCGGTCCAGGTCGTGGACGCCGGTGACGTGCCGTGCACGCCGTACTCCATCGACGATGCGATGGGCCAGATCGAGGGGTTCGCCCGCGAGGTCGTCGGCCGGCGCGGCCGGCGCATAGTGACGCTCGGCGGTGACCACACCGTCGCGCTGCCGATGCTTCGCGCGGCACGGGACGAGCACGGCCCGATCGCTCTGATCCACTTCGACGCCCACCTCGACACATGGGACACCTACTTCAAGGCTCCGATCACCCACGGCACGGTGTTCCGCCGCGCGTTCGAGGAGGGCCTGCTCGTCGAGGACAAGTCGATCCACGTCGGCATCC
>NZ_JAHLEM010001276.1 GCF_018883605.1 Streptomyces niphimycinicus | reverse complement strand
GGGGTGGCCGGCCCACCAGGCGTAGTGCCCGGCGACGGCGTGGGCGCGTCCGGCGTCCGCGTCGGCGTAGCCCTCCTCCGCGAGCTGGTCGGTGACGCGCGCGGCCAGCCGGTGGTGCGCCCCGGCCGCGGTGACGAGGCCGCAGCCGAGCAGCTCGCCGAGGGCCGCGTCCGCGTGGGTGTCCGCGGACAGCGCGCGCAGATGCACCTGGTGCGGGCATTCGCCGCCGAGCGCGACCGCGAACCGCAGGGCGTCGTGGGCCGCCTCGCTCAGCCGTCCGGCGAGCAGCGCGGCGGGGGACGCCGCCTCGGCGATCGAGGGCAGCGGGACGTCCTGTCCCCCGCCCGCCTCCCGCGCGGCGGGGTCGTCGCGCAGGGCGTCGCGCTGCCGCAGCAGCGCGCCCGCCTGGACGAAGCGCAGCGGCAGCCCCTCGGACTCGAACCACAGGTCCGCCGCCCAGCTCGCCTCGTCCTCCGCCAGGGGCCGTCGTGCGGCCCGCGCCAGCAGCTCCAGACCGGCCGTACGGCTGAGCCCGGAGAGGAAGACCTCTTCGAGGTGGGAGTCGGCGGACGGCGCCGGGACATCGGGGGTGGCGGAGATCAGGAACGCGCATTCGGGGGTCGCGTCGAGGAACTCGTCCAGCGCGGCGCCGCCGAAGTCGATGTCGTCGAGGACGACGACCGCGCCGACCCCCTGGACCGCCTCCAGCAGCTCCGCGCGCTCGGGGCGGTACAGCGGGGCGTCGAAGACGGCGGCATAGAGGTCGTGGAGGAGGTCGGCGGGGGTGCGGTGGTAGCCGGAGAGGCGTACGACACCGTCGGGCGCGAGCCGCTCGCAGTCGGCGGCGACGGCCTCCAGCAGGGTGCTGCGGCCCGAGCCGGAGGGCCCGGTGACCCGCACCGAGCGGCCGCGGGCGAGCAGCCGGGCGAGCCGCTCCCGCTCCTCGTCGCGCTCCAGCATCGGCAGGTCGGGCAGGACGGTGCCGGAGGGAC
>NZ_JAHLEM010001275.1 GCF_018883605.1 Streptomyces niphimycinicus | reverse complement strand
CTCGGCGGCGCCCTGCCCGCCGCCGACGCGCTGCGCACGGTGCACGAACTGCTGGAGACCACCGGCGCGCTCGACGCCGCGCGGCACCAGGCCACCGCCCAGGCGGACCGGGCCAAGTCCTGTCTGGCGGAGCTGCCCCCCTCCCGGGCCACCGCCGTGCTCGCGGCGGTGGCCGATCTGTCGGTCAGCCGGGACCGGTGACGCCGTGGCGGCCCCGCGCACCGCACTCCTGGCCCATCTCCAGACCTGGCGCCCGTACACCCTCTGGTATCCCGGGCTGGTCGGCCTGGCCGGAGCCACCCTCGCCGGATCGCACCCCGTCACGGGGCAGTTGGTGGTGGCCTGGGCCGCACCGACCCTCGGCTGGGTCGCCGGCCACTATCTCGGCGACTACTACGACCGTGACCTCGACGCGCTCAGCAAGCCCCAACGACCCATCCCCTCAGGCCGGTTGAGCCCACGAGCCGCCGTGGCCACGGGCATCGGCTGCGTCATCGCCGTGGCCGCGCTGGCCCTGTGGGCCAACTGGCGCGCCGTGGCCGTGGCCGCCGCCGCCATGGCGGGCATCGTGGCCTACAGCCGGGTGCTCAAGGGACGTGGCCTGTCGGGCAATCTCATACGGGGCATGCTGACCGCCCTCACCGTGCTCTTCGGCGCGATGGCCGTCCAGCCGTGGCCACCGTGGCGGGCGCTGCCGTTCGCCCTGGTCTTCCTGGCCCATGACACCGCGTCCAACCTCGTCGGCACCCTCCGCGACGTCGACGGCGACCGCGAGGGCGGCTACGCCACCGTGCCGGTGCGCCAGGGTGTCCGGCGCGCCACCCACACCGCAGCCGCGCTGTATCTGGCCGCCGTGGCGGTGGCCTGCGCCGCCACCGCTCTGGTGCCTGGGGACACGGCCGGCTATCTCGTGCTGCTGTCGGCGGCGGCGCTGTGCGGCGCGGGCGCCTTCGGGCTGCTGCTGCGGTCACCCGGGCACCTCGCCCCCGCGCTGGCGCT
>NZ_JAHLEM010001274.1 GCF_018883605.1 Streptomyces niphimycinicus | reverse complement strand
GGCGATCCGGACGGCGACGGCAACCGGCCGTGGTGGACCCCGGCGGCCCGCACCGCCCGCACCGCGCTGACGCTGCTCTCGCTCCCCGTGATCGGGCTGGCCGGCGGCGTTCGGCGGCCGGCGCATCCGCCGCCGCAGCGGCTGCGGATCGAGGCGGACGGGGTGCTGCTGACCGATCTGGACCGGCCGGTGGAGCAGGTCTCGGTGTCGACGGCCGCACCGGGCGGCGGGCTGGCCGAGGTCGTCGTCCATCCCCACGCGGCGGACGGTCCGCTGCGCACCCGGGCGCGGGCCGTCACCGTCTCCGGCCCGGACTTCCGCTATCACGCGGACGCGCTGATCCGGGGCCCGGTGCGCAGCCGCACCTGGACGGTCCTGGCGGAGGCGTGGTCTCTGATGCTGCCGCACCGCCCTTGAGCGACGCTAGCGCGGCCACGGGGCGGCACACTCACCGCGGCCGGGCCAGACGCTCACCGCCACCGGTGGGGGCCGGGCCTTGCGCCACGGGGCCGGGCCTTGCCCCGCCGGGCCGGGCCTTGCCCCACCAGGCCGGGACTTACCCCACCGGGCCGGGCCTTGCGCCACCGAGCCGAGCCCTGTCCCACCAGGCCGAGCCTTGCCCCACCAGGCCGGGTCTTACCCCACCGAGCCGGAGCCCTTGCCCCGCCGGGCCGGGCCTTGCGCCACCGGGCCGAACCTTGCCCCGCCGGGCCGAGCCTTGCCCCACCAGGCCGGGCCTTGCCCCACCAGGCCGGGCCTTGCGCACCGAGCCGAGCCTTGGCACACCAGGCCGGGCCTTGCCCCACCAGGCCGAGCCTTGCCCCACCGAGCCGAGCCTTGTCCCGCCGTGCCGGAGCCCTATCCCGCCGGGTCCAGACGTGGCCGCCCCCGGACGGGAAGCGCGGGCCTCCGGCGCCGGGGTACCGCCGCCGGAGGCGGACACTCACCGCGCGCCCGGGACATGACCGCCATCCGGTCGGACGCGCCCACGTCACCGGCCCGGGGCGGACGGCCAGG
>NZ_JAHLEM010001273.1 GCF_018883605.1 Streptomyces niphimycinicus | reverse complement strand
CGCGGCGTGGCGGGTGGCGGCGCGCGGCACGGCACCCGCGGCCGGGCCCCGTTCGAAGGCGAGCCCCTGCCAGTGCTCGACCGCGGGCCTGCCGAAGTCCCGGACGATGCCCTGGAACCCGGGGCCCCACAGAAAGCGGTTCATGGCCTCGGGCGCGGTCCACAGATAGAACGGGGCGTACTGATGGACCGGCGAGCCGTCCGCACCGCGCTCCCGGATGCCGTACGCCTTGAGGCCGAGCCCTGAGAAGTCGTCGAGCAGCGGCCCCTTCGTCGCCACCCGGTCCCGGATGATCCGCATGTCGTAGTCGGCGGGCAGGGTGATCCGGTACTGCATGACGAGCATCGGTGAACTCCTTCCGGCAGGGCGTGCGTTCGTGTCCGGTCGCTGCGGTCGATCGATCGTACACACTAGTAGGTACAGAACGGGATGCTCCTGGCGCGCGTACTCCCCAGGAGGTACCGGGAGTGTCGTCGGCCGTACGACGACCGGGGCACCGTAAGGGAGTGATCCTCGAGGTGGCCATGAGAAGTGGCCATAAGGCAACCACTCCCGAGGAGTGCGATCATCATGAACACCCTGGCGCACGGCTTCGCCGACGGCGACGGCCCCGGACCGTGGATTCTGCTCTTCCCGCTGATGTGGGCGCTGGTCGTCGGCGGTGCGGTCGTCCTCTTGAGGCGCGCCGGGTGGCGCGGACGCGCCCACTGGCGGCGGGGGCCCGTGGACTTCGGCGAGCGCTCGCCGATCGCGGTGCTGGGCCGTCGCTTCGCGGCCGGTGAGATCGACGAGGACGAGTACTGGCGCCGACTGTCCGTCCTGGACGAGCAGTTCGGACGCCATGCCAAGGGCGGAGCCCTCTGACCGCTGACGGTGGGGCGCCGACGCAGGACGTTCAGGCCGGGGATGCCCAGGCGGTCGGGGCGGTCGGGGCCGTCCGGGCCGTCCCGCCTCGCGGGAGGCGGGACGCCTGCGTGCTCAGCGGGAGGCTGCCGACCGGGCGGCCGCGGGAGCCCGCTCGCGCACCGCAGG
>NZ_JAHLEM010001272.1 GCF_018883605.1 Streptomyces niphimycinicus | reverse complement strand
GGCGGCCAGCGGCCCGCACAGCAGCAGGGCGGCGGCGGTGGCGGCCAGCGGTGCGGCGGCGCGGCGGGCGGGGGTACGGCGACTGCCCGTGCGATTGCTCGTGGGGGTGCTCGTGGGGGTGCTCTTACGGGTGCGGTCTCGGACGTGAGTGCTGGTGAAGGAAGGTGTGGGCACGAAGGTGAACGTACCTGGCGTCGCTGAGGAGAGCGAAAGCAGCGCCGACGTATTGACGACAGACCCCCGCGTGGAGGTATCCGGGGCCGTGCCCATACTGGAACCCATGAAGCTCAGCCGCCCCGTGTCCTGGTTCCTGCTCGCCTTCGGGGTCTGGAGCTGGATCATCTGGTTCACCTTTGTCAAAAATTTGTGGAAGGACGCCAGCGGACTCGCCTTCGACGACTCCGGCGACCCCACCACGTACTTTTGGGTGCATCTGCTGCTCGCGATCACCTCGTTTCTCTTGGGGACGGCGATCGGGGTGATCGGGTTGCGCGGGGTGCGCGCTCTGCGTCGGAACGACGCCTCCGAGTAGAGGTTCCGGGCAAGCCGTCGGGTAGTCGCTGGGGGAGGGGACCGGGGATGGTCGTGCTCTACGTCCTGATCGCGCTGGCCGTCATCGGTCTGCTGACCGGCGTCCACTGGTATGTGTGGCGGCGGCTGGTCGGCGATACGACGGCGCGCGGGGGATGGGCGCGCCGTACCGGCACGGCGGCGGCCTTCGTACTGCCGCTGATGAGCGTCGGCGCGGTGATCTCGGGCCGCGCGGGCGCGCCCTTCGCGCTCCAGCGCGTCCTGGCCTGGCCGGGCTACCTCTGGCTCGCCCTGCTGCTGTATCTGACCCTCGCGCTGCTCGTGGGTGAGGCGGTACGGCCCTTGCTGCGCACATGGCTGAGCCGTCGCGACTCGGCCAAGTCCGCTGATGCGCGGTCGGCCGAGGGCCCGGCGGCGGACGCGGATGCGGCTGCCGCCGCCGGTCGGAAGGCGGATGCCGGTCCGGCGGAGACCGCCGACCGCACCGGCGCTCCGGCGGCCGTCCGTGCGGACGGCCGCGAG
>NZ_JAHLEM010001271.1 GCF_018883605.1 Streptomyces niphimycinicus | reverse complement strand
ACCGGGCACCGGGCCCGCCGCCGGACCGGCCGCCCCTGGATGCGGGGGCGCCGGGCTCCTGGGCCTCCTGGGCGGCCATGCGGGCGAGCAGGGGGTTGGCGGCGACGCCGACGGTGCAGTCCACGCCGTACCGGGCCAGCGCCCGGACCCGTACGATCTCGGCCAGCCCCGCCGCGTCCCGCCCGAAGTACCGCAGCGCACCCCGCACATCCGCGAACGCGGCATCGGGCGGCAGCGCCTCGACGACGGGCGTCAGCTCGCCGAGCAGGGTGAGCAGGCCCTGGTAGACGTCCTCCCCGGGCGCGGGGTGGAACCGCACATACAACACATGCGGCACCTCGCCCTCGTGGCCCGGCTCGCCCGGAGCCCGGCCCCCGCCGCCCCCGCTCGCCCCAACCGAACCCCCACCCGCTTCAGCCGAACCCCCGCTCACCCCGGCCGAACCCCCGCCCACTTCAGCCGAACCCCCGCTTACCCCGGCCGAACCCCCGCCCACTTCAGCCGAACCCCCGCTTACCCCGGCCGAACCCCCGCTTACCCCGGCCGA
>NZ_JAHLEM010001270.1 GCF_018883605.1 Streptomyces niphimycinicus | reverse complement strand
CCCACTTCAGCCGAACCCCCGCTTACCCCGGCCGAACCCCCGCCCACTTCAGCCGAACCCCCGCTTACCCCGGCCGAACCCCCGCTTACCCCGGCCGAACCCCCGCCGCCCGGGCCTCCGGCCCGGGACCCGGCAGACGAATCCTCGACCGCTTCGCCGCCGCTGCCGACGCCACCCGAGGCCCGGTCCCGCTGCTCAACCGACGGCCCCTCGGCCGTCGCGTCGCCCAACTCCGCATCGCCACAAGGCAGTTCGCTGGCCACCGAGCCCGCCTCCCGACCATGGCCGCCCTCCTCCCGCGCCGAAGCCGCAGCCGCCCCGCCCGCCACGGCGGCACCCCGACGCGCGTCGGCCCGACCATCGGGCGCGAGCGGAAGCATTCCGACAGGTCCCCCGGACGCGGAGGCATCGGCCGGGGCCTCGGCAGGAGCGGCCGAGGAGACCGCGCCCGGGCCACCGGGGGTGCCCTCCCCCGCCAC
>NZ_JAHLEM010001269.1 GCF_018883605.1 Streptomyces niphimycinicus | reverse complement strand
GCCCCGGCGGGGCCTGGGCGCGGGCCGCCGCGGCCTGCGGGGCGGTGTGCAGCCGCAGGGCGAGCCAGGCGGCCGACTGCGCGGCCAGGCTGCGGCTGACCTCCACGCCCAGCAGCTCATCGAGATGGCGCAGCCGCGCGGCGAGCGTATTGCGGTGGATCTTCAGATGGCGGCTGGCCGCTCCACCGAAGCTGAGCCACGACCCGAGTGTGCCCAGCAGCTCCTGCGGGCCGGGGTCGGCGCGGCGGGCCGGGGCGTAGCGCACGCAGGGCGCCAGGAGTTCGCTCGCCCACAGATAGCCCTCCGGGCCCGCCAGTACGGTCACATCCACGTCGCCGCCGAAACCGGCGCGGCGCTCGGGGGCGTTACGGGCCACCGCCAGTGCGTGGATGGCCTGCTCATAGGCGGTCGGCGTGTCCCGCAGCGCGACCGCCGCGCTCACCCCGACCCGGCACTCCGGCACCAGGCGGACGATCAGCAGGTCCAGTGGTGCCGGGCCTGCGTGCGGGGCACCGCTCACCGGGCCCGGCTCGGGCGGTACGAGTGCGATGAGGTGGTTCGGGCGCACCGGACACGGCACGATCCATGCCCCGCCCTGCGCCTCGCGGCTTATCCGGCGGGCGATCTCGCGCCGCCGGGCGTGCGGGCACTCGATCACATACATCTGGACCACCGCGGGCAGCGCCGGCCGCAGCGCCCCCGCGATCCGCTGCGCGGCGGGCACGCTGCCCACCATCAGCAGATGCAGCACCGCCTCCCGGCTGTGCCCCTCGGCCGATTCGATCCGCCGGCGCGCCCGTTCGGCCTGCTCCAGCCGCCAGCACAGGGCGAGGGTGCGGGCGGCGTCGGCGAGCAGCATTCCGCAGTGCGGATCGTCCGGCCCGATGACGGCCAGATACGTACTCGGGTCGGTGTCGAGCGCGATCAGATGCACCGGGGGCCCCTCGCCCCCGCCCAGCACGGCGGATGGCGCCCCGCGCCGGTGCAACTCGACGGCCGCGTCGGCGGCGGCGTCGGCGGCCGGTCGCGCCACCGCCGGGTCGTGTTCCCCGCCCGGCCCG
>NZ_JAHLEM010001268.1 GCF_018883605.1 Streptomyces niphimycinicus | reverse complement strand
CGAGCCGGTGGCGGACACCGGCCGGGCCACCGCGGTGACCAGCGCGTCCAGTGCCCGCCGCAGGTGCGGTGTGTCCAGGCGGATCAGTGGTCCGGCCGCGGCGGGGCGCCACCGCTCGGGCCCACGGGCCTGCCGGGCGCGGTCGAGCAGCGTGGACAGGGCCGCCCTGTGCTCCGGCAGACCGGACTGGGAGGCGATGCCCGCCGCCAAACCCGCGAGCGCGAGCGCGAGGGTCCGGTCGACCACCGGAAAGTGCTCCGAGACGTCGGCCAGCACCTCGAATGCCTCGCGCTGGGCGGACTCCTGGGAGAAGGTGGAGGCCAGGGCACCGGCCGCGACGCAGACGAGTTCCGGATCGGCGGATTCCTGGACGAGCCGGCCGTACAGCTCCCGTACCCAGTCGGGATCGCCCACCACCTGCGCCGCCGTCAGGGCCTCGGCCAGTCGGCGCGCCCGCTCCGGCCGCCGTGGGCTGAGCCGGGCCGCCTGCTCCAGGGCGTGCGCGGCCGCCACCGCGTCCCCGCGCCGCCAGGCGGAGTCCTCCAGCACGGCGGCGACGAACGCGTTGGTCCCCACGGTGATGGCGGCCAGGTGACGGGCCCTGGCCTCGGGCAGCACGGCGATCTTGGCGAGATCACGATGTGCCTGCTGGCGCTCGCCGGCCGGGCGCCTCAGATACGCGGCCGACCGCGCCAGCGGATGCCGGAAGACGAGCCGGTCCTCGACCAGCGTGACGAGTCCGGCCGCTTCCGCGGGCGCCCACACCACCAGGTCGCCGGTGCCCAGGGCCGCCATGACGGCGGCGACGGTCTCGCCGGGCCCCGCGGCCGCCGCGTAGAGCAGGGCCCGGCGCGTCTGTGCGGGAAGGGCGTCGAGCCGCACGCCGAAGACGTGCTCCGCGGGCGGGTGCCGCACCACTCCGACGGGCCCCGGCACACCGCGGCTCAGTTCCACGAGGGCCAGCGGATTGCCCTCGGCCTCCGCCAGGATCTCCAGCCGGTGCCTGCCCGTGGGCGCCGTCGGCTGCCGGTCGAGGAGCGCGGCGGCCGAGGCGCCGCTCAGCGGGCCCAGCCGCAGG
>NZ_JAHLEM010001267.1 GCF_018883605.1 Streptomyces niphimycinicus | reverse complement strand
CGGAGCACGATGTCACCGCCGTGCCGGTCGTGGACGGTTCGGGACGCCCGGTCGGCGTGGTGTCCGAAGGTGATCTGCTGCGCAAGTCCTCCGGCCAGGCGGATCCCTCCGGTCTCCTCCCGGTCCCGCATCTGGAGGCGTGGGAGCGGGCGAAGGCGCAGGGCGCGAAGGCGGAGGAGCTGATGTCGGCACCCGCGGTGTGCGCGCGCCCGGAGTGGACGGTCGTCGAGGCGGCCCGTGTGATGACGGACGGGAACATCAAGCGGCTGCCCGTGGTGGACGAGACCGACAAGCTGGTCGGCATCATCAGCCGTGGCGACCTGCTGCGGGTCTTCCTGCGACACGACGACGCGATCCGCGACGAGATCGAAAGGGATCTGCTGAGACGGACCCTGCGGCTGGCTCCCTCGGCCGTGACGGTCGATGTGCGGGAGGGCGAGGTCACTCTGGACGGATCGGTCGAGGCCAGGAGCCTGGTCCCGGT
>NZ_JAHLEM010000127.1 GCF_018883605.1 Streptomyces niphimycinicus | reverse complement strand
CGATCGCTCTGATCCACTTCGACGCCCACCTCGACACATGGGACACCTACTTCAAGGCTCCGATCACCCACGGCACGGTGTTCCGCCGCGCGTTCGAGGAGGGCCTGCTCGTCGAGGACAAGTCGATCCACGTCGGCATCCGCGGTCCCATCTACGACCAGCTCGACCTCACCGACGACGCGTCGTTCGGCTTCAGGGTCATCCGGGCCGGTGACCTCGACGTCCTGGGCATCGACGGAGCCGTCGATGTGGTGCGGCAGCGGGTCGGTGACACCCCGGTCTACCTCTCGATCGACATCGACGTGCTCGACCCCGCGTTCGCGCCGGGCACGGGTACCCCGGAGATGGGCGGGTTCACCAGCCGGGAGCTCCTGCACCTGCTTCGCCGGCTCGACGGTCTCAACCTCATCGGGGCCGACGTCGTGGAGACCGCACCAGCGTACGACCACGCCGAGATCACCTGTGTTGCGGCCGCCACGGTGGCCTTCGACCTCATCACCCTGATGAGCAAGACCGATAAGGGCAATCCTGACCGCGCGGCCGCCGTCACGGCCTGACCCGCGCCCCGGTCAGACCCCATATGCGCCGATCAACCCGAACGGGAGTCCTCGCACCCTGCTGAGCGGGATGCGGCACACCGAAATCAACCGCCCCCTACCGTCAAGGCGAGAGCTATGAGTCTCAGGATCGTTGTCACTGTGAAGTACGTGCCCGATGCAACCGGCGATCGACGGTTCGCGGAGGACACGACGACCGACCGGGAGTCGGTGGACGGGCTGCTGTCGGAGCTCGACGAGTACGCGGTGGAGCAGGCGCTGCGGATCGCCGATTCGCACGCGGATGCGGAGGTGACGGTGATGACCGTGGGCCCGGACGACGCGATGGACGCGCTGCGCAAAGCGTTGTCGATGGGTGCGGACAAGGCCGTGCACGTGGACGACGAGGACATCCACGGCACGGACGCCATCGGCACCTCCGCCATTCTGGCCAAGGCCATCGAACGTACCGGCTATGACCTGGTTGTCTCCGGCATGGCCTCGACGGACGGCAGCATGGGCGTGGTGCCGGCCCTGCTGGCCGAGCGGCTGGGCGTACCGCAGGTGACGCTGCTGTCGGAGGTGACCGTGGAGGGCACCACGGTCAAGGGCCGCCGGGACGGAGACGCCGCCACCGAGCAGTTGGAGGCGCAACTTCCGGCTGTGGTCTCGGTCACCGACCAGTCGGGTGAGGCTCGTTACTCATCCTTCAAGGGGATCATGGCGGCGAAGAAGAAACCGGTCGACAGCCTGGACCTGGACGATCTGGGCATCGAGGCCATCGAGGTCGGCCTGGGTGGAGCGTGGACTCAGGTCGAGTCCATCGCCGCCCGCCCTGCGCGTACCGCGGGCACGATCGTGAAGGACGCGGGCGCGGGCGGCAAGCAACTCGCGGAGTTCCTGGCGACGCAGAAGTTCATCTGAGTCGACCGACCTACTTCTTGCAGGAGATTGTGACCATGAGTGAGATCCTGGTTCTGGTCGACCACGTGGACGGCGCTGTCCGCAAGCCGACTCTGGAGCTGCTGACCCTGGCCCGCCGGCTGGGCGAGCCATCCGCCGTCGTGCTCGGCGCCGGCGATGCCGCCGCGGACATCGCCGCCAAGCTGGGCGAGTACGGTGCCGCCAAGGTCTACGCCGCCGACGCGGCCGAGTTCGCCGACTACCTGGTCGTGCCGAAGGTCGATGGCCTGGAGCAGATCGCCAAGGCTGCGTCCCCGGCAGCCGTGCTGATCACTTCCTCCGCCGAGGGCAAGGAGATCGCCGCCCGCCTCGCGCTGCGCATCGGCTCGGGCATCATCACGGACGCGGTGGACGTCAAACCAGGCGACAACGGCCCGGTGGCGACACAGTCGGTGTTCGCCGCCTCGTTCACGGTGGACTCCACGGTGTCGCACGGGACACCCGTCATCACGGTGAAGGCGAACGCGACCAGCCCGCAGCCCGCCCAGGCCGCGGGAACAGTGGAGAACGTCGCCATCACCTTCTGCGACGCGGCCAAGGGCACCAAGGTGGTCTCGCGCACCCGGCGCCAGTCGTCGGGGCGTCCGGAGCTGACCGAGGCCGCGATCGTGGTCTCCGGCGGCCGTGGCGTCGGCTCCGCGGAATCTTTCTCCGTGATCGAAGAGCTGGCTGACGCACTCGGTGCGGCGGTCGGCGCCTCCCGCGCAGCAGTGGACGCAAACTGGTACCCGCACTCCAACCAGGTCGGCCAGACCGGCAAAACCGTCTCCCCACATCTGTACATCGCAGGCGGCATCTCCGGCGCCATCCAGCACCGCGCCGGCATGCAAACCTCCAAGACCATCGTCGCGGTCAACAAAGACCCCGAAGCCCCGATCCTCGAGCTCGTCGACTTCGGCGTCATCGGCGACCTGTTCGACGTCGTCCCCCAGCTCACCGCGGAGATCAAAACCCGTAAAAGCTGAAGTGACCGGCTCTTGGACCGGTGCGACTCCGAACGAAGGCGACCGGCATCTGCGGTTCGGCCCGTTCCACCCGCGCCGGGCCGGCCGTCATCCGCCGGGTCATGATCGCGTCGAGGACATCGCGGTCGCACCACGACCCGGACGGGCCGAGCCGATGGCCCTGATCGCGAGTGCAGCGCCGCTCTCGTCGGCCGACGCTGTCGCGCACCTCCGCAGTGAGGCGATCTCGC
>NZ_JAHLEM010001266.1 GCF_018883605.1 Streptomyces niphimycinicus | reverse complement strand
CGGATCGGTCGAGGCCAGGAGCCTGGTCCCGGTGATTGTACGGCTGTGTCGCGGAGTGGACGGTGTGGTCTCGGTCAGCGAGCACATCGCTTACGGCACCGATGACACCGATGACACCGGTGGCCCGGCCGTGGCCGCGTGAAACCCCGGCACCCCAGCACTCGGCGGGAGGCACTGCCATGGAACAAGTGGTGACCGTGGGCCTCGACGGCTCGGCCGCGAGCGTGGCCGCCGCTCGCTGGGCCGCCGACGAGGCGGAGCGGCGTGATCTGGCCTTGCGCCTGACGCACGCGTGGATCCTTTTGCGCCCGCCCACGCCCGGCAGCCCAGCGGCGGATGAACAGAACTACTGGGCGAAGCGGATTGTGCACGACACCCACGCGGAGCTGGCCCGCGGCCATCCGAAGCTGACCATCATCGAGGACCTGGTGGCGGACGAGGCCGAGACGGCCTTGCTCGACGCGGCGGCGCGGTCCCGCATGCTGGTGCTCGGGTCGCGGGGGCTGGACCGGGTGGCGAGCTTCTTCCTGGGTGACATCGGGTTGCACACCATCGCCCGGGCGGAGCGGCCGGTGGTGCTGATGCGCGGGGGGCGGG
>NZ_JAHLEM010001265.1 GCF_018883605.1 Streptomyces niphimycinicus | reverse complement strand
GCCGGAGGGGCTGGGTTGGGCCCCTGGGTTGGGCCCCTGGGTTGGCCGACGGCGGCCGACACCAGCGCCCGCGTGGCGGTGGCCCCCGGGCCGAGAGCCGCTGTCGGCTGTCCGCCGGCCCAGGCCGACTTCACCGCGTCTGCCAGGTGCTCCGCGACCGAGCGGGCCTGGGCGCGGGCCCGGTTCGGCCGTGATGCGGGGCCGGCGCGGTCGTGGTGCGAGTCCGGCCCGGTTCGGTCGTGAGTCCGGCCCCGTCCGGTCGCGATGCGGGCCTCGTCCGGTCGTGATGTGGGCCTCGTTCGGTCGTGATGTGGGGCCGGTGCGGCCGTGAAAGAGGGTCCGTCCGGTCGTGGAACGGGCCCGGCGCGGCCGTAAGGCGCGCACGGCGCGGCCGTAAGGTGCGCACGGTTCGGTCGTGGGTCGGGGCGTGGGTGGCCTGGCCCGGGCCGTCCCGCCTCGCGTCCGGTGGCTGATGATCTTGACGGGCCTCGGACAGATCGGGACGTCCCCGGCAGTGTCTTTCCCGTCCGTCGCTCGGTTAGTTGGGCGTGGAGACCAGAAAAGCCCGCATGCCTTCGCCCATGGCGGGAAGCGCGCGGGGATTCGACGACGAGCCGCAGTTGACCATGGCCAAGGTGCCATGCGATCCCGCGCAGGTCGCCGTCAACGCCCCGAGCTTCCGGGTGCAGCTCAGCGCCCCGGTCGTCAGCAGCGCGCTGGCGAGCACGGCCCGGCTCACCCGCGTCCCGGCCCCGGGCCGGCGTCGGCCGCCCGTGGTGTGGAGTGGCCGCACCCGCCCCGGCGGGGACACCGCGGCGACCCGGCTGCTTCAGGCCGTGCGGTACTCCGCCGAGGGGTTGACCGACAGTCTGTCCGACGGCCTTTCCGACGGGCTGGGCCGTTCCCGCTCCGGGGAGGGCGCCGAGGACGCGGGCGCCACACAGGTGCTGCCGCGGATCGCCTTCGACGACGACACCCCCACGGTCATCGGCCCGCGCAGCCCCCGTACGGGGAACGCGCCCCGGTCGTCCGGCGGGCGGCGCCGTCCGGGTGCGGACGGCCCGGGCGAGACGGGCGGGGCGAG
>NZ_JAHLEM010001264.1 GCF_018883605.1 Streptomyces niphimycinicus | reverse complement strand
TCCGCGCCGCGCGCCCGCCGGACCACCTTGCGGATCCGGGCGTCCTGCCAGTCCCGTACGGCCTGGGCCCACTCGCCGTCCGCGGCCGTCGCCCGCTCGTCCGACAGCAGCACCAGCACCGCGCGCGCCGCCGTCTCCAGGGCGTCCGTGCGCGCCGGGGGCGCGGCCTTCTCGATCCGGACGACCAGGGGCAGGACGAACTGGGGCGCGGCGTCCCGGTCGGTCTCGGAGTGCCGGAAGGGGCTGCTGTCGGCGCCGGATCCGGTGCCGTGGTGAGCGGTTGCCCGGGTGCTGGTCTCGGTGCTGGTCTGGGTGCCGGTCTCGCTGTGGACTTCGGGGCTGGCGTCGGTGCTGGTCACGCGCCCAGTGTGCCAGGACCGCGGCGGCGGTCGCCGGGCCCGGCCACCCCCCTATGCTCAACCACCATGAGACTGCGAGGAGTCGGCCGCCGCTACGGCCTGGGCGGGCCCTGGGTGCTGCGCGGTGTCGATCTCGAGGTGCCGCCGGGTTCGCTGACCCGAGTCGAGGGGCGCAACGGCAGCGGCAAGTCCACCCTGCTGCGGCTGCTCGCCGGGATCGACGCCCCCAGCACGGGCCGGATCACCGGCCGCCCGGCCACCGCGTACGTCCCCGAGCGGTTCCCGGCCGAGCTGCCGTTCTCCGCCCTCGGCTACCTCACCCACCTGGGCCGCATCCACGGGCTGTCCCGCGCCGCGGCGGTGCGCGGAGCGGGGGAGTGGCTGGAACGGTTCGGGGCGGACGGATACGCCGGCACGCCGCTCGCCGAGCTGTCCAAGGGCACCAGCCAGAAGATCGCCGTGGCACAGGCGCTGCTGGCCGCCCCCGGGCTGCTGGTCCTGGACGAGGCATGGACCGGCCTCGACCAGGCCGCGCGCGGGGTGCTGGACGCGGCGGTCGCCGAGCGGGTGGCCGACGGCGGCGCGGTCGTCTTCGTCGACCACGACCCACGCCGCCTCGCCGGGGCCCCGGCCCGGGTCCTGCGCGTCGCCGAGACCCGGCTGGTGCCGGTGGACACGGAGGCACCGGGGACAGCGGTTCCGCCCGGCCGGGAGCCCGCGCCACGGG
>NZ_JAHLEM010001263.1 GCF_018883605.1 Streptomyces niphimycinicus | reverse complement strand
GCCCGCGGGCGCGAAGCCCGCCGCCCCCGAGCGCGCGGCCGAGGCCGCCCCCGAGAGCATCGCCGCGAACACGCCCGAGCAGACCCCCACCCCCGCCGCCGCGAGCAGCACCACCCGCTAAGGAGCCATGGAACATGAGCATCGACTGGGCGGCCCTCGGCCAGGTCTTCGGCGTCAGCCTCGTGGTGACGGTCGGCATGGTGGGCGTCTTCACCCTGGGCATCCTCGGGACGTCCCGTAAGGCGGCGCCGGAGCAGGGCGGCGCGGCCGCCGTCCCCGGTGGCGCGACCACCGTCTCCGGCGGCGGGGTCGGCGCCTCCGCGCTCGCGCGCACCGGGGCGTACGCCTGCTTCGCGCTGTGCGCCGCGGCCGTGGCGTACGGCATCTATCTGATCGTCGCCTGAGGCTCGCGTCCTCATCGACCCACCGGCCGCCGGATGGTGGCGCTGACCAGCGCCGACCGTCCGGCGGCCGCCTTATGTCCGCCAGTGTCTGTGGGGCTCGGCACACTCGGGCGTCATGGGTCATATGCGAGTTGACGGCCATTCGCGGCCCATGGTGGACTTCCCGAGCCAAACGGCGGCAGGAGAGGAAGCCGGTGAGAATCCGGCGCGGTCCCGCCACTGTCACCGGGGAGCACTCTCCCATCGCCTGTATGGGGTCACGGCCCGACCGTACGGTTCCTTTCGTACGCGGGGCTGGAAGACCGGGAGGGGCGCGGATCCGGGAGCCAGGAGACTTTCACCGCCGGTCACGTCGAACCAGGGCGCGGACCCTGAGTGAGGACATACCGCCATGCCCGGCACCTCCACGCCGCCAGCCTCTTCTGTCCCCACTGGCTCCTCCGGCCCCTTCGGTTCCCCTGGCCCCTTCGGCCCCCTTGGTCATCTGTCGTCGCGCCGAGGCGTGACGGCGGCCTGACGGATGCGTGCCGATCACGCCTCGTTCGCGTGCGGTGCGGCCCTCGGCTTCCTCGGTGATCTCGCCACGGGCGATCCGCGCCGCGGCCATCCGGTCGCCGCGTTCGGGCGCGCCGCCGCGGCCGCCGAGCACCGGCTGTGGCGTGACCACCGCGGCTGCGGGGCCCTGCACACCGCGCTGTGCGCG
>NZ_JAHLEM010001262.1 GCF_018883605.1 Streptomyces niphimycinicus | reverse complement strand
GTTCTACGACGCGGCCACCGACGGACGCGACCCCGCCCACGCCGTCATCGAACCCGCCGTACTCGAAGTCCTGCCGCGCCCCCGCCGCCAGGCCGAGGCCCGCCGGATGGCCGCCCGGGCGCGCGAGCGCGGCGCGCCCTGGACCACCGTGCTGGAGTCGGTGGCTCATCTGCCGGTCGAGGAGGCGCGCGAGGAGCTGCTGGCCGCCGTGCGCCGCTCCTCGGCCGAGGACCGCGCCCTGGCCTATCCGCTGCTGATCCGGTGCGTCGCCCGCTCCGGCGACCCGGACGCCCTCACCGACCTGCTGGAGCTGCTGGAGTGGCTGCGCAACGAACAGGACCCGGTGCGTTCCGCGGCGCTCGGTGCGCTCGCCCGCACCCACCCCGCGCTGTTCGCCGACGACGCCGCCGAGCATCTGGACCGCATCGCCGCCGAGGCGATCTCCGCCCGCGATTCCTCCTCCGCCACCCGGCAGGCGCTGCGTCACCTCGCCGTGGGGCTGCTGCGCGAACACGCCGTCACCGGGCGGCGGCAGTTGCTGGGCTGGGCGCTGCGCACCCTCACCCGGCTCGCGGGCAGTGTCGGCGCCGCCGACCTGGGCCGCCTGGACCACCAGTTGCGGCGCGGCCAGGAGCAGGCGGTGTTCGAGGCGCTGCGGCCCTGGCTGGAGGCGGGCGCCGAACGGGTCGACCACGAGCTGACGTTCGCCCTCGCCCGCTCCCTCGGGCGGCGCGCCCACACCCTGCCCGAGCTTCAGGAACTCCTGTGGCAGGCGATCTCGTTCGGCAGCGACGTGACGGTCCGCACCGCCATCGGGCTGTGGCTGGAACCACCGGCGGAGCGGGACGCCCGCGTGGCCGAGCTGCTGACCCATGAGCCCTCGGCGGCCGTGCTGCCGCCCGTCCTGGCCGTGCTGACCCGCCGTCGCACCGATCTGCTCGACCTCGTCCTCGATGACACCCCGCCGTACGGGCGCTTCCTGACCCCCGGCACCCACTGGACCCCGCCCACCGGCCGGAACACCGGCCGCTGGCTGCCCCGCCAACAAGCCGCCGCCGCCCGCCTCCTGGACCGCGCCGCCGCCGACACCTCCCTGCCGCCGCGGCAGCG
>NZ_JAHLEM010001261.1 GCF_018883605.1 Streptomyces niphimycinicus | reverse complement strand
GGGGGCCCGGGTCGGGGGGCTTGGGGCCCGCGCCGGGGGCCTGGGGCCCAGGCCGGGGGCGTCCCGCGATCGCCGGACGGGCTGGACTTCCGCGGGAAATCCAGCCCGTCCCGCGATCGGAAACGCACCCCGGAGGGCAGGCCGCCCTGTGCGGGACGAGCCTGAGGTGTATCGGGGACGAGCCCGAGGTTCTCACGACGATCCTGAGAATCTCGGATCCCGGGAATCTCAGGCGGCGTTCTCATTCGGCCGTCGGTGGCGGCCGTTGGCCGGTGCCTGGGACTCCTCGGACGCGGCCTGCCCCCGGTGCTTGCCGTGAGAGTCATCGGCCTGGGCGGCGGCGTCCCGCGGGCGCGCCTGGGTCGTGTCGATGTGGGTTTCGGACATGGTGGGTACGTCACCCCGTCAGATCGCTTTGTACTGTGCGAAGGGGGCTGACCACGATGTCGCACGCCCTTCCATGCGCATCGCCCGGGGCGCCCCGCGCGTGACGGAACGCCGGGACGCGCAGCCCCCGACCGAGTCTAACCACGGTGGTGATCCCGGACCCAGCGGGGTGGCCGGGGCTGCGGGGGCCGGGCGAGCGGGGCCTGCTGTAGCGGTACGGGCCGCAGGGCGGGGCCCGTACCGGAGCGGGGATCGGGGTCCGGCTCGGGCCCCATCTCCTGCTCGACCCCGGCCCATGAACCGGTCCCGCCCCACGGCTCGACACCCGATCCGACCTCGGACTCCGGCATCCGCACCGGCACCGGCATCGGTTCCCGCACGGGCATCGGCATCGGGACCGGCTCGGGCGTGCGTGCGGGTGCGGGTGCGGGTGTCCGCGACGGTGCCAGTCCGGCCGTTCGCGAGGGTCTCAGCTCGGACGTCGGTTCAGACGTCGGTCCGTCGTTTCGCGGGGGTCTCGGCTCAGGCGTCAGCCCGGCCGTTCTCGACGGTCTCAGCTCCGGTGCCGGTTCAGGCGGCCGCAGCGGCGTCAGCCCAGGCGTTCGCGCGGGATCCGAGCCGCCGGGGCCGCCGACCCGGGCCCATGGTGTGATCCGGGTCGCGATCCCGGCCGCGGGGGACGTCGTCCGCGGTGTCCGCGCGTCCCGCGCCCCGGCCGGACCCGGCCCCGGACCC
>NZ_JAHLEM010001260.1 GCF_018883605.1 Streptomyces niphimycinicus | reverse complement strand
CGCTCCGGCCGGCAGATCGCCGGGGCGCAGCCGTTGCCGCAGCGCGCGGAGGTAGCCGGCCGCCGTGGTGGGCGCGTCCTGGCGCACCCGCCGGTCCAGGACGGCGCAGGCGGTGGACATGGCGGCCGGGGCGGTGATCAGCGGCAGCGAGGCGGCGGCGGTGGCCAGGCCCACCGCCAGGACGTCGGCGAAGAGGGCGAAGCGCGGGCCGAACAGCTCGCCGGGTTCACGTTTGGTGGCGGTATCCATGGTCAGTCGGTCACCCCTTCAGTCCGGAGCTGGCCATGCCCTCGACCAGGAACCGCTGGAAGGCGAGGAAGAAGAGCACGATGGGCAGCAGCGCGAACACCGACATCGCGAACATCGGGCCGAAGGCCGACTGGCTGGAGGCGTCCACGAAGGACCGCAGCGCCAGGGTCAGGGTGAACTTCTCCGGCTCGAAGAGATAGATGAGCTGGGTGAAGAAGTCGTTCCAGGTCCAGATGAAGGTGAAGATCGCGGTGGTGATCAGGGCTGGCCTGGTCAGCGGCAGGATGACGCTGAAGAACGAGCGGAAGGGCCCGCAGCCGTCGATCCGCGCCGCCTCCTCCAGCTCACGCGGCAGTCCGCGCATGAACTGCACGATGAGGAACACGAAGAAGGCGTCGGTGGCCAGGAACTTCGGCAGGATCATCGGCCAGTAGGTGTTCACCATGCCGAGCTGGTTGAAGATGATGTACTGCGGAATGAGGATGGCGTGGTGCGGCAGCATGATCGTCGCGATCATGAACGCGAAGAGCGGACCGCGCATCCTGAACCGCAGCCGTGCGAAGGCGTACGCGGCGAGCGAGCAACTGATGACGTTGCCGAGCACCGCGCCGCACGCGATGAGCAGCGAATTCCACAGCAGCCGTCCGACGCTGACCTCGTTCACCCCGTCCAGGGCGGTGGAGTAGTTGCCCCATTCGAAGTGGCTGGGCAGCAGCTTGAGGCTGGCGATGACCTCGTCGGCGGGTTTGAACGAGGTGGCCAGCAGCCAGGCCAGCGGATAGAGCATCACCAGCAGCACGGCGATCAGGCAGGCGTGCAGCGCGATCCGGCCGGCGGGCCGCCGCCGCGTCGCCGGGGTGGCCGGGCCGGCGGGGGGTGGCCGG
>NZ_JAHLEM010001259.1 GCF_018883605.1 Streptomyces niphimycinicus | reverse complement strand
GGGAGAGCGCAGGCGCGGCCGATCCGGAGGCGGCCCGCCGCCGCGCCGAGCGGCGGGCCCAGCGCATCGCCGCGGGCGCCACGGAGTTGGAGCGGCGGCTCGCCGATCTGCTCCGCGACGGTCTGGCCTCCGCCGACCGTGCCGGGTACGGGGCGTGGGACGAGACGGCCGCGCGGATGGTCGACGCCCAGGCTCCGGGGCTCGAGACGCGGGTGCGGGAGCTGGCCGCGATTCCGTCGTCCGGTCCGGGGTGGCCCGCCCGGCTGCTGGAGGAGTGCGCGCTGGCCCATCTCCTCAACCAGGGATTCCTCCATCTGGACGGCCTCCCGGAGCAGTTGGCCGCCACCACGCGCACCCGCGTGGGCCTTACGACGCCGGTGGCCGAGCTGCTGGCGACCGGGGAGCCGGTCCGGGACCGCTGGCTGGTCCTGGGCCGCCAGGACGGCGCGGACGGCAGGCTGACCACCCACAGGATCTGGCTGCGGGGCGAGCGCACGCGCCGTATGGCGCTGCTGCTCTCGTTCAGCGCCCCCGGCCAGTCCCCGGAGCTCGCCCTGCCCACCGGCCTGGTCCTCGACGCCGACCTCACGTATTACCCGGCGGCCCGGCCCCTGCGTGCCGCGATCGGCACCCGGCACGGGGAGTTGCCGCACGCCCCGTCTGCCACGGCGCCGCCGGTCCCCGAGGGGTGCGATGTCGATACCGCGCTCGCGGACTACGGGGCGGCGCTCGGGGAGGACCCATGGCTGGACGGCTGGCCGGTCGTGCTCGCCGAGGTGGTGCCGGTCCCGGGGGACGGCGGATGGCAGCTTGCGGATGAGCGGAGCGGCTCCGCGCTGCCCGTCGATCCGCGCTGCGCGGGGCGCACCGATCTATGGCAGTTGATGGCCATATCCGGCGGTGGCCCCATCACCGTCTTCGGCGAGTGCGGCCACCGCGGCTTCTCGCCCCTCACGGCCTGGGACCCGACCCCCGTCTCGCTCATCGCCACGGCAGCGCAGGGAGGCACCCGTTGACCACCACGACCCCCACCACGTCCTGGGACGATCTCGTCGCGGCCGCGCTGCTCGGCACCGAGCGGCGCACCCCACCCGTCGCGCCGCGCCCCGGGCAGGACGCGCCGTCCGCCCTGCTGGACGCGGCCGCAC
>NZ_JAHLEM010001258.1 GCF_018883605.1 Streptomyces niphimycinicus | reverse complement strand
GCTCAGGAGCCGTCGCCGCATATCGACTGGTCGGCGGGTGCGGTGTCGTTGTTGCAGGAGTCGGTGGAGTGGCCGGAGTCGGGTCGTCCCCGGCGGGCGGCGGTCTCCTCGTTCGGCTTCAGCGGTACCAACGCGCACACCATCATCGAGCAGGCTCCGGTCATCGAGGAGGAGGCCCCGCGTGAGGTGGCCACGGCCCCTGGTGTGACGTCGTGGCCGCTGTCGGCGAAGTCCGCCGACGCGCTGCGTGCGCAGGCCGTGCGGCTCCGTTCCTACCTGGACGAGCGGCCGGAGATCGCACCGGCCGACCTCGGC
>NZ_JAHLEM010001257.1 GCF_018883605.1 Streptomyces niphimycinicus | reverse complement strand
CATCGAGGAGGAGGCCCCGCGTGAGGTGGCCACGGCCCCTGGTGTGACGTCGTGGCCGCTGTCGGCGAAGTCCGCCGACGCGCTGCGTGCGCAGGCCGTGCGGCTCCGTTCCTACCTGGACGAGCGGCCGGAGATCGCACCGGCCGACCTCGGCTACTCGCTCGCCACCACGCGCGCCGCGCTCGACCACCGCGCGGTGCTGGTGGCCGACGACCGCGAGGGCTTCCTGCGCGGTCTGGAGACCCTGGCACACGGCGAGTCCGGTGCGGAGGTGATCCAGGGCTCGGGCGCCGCGGTCGGCAAGGTGGCGTTCCTGTTCACGGGGCAGGGGAGCCAGCGGCTCGGCATGGGCCGTGAGCTGTATGACGCCTATCCGGTGTTCGCGGAGGCGCTGGACGCGGTCTGCGCTGAGCTGGACGCGCATCTTGAGCGGCCGTTGAAGACGGTGCTGTTCGGCGAGGATGCCGAGGCGCTCGACCAGACCGGCTTCACTCAGCCCGCGTTGTTCGCGGTCGAGGTGGCGTTGTTCCGGCTGGTGGAGGCGTGGGGTCTGAAGGCGGACTTCCTCTCCGGCCACTCGATTGGTGAGCTGGCCGCCGCGCATGTGGCGGGTGTGCTCTCGCTCGCGGATGCGGCGAAGCTGGTGGCGGCCCGTGGCCGTCTGATGCAGGAGCTGCCTGCCGGTGGCGCGATGATCGCGGTGCAGGCGTCGGAGGACGAGGTGCTGCCGCTGCTCACCGACCGCGTGAGTATCGCCGCGCTCAACGGGCCGACGTCGGTGGTCATCGCGGGTGATGAGGACGAGGCTGTCGCGATTGCGGCGGGCTTCGAGGCGCAGGG
>NZ_JAHLEM010000126.1 GCF_018883605.1 Streptomyces niphimycinicus | reverse complement strand
GTCATCCGCCGGGTCATGATCGCGTCGAGGACATCGCGGTCGCACCACGACCCGGACGGGCCGAGCCGATGGCCCTGATCGCGAGTGCAGCGCCGCTCTCGTCGGCCGACGCTGTCGCGCACCTCCGCAGTGAGGCGATCTCGCTGATCTATGACCCGGTGGCCAGATCCCTGACCGCGGACACCCCACGAGCAGAAAGGATCACGATCGGCTGATCCAGATCCCGACCACCGAACCTCTGGCGAAGGGAGAAGCCCAGGAGAGAGCCGAAACGACAAACACCCGCGTCCAGCCAGGAGCCGGAGGCGGGTGTCGATTCCGCCCGCCCTGGAAACGGGGTCATCGACGTCACAGACGGCTTGAAGAACGCCCAGACGCCCCGTGGCGGCGTCTTCAGCCGGGTGCACGCGGCACATGAGGTCATCGGGTCCGCCCTCCCCGCCCAAGGTGCTTGTCGATCTTCTTCTTCAGGGTCTCCGCACGCTGGTCCAACTCCTTCTGGGCTGAGGGCTTGGGCGCGTTTTGCTGCGTCTCCCGCGGCTGGGCCGGAGGAGTGTTCTCACTCACCGCACTGCCCCCGGCGCTCGCTGCTGCTCGCTCCGGAGGACGTACAGCGGCACAGGGTCGGTGTCCCAAACGATCGGGAAACGTTCTCCGGCCGCGATGCGCTCTCTCATGTTGACGCTCCTTCGCGGCGTTGGCCATTCCCCCGGACCGGTCGCACGGTTGCGGGGGTCCTTCTCGCTCTAGCCAACCGCTCCGCTACGCATCGCCGTACCGTGGCAAGCGGCAGTTTTCAGAGGTCATCTCATTTGGGAGTACCGGTAGCCTGGCTGTGTGTTGATGGTCGAACGACTGGTGCCGGACGGGCTGTGGGAGTTGTTCCAGCGGGTGGTTCCGGAGGTGCCGACGCGTCCACAGGGCGGCGGCCGGCGCCGGTACGGAGATCGTGAGGCGCTGGCCGCGATCATCTTCGTGGCGACCACTGGCTGCACGTGGGCGCAGGTCCCGCCGGTGTTCGGCCCGTCCGGTGCCACCGCTCACCGCCGGTTCATGGAGTGGTCGAAGGCCCGGGTGTGGGCGTAGCTGCATCGCCTGGTATTGGACGAGCTCGGCTCGCGCGGCGCGCCCACATGAGATGACGTCTAAGTCCGCCGTTCTCATGCCTCCCGTATGGCGCGCCACCTGCCCGGCGCATCGGACCGGGCGTTCGGTGTAGCCGGATGGCCATAGCCCAAAGTGGGGGTGGCTCGATCACCGGCGCTGGTCAAGACTGTTCTCCGGGCCGCCCACGCAACACGGCAGGCCAGGCAGTACGCGGCGATCGGGCAGCGGACGCCGGGCAGTGACCTGCCGGGTTCGCCGTCCCGGCAGCCACGCCGCGTGTGCCTGGCGAAAGGGCCCGCTGCCACCGTCCACCATCGACCGTCGGGCCTGGTTCGCCCGAACACCGTGGGCAGTGCCGACGGGCGCCGGCGCGCAGAGTTGCCCTGGCGCCCCGTAAACCGGCGCGCCCTCCTCAGTCGGCCACTGTCCCGATGCGATCTTCTTCTGGCGGGAGCATATGCCCGTATCCGTAGTCCGACTCGCCCATCGACCAGTCGAGTTCAGGCCCTGCCCGGGTGCCACCGCGGACGGGGCGTGCCCGGTGACCGCCCGCGCCGCGGCGCCGGCCCTCGGCGCGCCCTCGGCCGGGGTCACGCGCTATGGACCGGCGCCGGTGGAGAACCCCGCGCTCGGCGAGGTGTTCGCCCACGCCCCGGGACGCACGCCCGAGCAGCTCGATGCGGTGCTGGACGACGCGGCCCGCGCCTTCCCGGGGTGGGCGGCGACTCCGTTCGACGCCCGCCTGCCCGTCGGCGCCTTCGCGGTCGTGGGCGGCGGCACGGAGCTGGGCGCCCGGCTCACCGTCCACCCCGCGGTC
>NZ_JAHLEM010001256.1 GCF_018883605.1 Streptomyces niphimycinicus | reverse complement strand
GGGCGCACCGGCCCACCGGCGCGGATCCGGGGCCCGCCGGGGCGGACCCGGGGGCCCACCGGCGCGGATCCGGGCCGGTCAGCCGCGCCAGCAGCGCTTCACGGTGCCGTCGTCCACCTCGAAGTCGATCCGCCCGCGCAGATACTCCATCGTGATGATCGCGCCCGGCGGAAGCGTCCGTACGGTGCTCCAGCCGCGTGTGCGCGCCCGCTCCTCGGCGGTCCGGGCATCGAGGCCCACATAGCTGTCGAGGTCGTCGTCGGGTTCGGCCGGATGGTTCGGTACAGGTCCCATGACGCCACCGTAGGTGGCTCTCCACGCGGGGCAAACCCAGAGTGGCGAAGGACTGCCACTGCCTCATGCCTCTCACGGCCGCCATTCGTCACACTTGTGTCACAGAAAACACGCCCGGGTTTGTGGGCGACTTCATCACTCTTCCGGGGCTTGTGTTGACCCCTCGAAGATGATTGCGAGTTTTCGTCGATATCCCGCGTCAAACGACCGGCTCCGGTATGGACGACCGGACACCGCCGACGTCTTTCGAGCAATTCGCACAGCGGCCGGAATAGCGCTGCCCGGACCCCTCCGGAGCACACAATTCCACCACAAATCGCCGGGGCCTCGGGGCCGAACGTCGAGGTTTACGCCCACCGGGACGCGGTACCCGCCGCCACCGGAGCCAACATGACTGACAGATCAGATGAAACCCCCGAAAAGACGGCGGCCGGCGGCCCGAGCCCGCTGGCACTCCTGCGTGCCGCCCGGGACCAGCTCGTCGAGCTGACCGGTCTGTACCCCGAGGCCCTCCCCCGTCTGGAGCGGACCGACGAGGGGTGGCTGCTGGAGGCCGAGGTGGTGGAGCTGGCCCGGGTGCCGGAGACGATGAGCCTGATGGCCCTGTACGAGGTGACTCTCGACCCGGACGGCCTGCTCACCGGATACCGCCGCCTCCGTCGCTATGAGCGCGGCCGGAGCGACCGCCGCTGACGGCGGCGCGCCGGACGCCCACCGACACGAGAGACATCTCGCGTGCGTAACAAGTCAAGCCGCCGTGGCCAGAGCCGCTGAAGGACCGGAGGTGAACGCGTGTTGCTCGTCGAAGAGCTGTCGGCTCTGCAGGCAGTGGTAGAGCTGTCCGATCATCCGGTTGAACAGGTGCCG
>NZ_JAHLEM010001255.1 GCF_018883605.1 Streptomyces niphimycinicus | reverse complement strand
GGTGCGGCTGCTGCGCGCCGCGGGCGTCCGGGTGGCCGCGGGCAGCGGGGCGCTGCGGGACGCGGTCAACCCGGTGGGCCGGGGCGATCCTCTGGAGGCCGCCTTTCTGCTGGCGTCCCGGGGCGAGCTGCGGCCGGACGAGGCGTACGAGGCGGTGTGCTCGCGGGCGCGGGCCGCCATGGGGCTCGCCGAGGTGCGGGTGGAGGCCGGGTTCCCGGCGGAGCTGCTCGCGGTGCGCGGGGACGGGCTCGCGGGGGTGCTCTCGCTCGCGTACAGCAGGGTCGTGGTGCACCGGGGCCGGGTGGTGGCCCGTACCAGCGCGGTGCGGGAGTACTGCGACTCGGCGGCCGCGGTGGCGCTGGACCTGCCCCGGCAGGCGCGGTCGCAGAGCGGCGGCGAGCAACAGTAGGCCGCACGGCGTACGGTCGGGATCATGCGCATTGTGATCGCTGGTGGACATGGACAGATCGCGCTGCGGCTGGAGCAGTTGCTCACCGCGCGCGGAGACGAAGTGGCGGGCATCATCCGCAAGCCCGAGCAGGCGGGCGACCTGCTGGCGTCGGGCACCGAACCCGTCGTCTGCGACCTCGAATCGGCCTCGCTGGAGGACGTGGTCAAGCATCTGGAGGGCGCGGACGCGGCCGTCTTCGCGGCCGGTGCGGGCCCCGGCAGCGGTGCCGCCCGTAAGGACACCGTCGACCACCGGTCCGCGGTGCTCTTCGCGGACGCGGCCGAACGGGCGGGGGCCCGGCGGTTCCTGATCGTCTCCTCGATGGGCGCGTCCCACGAGCCACCGCCGGACACCGACCCGGTCTTCGCCGCCTATCTGCGCGCCAAGGCCGCGGCCGACGACGACATCCGCGCCCGGGACGGCCTCGACTGGACCGTGCTGCGCCCGGGCCGGCTGACGAACGAGCCGGGCACGGGCCGGGTGAAGCTGGCCGAACGCACGGGCCGGGCCGAGATCACCCGCGACGATGTGGCCGCGGTCCTGACCGCCCTGCTGGACGAGCCCCGTACGGCGGGCCGCACGCTGGAGCTGATCAACGGCGACGCGGCGGTCGCGGACGCGGTGGCGGCGGTCGCGGCCGAGCGGGGCTGAGACGCGGGGGCGGCCGGGGCGGCTGGAGTAGCTGGGGCGGCTGGGGCGGCTGGGGCGGCTGGGGCGG
>NZ_JAHLEM010001254.1 GCF_018883605.1 Streptomyces niphimycinicus | reverse complement strand
GGGGCCGCCCTGGGCGGCGTCCGGACCGAGCGCGTCCGGCGACCCGAGCCAGCCCTCCACGGCCTCGGTGCCCGCGCCCACCGCCGGTGCGGCGGCGCTGGGCAGGAACGGCACCCTCGGCAGCCGCTCCAGCACCCTCCGGCGCAGCTCCCCGTCCAGTTCGCCCCGGCCCAACTGGCCCGGGACCAGGTCGATCGTGCCGACCGAGACCGGATGCCAGTCGCGCAGCAGCGTCGCGTACGACTCGGCCGCGCGGTCCAGCAGGAAGTCCGTGAGCGGGCCGGGGGCGGTGTGGCGGCGGGTGGGCTCCAGCGGGAAGGACGCGATCAGCAGCGCCGGCATGCCCAGCGGCTCATCGGTCGGCGTGGGGGCGTGGACGACCGGGGCGGTCGCGGACCGCATCGGCGCGCCCTCCGCGTCCACCGGAACCGCCCAGGTCACCGACCACACCGGGCGCAGCCGCTCCTCCACCGGGCGGTCGGCGAGCAGCTCCGGCTCCAGCCGCCCGCCGGCGCTCTCGGTGCGCCAGCGCGTCGTACCGCGGGCGCCGGTGCCCTCGCGGCTGTCCTCGCGACCGCCCTCGCCGCTCGCCTCGCGGCCGCCGTCGCCCGTGTCCTCGATGACGGTGTACGGGCCCTCCTGGCGACGGCGCAGCGTCCTGGTGCCCTCGACCGTCTCCACCACGACCTCGGCCAGGCCGGGGAGGGTGAGCAGCAGCGCGTCGTCGATCCCGGCCAGCAGCCGCTCGGCCACGTCCAGGGCGGCGCCGTCGCGCAGCGGCAGCACCACGACGGTGTCGTAGCCGTCCGGGGCGATCCCCTCGGCGGGCAGCGGCAGCCGCAGCAGCGGTACGTGGCCGTCGCGGCGGCGCAGCTCCTCGGCGAGGCCGGGGCTGGTGGCGGTGGCGTCCCGGGTCAGCTCCCGCGCCTCGGCCAGCGACCAGCGCACCCCGCCGGTGCGGCCCACGACCGCGGGCTCGTCGCTCACCGCGAGCACCGCCGCGAAGCCGACGCCGAACCGCCCGACCGCGCTCTCCGGCTCGTCCCGCTTGGCCGACGCCCGCAGGGTGGACAGCGACTCGACCCCGACCGCGTCCAGCGGCGCCCCGGTGTTGGCGGCGGCCAGCACGGCGGGCTCGCCGTCGGTGGCCGGGCGCAGGGTCAGCCGGAGCCGTCCG
>NZ_JAHLEM010001253.1 GCF_018883605.1 Streptomyces niphimycinicus | reverse complement strand
GGCCTCGCGCTCGGCGCGCGCGCCCCGGTCGAGCGCGTCGGCCCGCCCCGCGAGCCCCTTGACGCGCTCCTCATGCGTACGGACCTGGAGCCGCGCCTCCATCTCGGTCTGCCGGGCGTTGGCGCCATCGGCCGCGAGCCGGTCCCGTACGGAGGTGTCGGGCTCCTCTTCCCCTGGCTGCTCCTCCGCCACCGCCAGCCGCTCGGCCAGCTCCTCCGCCTCCTCGGTCGCCCGCTCCAGCGCCTCCTCGGCCCTGACGACGGCCGCGGCCGACCGCTCGGCCTCCCCGGCGGCCCCGCGCGCCTGCCCGGCCAGCCGGCCCAGCGACTGCGCGACCCGCGACTTCTCCCGGTCCGCCGCGCTCCGGCGACCCGCCAGCTCCTCGACGAGCGCCAGGCACTCGGCCCGCCCCTCCTTTGCCGCGCGCTGCGCCCCGGCCAGCTCCTCGCACCGTACGGCGAGCCGCTCCAGCTCCGCCGCCGCCTCGTCGACGGACGCCTGCACCTCCAGCAGCGAGGGCGCCCCGGCGGAACCGCCCTGCGCGAAGTGCGCCCCGAGCAGATCGCCCTCGGCGGTCACGGTCGTCAACTCCGGCCGCCGCGTGAGCAGTTCCTCGGCCTCCTCCAGCGTCCCGACCACCACCATGCCGTCGAGCAACCGCCTTACGGCGGGCAGCAGCGCCGCGGGCCCGGCCACCAGATCCGCCACCCACGGGGATTCCTCGGCCGTCGCGGCCTTACCGGGCTCATCGCGGACGACGGCCCCCTCGGGCACGGCGCCCGCCGCGGTCGCCCCTCCCCCGCCGGGATGCGGCACCCGCGCGGAAACGGCGGACGTGGACGACCCGGACGGCCCGCCGACAGCGGCGACGGTGGCACCGGAGTGTGAAGCGGCGGGGGCGCCGTCAGACGCCGTATGCGGATCGCGGCCCTCGTCCCCGGACGCCTCCGGCCGCGTACCCGGGACCACGGGCCGGTCGGCGCCGGGCCCCGCGGACGCGCTCACGGCACCCGTGTCACCCCGGCTCGCGGTATCGGCGGCGACCCGCGGCGCGCCCGGGCCGCCGGACCCCGACTCGGTACCCCGGGAGTCCGCCCCGCCGGGCCGAGAGCCGTCAGCGGAGCCGGAGGACCCGGCTACCGCACCGTCCGGGGACCGCGTGCCCGGTACGGCGGCGGCCCCGTCACCCGCGTC
>NZ_JAHLEM010001252.1 GCF_018883605.1 Streptomyces niphimycinicus | reverse complement strand
CCTACCGCGCGCTGACCGCCGTCGGGGCGCTGGCCCGCCCGCCACAGGCCGGCCGCCATCTCTACGCCGACCTCGACGAACTGCGCGGGCTGCTCGCCGCCCGCGGCATCACCGACTCGGTGGAGCTGGAGCGCGAGCTGGTACGGCGGATCGGCCGGAGCGTGGCCGGGGGCCATCGCTTCGGCGACCCCCCGCACACGCTGCGCCTGCGGCTGGCGACCCTGCCGCTGCTGGGGGCGGCGGAGGAGTCGCGGCTACGGGCGCTCCAGGCGCCCGATCCGCTGGAACTGCCGCATGTGGCGGCGGCGTTGGCCGCCTTCGAGGCGGCGTTCCGCGACCTGATCGAGGACGGAGTGGCCGCCTGAGCCGCCAGGGGACCGCTGCCAGGAGGGATAGGGAGCCAGGCCATGACCGACCACGCCGAGCAGGCCGACCCGGCAGAACCGGCCGAACGCCGCCGCCCGCTCCCGACCACGCCCGAGCCTGCCACCCGAGAGTCGGCCGCCCCCGATCCGGCTGGCACCGAGCCAGCCACTTTCGGTCCGGCTGCGCCTGATCCGGTGGTCCCCGAGGCGGCCACTTTCGGTCCGGCTGCGCCTGATCCGGTCGCCCCCGAGGCGGCGGCCCCTCAGTCGGCCGCCTCCGGTCCAGCCAGCCCCGCTCCGGCGGCCCCTGATCCGGTGGCCCCCGAGTCGGCCACGTTCGGTCCGGCTGCGCCTGATCCGGTCGCCCCCGAGGCGGCGGCCCCTCAGTCGGCCGCCTCCGGTCCAGCCAGCCCCGATCCGGCGGCCCCTGATCCGGTGGCCCCCGAGTCGGCCACTTTCGGTCCGGCTGCGCCTGATCCGGTGGCT
>NZ_JAHLEM010001251.1 GCF_018883605.1 Streptomyces niphimycinicus | reverse complement strand
GCCGCCCCCGATCCGGCTGGCACCGAGCCAGCCACTTTCGGTCCGGCTGCGCCTGATCCGGTGGTCCCCGAGGCGGCCACTTTCGGTCCGGCTGCGCCTGATCCGGTCGCCCCCGAGGCGGCGGCCCCTCAGTCGGCCGCCTCCGGTCCAGCCAGCCCCGATCCGGCGGCCCCTGATCCGGTGGCCCCCGAGTCGGCCACTTTCGGTCCGGCTGCGCCTGATCCGGTGGCTCCCGAGGCGGCCGCCTTCGGTCCGGCGGCCCCCGATCCGGCGGCCCCCGATCCGGCGGCCCCCGATCCGGTGGCCCCCGAGGCGGCCGCCTTCGGTCCGGCGGCCCCCGATC
>NZ_JAHLEM010001250.1 GCF_018883605.1 Streptomyces niphimycinicus | reverse complement strand
TTGGACGCACCGTCCTGGTTGACCGCCGTGCCCCGCACGACCGCCAGCACCCGGTGGCCGTTCTTCTTCGCGTCCGACAGCCGCTCCACCAGCAGCATGCCGACGCCCTCGGCCCAGCCGGTGCCGTCCGCGTCGCCCGAGAAGGACTTGCAGCGGCCGCTGGCCGACAGCCCGCCCTGGCGGCTGAAGTCGATGAAGGTGTCCGGGGTGGACATGACGGTGACACCGCCCGCGAGCGCCATGGTGCACTCGCCGCTGCGCAGCGCCTGCGCCGCCAGATGCAGCGCCACCAGCGACGACGAGCACGCCGTGTCGATGGTGACCGCGGGGCCCTCCAGTCCGAAGGTGTAGGCCACCCGGCCGGAGGCGACACTGCCCGCCGTACCGGTGCCGAGGTAGCCCTCCAGGCCCTCCGGCAGGGCGGTCAGCCGGGAGAGGTAGTCGTGGTACATGACGCCCGCGAAGACGCCGGTCTTGCTGCCGCGCACGGTCGCCGGGTCGATCCCGGCCCGCTCGAACGCCTCCCAGGAGCTCTCCAGCAGCAGCCGCTGGTGCGGGTCCATGGCGAGCGCCTCGCGCGGGTTGATCCCGAAGAAGTCGGGGTCGAACTCGCCCGCGTCGTAGAGGAATCCGCCCTCGATGGTGGCGCTGGTGCCGGTCTGCCCGGGGTCGTCGCCCAGCAGCCCGTCCAGTTGCCAGCCACGGTCGGTCGGGAAGCCGGAGATGGCGTCCACCGAGCCGGTGACCAGCTCCCACAGCTCCTCGGGGCTGGTGACCCCGCCCGGGTAGCGGCAGCTCATGCCGACGATGGCGATGGGCTCGTCGTCGGCGACGGCCACGGTGGCGGCGGGGGCGGACGCCGCCTCGTCGGCCTGGTCGCCGAGGATCTCGGTGCGCAGGAAACCGGCGAGCGAGGTGGGCGTCGGGTAGTCGAAGACAAGGGTGGCCGGAAGCCGTACGCCCGTGACGGCGCCGAGGCGGTTGCGCAGCTCGACGGCGGTGAGCGAGTCGAAGCCCAGCTCCTTGAAGGCGCGCCCGGCGCCGACGGCCTCGGGGCCCGCGTAGCCGAGGACGGCGGCGACCTGACCGCAGACGATCTCCAGCAGCAGCCGGTCGCGCTCGGGGACGGACAGTCCCAGCAGCCGCTCCGCGAGCCCGCCGGGGGCCGCGCCGCCGCCCGACTCCACCACGCGGCGGCCGGGG
>NZ_JAHLEM010001249.1 GCF_018883605.1 Streptomyces niphimycinicus | reverse complement strand
CCCCGGCCGGGCTCGGGCAGGTGCCGCGGCATCGCCGGGCGTCGTGGCGCCGGTCCGTCAGCCGGACGGCGTCCACGGCCGTGCGGGCCCTGCGGCCTGGTGGGGGGCCTGGCCGCTCACCGCGGCGCGTCTGATCTTGCCCATGGAGTTCTTCGGCAGCACGGGGACGAAGTCGACCGCGGTGGGCACCTGGTGGGGCAGGAGCCGGGCACGGCAGTGGGCGGTCAGTTCCGTCGCGGGCAAGGGGGCGCGGGCGACGACGGTGGCCCGTACGCGCTGGCCGGTCTCGCCCGTCTCCTCGCCCCATACCACCGCCTCGGCCACCGACGGATGGGCGAGCAGGACCTGTTCGACCTCCAGGGGGTTGACCTTCTTGCCGCCCACGTTGATGAAGGAGTCCTTGCGGCCGACCAGGTGCAGGTGGCCCCGGGTGCCGAGGCGGGCCACGTCACCGGTGGCGTACCAACCGTCGTGAAGGGCCCGCCGGGTGGCCTCGGGGTGGCCGAGGTAGTGCGTGAACATCGCGGGCGTCCGCACCAGCAGCGCCCCCTCCTCGCCCTCAGGCACGTCCTGTCCGCGGTCGTCGACGATCCGGACCCGTACGCCGGGCACGGGCCGGCCCACGCCACGGTCCGCACCGGCGCCGTCCCCGGGGTGTCGCGCGGCGATGACTCCAGCCTCCGTGCAGCCGTAGACCTGCTGGATGTCCAGCCCCAGCCGCGCCCTGGCCCGCTGGGCCACGGCGGGTGGCAGGGCGGCACCCGAGGACAGGCACAGCCGCAGGGTGCGCGGCGGGCTCGGAAAGCGGGAGCCGGCGGCCGTGCGCGTCGTCAGGTCATAGGCCATGGGAGCGGCCACCAGCACCGTGCAGGCGTGCTCGGCCAGGGCGCCCAGGAGCCGTGCGGGGGTGAAGCGGCCGAGGAGGACGAGCTGTGCCCCGGCCCGCAGGGCGGTGACCAGCCCGGCGATCATGCCGAAGGAGTGCGGCAGCGGGACGGCGGTCAGGATGCGGTCGTCCTCGGTGATGCCGTAGACGCGGGTGTAGATGTCCCCGCCGTTGACCAGGTTGCGCTGGGTGTGGACGGCCGCCTTGGGCTCCCCGGTCGAGCCGGAGGTGTACTGGATGAGGAAGGGCGCGTCGGGCGAGGCGCCGGCCGGCGGCTCACCGCCGCCGGGCTGCCGGCCGTGCTCCGGCCGTCCGCGCGGGG
>NZ_JAHLEM010001248.1 GCF_018883605.1 Streptomyces niphimycinicus | reverse complement strand
CCGGGCATCACGGTCACGGGCCGGGAGCCCGCCGCGACCGCTGCCGAGGACGGGCCGCCACCGGCCGCCGAGGTGCGGGTGTTCCCGCCGGTGCCGCTGGACGGCTGGCCCAAGGAGCTGGCCAAGCTCCAGGTATCCGGCACCGACCTGGACGACCCCGAGCCGCCGCCCGCCCCCGATCTCAGCGGTCCGGTGCTGTGGCTGAGCCCCCATGTGGAGATGTCCGCGGGCAAGGCGATGGCCCAGGCCGGACACGGCGCGCAGTTGGCCTGGTGGGAGCTGGACGACACGGTGCGGGCCGCCTGGCGCGAGGCCGGGTTCCCGCTGGCGGTGCGTACGGCATCGGCCGAGCGGTGGGACGAACTCACCACCAGCGGGCTGCCGGTGGTGCGCGACGCGGGGTTCACCGAGATCGCACCGGGGTCCTGCACGGTGGTGGCCGACCACCCGGCACTGCGGCGGCCGTAAGGCCGTGGGCCCGCACCGGGCTCCTTCCGCGCGCGTGACGGCTATCCGCCGTTTACCTCGGTAAACGGCGGCGATGCGCCGGACCGTGGAATCACGTCCGTGGGGCATGCGTTTGAGCCACCACGGACACCGGCGGCGTGCGGTGGACGCGATGGCAGGATGAGGGAATGGTGACGAATCAGCCGTGGTCAGAGCTCCACTGTGATCTCTTGGCGGCGCGGACGTACGTGTACGACCCGAGCGGTTTTGCCTGCTCACAGCCGGTGCCCGAGCCGGAGAGCGCCGAGTACGCGGCTCATGGGTTCACGCTCGACGGGCGGTCGGTCAGGTTCCGTGTGGCCAAGACCACCCCGACGAAGGTTGGCCAGTTCGTCACCGTCTGGCAGCGGTCGGCGGAGGGGCCGATCCGGCCCTTCGACGCCGACGACGGGGCCGACCTCATCGTCATCAGCAGCCGTGACAGCGGCCATTTCGGGCAGTTCGTGTTCCCGAGGGAGGTGCTGTGCGAGCGCGGGATCGTGTCCCGGAGCGGCTCCGCCGGGAAGCGAGGGTTCCGCGTCTACCCGCCGTGGGTGACCACGGCCAATCGCCAGGCACGCAGCACTCAGGCATGGCAGGTGAACTACTTTCTGCACCTCGACGAGGACGGGCTCGAGGACGGGCCTGTCGACCTGGCGCGCGCCCGCGCCCTCTACCGCGCGTAGATCCGGAACCACCGGCGGCGCGGCGGGCGGCCTTATGGCC
>NZ_JAHLEM010001247.1 GCF_018883605.1 Streptomyces niphimycinicus | reverse complement strand
CGGCTCTCGCTGGCCGTCTGGGCCGCCTCGTGCGCCTTCGCGGCTCTGGGCGGCCCTCGGGCCCTCAGCGCCCTGTGGGCGCTCGGTGACGGCGCTCAGGACCCCGTTGCGCGGCTTCCCGCCCCCGAGGCATCCGGTACGCCCGGCTTTGCGTACGCCCTGGTGGCCGCCGTCGCCGCCGCGCTCGTCCTGGGGCTGACCGCCACCGCCCTGGAGGGCGGGGTGCTGGTCACCGCCGAGCGCCACTCCCCGCGCGCCGCCTGGTGCGGCCGGCTGCCCGGCGCGCTCGCCCCGTGTCTGGTGCACGGGCCCGCCGGGCTCGCCATGGCGGTGCTCTGGCGCAGCCCTTACGGACCGGCGGCGGCCCTGCTGGTGCTGCTGCCGATGTACGTCTGCGCCTGCGGCTTCGTGCTCTACCGCCGGGAGAGCGCCGCCCATCAGGCCACCATCCGGGCCCTGGTCCAGGCGGTCGACATCAAGGACCGCTACACCCGGGGCCACAGCGAGCGCGTCGGCCGGGCCTCCGCGATGATCGCCCGCGAGCTGGGCATGAGCGGCGACCGGCTGGAGGCGGTGCGGATCGCGGGCATCCTCCACGACGTGGGCAAGCTCGGCGTGCCCACCCGGCTGCTGCGGAAGAACGGCCCGCTCACCCCCGATGAGCGCCGGGTGATCGAACTCCACCCCGAGTACGGCGACGAGATGGTGCGCGGCATCGGCTTCCTGGGCGAGGCGCGGGCCGCGATCCTCCACCACCATGAGCGGCTGGACGGCAGCGGCTATCCGTACGGGCTCGCCGGGGCGCAGATCCCCGAGTTCGCCCGGGTGGTCGCGGTGGCGGACGCCTTCGACGCGATGACCTCGACGCGTACGTACCGCAGGGCCCGGCCGGTGGACACGGCCGTGGAGGAGCTGAAGCGGTGCGCGGGCTCGCAGTTCGACCCCCGGATGGTGCGGGCCCTCAGCACCGCCCTGGACCGCCACGGCTGGCATGCGGCGGTCACCGCGGACGCCCCCGAGGAGCGCGGAAACGTCCCGGCAGACCCGCTGAGCCCGCCGCTGGAGCTGCCGCCCCTGGAGCTGCCGCCCCTGGTACGCACGGCTGCCTCCGGCCCGGCCGACGCCCCCGAGCCCCGCCCCGGCCACGGCAGCCCCGGCGGTGGCCCATGAGCCCCACCCAGCGCCCACCCACCGAGCCCGGCCGGAACGGCCAAGACGG